>NZ_JAPYKO010000017.1:0-129412 GCF_037179585.1 Mesorhizobium argentiipisi (SeqCode)
GCCTGTCCGAAAGGACGACCAGGATCCACTCGGCCTCCTTCCCACTTCAACCATACACCAGAACCAACACACAGGATCCTCGGGTCTGCGCGCGTCGCTTCGCTCCTTGCTCCGCCCGTGGATGACGATCGCGATGGGCGTTCCGGCCAATCGCCGAGGCAGGTGACCTGGCAAGGCATAGGCACTTTGCCACGAAAAAAGGCCGGTTGCCCGGCCTTCTTTGCTACTCAGTTGCTTTTTGCCTTGCGCAATTCCCAGACGGAAAATCGTTACACACTTTTCCTGGAACTGCTCCGGTCTCAGCCGATCTTCTGGCCGGTCTTGGCCCAGTCGGCGAGGAAGGCGGCGAGGCCCTTGTCGGTCAGCGGATGATTGACCAGCGCCTTCAGCGTCGCCGGCGGCGCGGTGACGATGTCGGCGCCGATCAGCGCGGCCTGCTTGACGTGGTTCACCGTGCGCACCGAAGCAGTCAGGATCTCGGTCTTGAAATCGTAATTGTCGTAGATGGTGCGGATTTCCGAGATCAGCTCCATGCCGTCCGAGCCGGTGTCGTCGATGCGTCCGACGAAGGGCGAGATGAAGGACGCGCCGGCCTTGGCGGCGAGCAGCGCCTGGTTGGCCGAGAAGCACAGCGTCACGTTGACCATGCGGTTCATTTCGGTGCGGATGGTCTTGCAGGCCTTCAGGCCGTCCAGCGTCAGCGGCACCTTGATGGCCACGTTCGGCGCGATCTTGGCCAGTACCTCGGCCTCGGCCATCATGTCCTTGTATTCGGTGGCCACCACCTCGGCCGAGACCGGGCCTTCGACGATGTCGCAGATCTGCTTGGTGACTTCGGAAATCTTGCCGCCCGATTTCAGGATCAGCGACGGGTTGGTGGTGACACCGTCCAGCAGCCCCAGCTCGTGCAGCTCCTTAATTTCCTTGATGTCAGCGGTATCGACAAAAAACTTCATGGCTGTCTCCTTGGGGATTGCCTGGCTCGGGCCAGGCAGATGCGAGGGTCCCCTTTGATCTAGAGCAAAGTCGGGGCAAGGTCACGCCCGATGATCGAAGATTCGCCCTTTGTCGCAGCCGCGCCCGTGCTGGTGCCGATGCCGGCCGAACGGCCCTACACCTATGGCGTGCCGCCCGGCATGCGCGTGGTGCCGGGCTCGATCGTGCGCGTGCCGCTCGGGCCGCGGCAAGTCGCGGGCATCGTCTGGGACGGCGCGGTCGAAACCGTCGATGCGAAGAAATTGCGGCCGATCGAGGAGGTGTTCGACTGCCCGCCGATCGATAAGGCGATGCGCCGCTTCGTCGACTGGATCGCGCAATACACGCTGTCGGCGCCTGGTATGGTCGCGCGGATGCTACTCCGAGCTCCCGAGGCGTTCGACCCGGAGCCATGGATCGAAGGGTTGCAGCGCACGCTTGCCGAACCCGACCGGCTGACCGACGCGCGGCGGCGCGTGCTCGAAACCGCGGAGGGCGGCCTTGCCTGGACGCGCTCGGGTCTGGCGCATGCGGCGGGCGTCTCCTCGACCGTGATCGACGGCTTGCGGGCACAGGGCGTGTTCGAGACGGTGATGATCCCGCCGCGGCCGGTGGTGGCGGCGCCCGACCCCTCTCATGCCGTGCCGGAATTGATGCCTGACCAGAAAGCGGCGGCGGAGAAGCTGCGCGCCGCTGTCGCCGCCGATGCCTTCAACGTCACGTTGCTCGACGGCGTCACCGGCTCCGGCAAGACGGAAGTCTATTTCGAGGCGATAGCGGCGGCGCTCGACAATGGCAGGCAGGTGCTCATCCTGTTGCCGGAAATCGCGCTGACGCATGCCTTCCTGGAACGTTTCCAGGACCGGTTCGGCGCCAAGCCGGCGGAGTGGCATTCCGACCTGCCGCCCCGGATGCGTGAGCGCGTCTGGCGTCAGGTGGCCGAGGGCGGCGTACGCGTCGTCGCCGGCGCGCGCTCGGCGCTGTTCCTGCCGTTCAAGGAACTCGGCCTGATCGTCGTCGACGAGGAGCACGATCCCGCCTACAAGCAGGAAGACCGCGTCTTCTACAATGCGCGCGACATGGCGGTGGTGCGCGGCCATATCGGCGGCTTCCCGGTCGTGCTCGCCTCGGCGACGCCCTCGGTTGAAAGCCGGGTCAACGCCAGCCAGGGCCGCTACCATCGCGCGGTGCTGTCGGCCCGTTTTGCCGAGGCGGCGCTCCCCGACCTGAAGTCGATCGATATGCGACGCGCGCCGCCGGCGCGGGGCGGCTTCCTGTCGCCTGTCCTCCTGGAGCAGATGCAGCGCACTCTGGAGAGACAAGAGCAGTCGCTGCTTTTCCTCAACCGGCGTGGCTATGCGCCGCTGACGCTCTGCCGCGTCTGCGGCCATCGATTCGGCTGCCCGGTCTGCTCGGCCTGGCTGGTCGAGCATCGCTTTCGCGGCCAGCTCGTCTGCCATCATTGCGGCCACAATGAGCGGCGGCCGGACGCCTGCCCGGAATGCGGCACGCTCGACCATCTGGTGGCCTGCGGCCCAGGCGTCGAGCGCATTGCCGAGGAGGTGGTGGGGCATTTTCCCGATGCCCGCACCATCGTGCTGTCGTCCGACCTTCTGGGCGGCGTGCGCAGGCTGCGGCTCGAGCTGGAAGCCGTCGCCAATGGCGAGGCCGATATCGTCATCGGCACGCAGCTGGTCGCCAAGGGCCATAATTTTCCCGGCATGACGCTGGTCGGCGTGGTCGATGCGGATTTGGGATTGGCCAATGGCGATCCGCGCGCCGCCGAGCGCACTTTCCAGCTGCTCAGCCAGGTGACGGGCCGCGCCGGCCGCACCGGCAAGAAGAGCCTCGGCCTCTTGCAGACCTACCAGCCGGATCATCCGGTGATGCGCGCCATCGTCTCGGGCGATTCGGAAGCTTTCTACGAGCGCGAGATCGCCGAGCGCGAACGGGCGGCGCTGCCTCCGTTCGGCCGGCTAGCCGGCATCATCGTCAGCGCCGCGACAAGGGGCGAGGCCGAAAGCCATGCGCGGGGCTTGCGGCGCGCGGCGCCGCAGGCTTCCGACCTCTTCGTGCTCGGACCGGCCGAGGCGCCGCTGTCGCTGATCGGCGGCCGCCATCGCTTTCGTCTGCTGGTGCAAGGCGAACGCCGCGCCGACATGCAGGGTTTTATTCGGGCCATGCTGGCCGAAGGGCCGAAGCTGCGCGGCTCGGTCAGGGTGCAAGTCGACATCGACCCGCAGAGCTTCCTATAAGCGGGAGAGACAGCCCCAACGGAGTGGTCGCTTATGAAAACCCTTGGCCTTCTCGGCGGCATGAGTTGGGAATCGACCGCCATCTATTACCGCCTGCTCAACGAGATCATGCGCGAGCGTCTGGGCGGGCTGCATTCGGCTAAGCTGCTGTTGTGGTCGTTCGATTTCACCGAGATCGCCGAACGCCAGCATGCAAGCGATTGGGAAGGTGCCGGCACTCTTCTTGTGGAAGCCGCGCGCAAGCTGGAGGCGGGCGGCGCCGAGGGCCTGGTGATCTGCACCAACACCATGCACAAGCTCGCCGACGCGGTGCAGGCGGCCATATCGATCCCGCTCATCCATATCGCGGACGCCACCGCGCAGGCTGTCGTCGATGCCGGCGTGAAGCGGCCGGCGCTGCTGGCAACGCGCTTCACCATGGAGCAGGATTTCTACAAGGGCCGTCTCGCCGACAAATACGGCCTGGAGCCCGTGGTGCCGGATCAGGCCGCCCGCGACATGGTGCACAAGGTGATCTATGACGAGCTCTGCCAGGGCATCGTCAAATCCGAATCGAAATCCGCCTATCTCGACGAGATCGGCCGGATGCGGCGCACCGACCAGGTGGATGGCGTCATCATGGGCTGCACCGAGATCACCATGCTGATCGGCCAGGGCGATTTCGACGTTCCGGTTTTCGACACCACGCGCATCCATGCCGCGGCCGCGGTCGATTTCGCGCTCGCCTGATTGCGCCACCTCTAATGTGCCCGCCGTCCTCTGGCGCGCTTTCGTTCCCTCGCTAGAATGCCGGCGTTTCAGAACAAGAAATAAGAGGGGGATTTTATGGAGTTCGCGTTTCCGTGGCCGGCGAGCCAGGGCGAATGGCTTGCCTGGTCGAGCGCTGTCGTGACCCTGGCCCTCGGCCTGTTCCTGTTCCTGGCGCCGGGGCTTGCGTTTCGCGTGCTGCGCCTGCAGCCGAGGCCGGAGAAAGCGGCGGCGATCGCCGAGGGACGCGGCCGCATGTCGGGCTTCTACCTCGGCGTCAGCCTGTGCTGCATTCTCCTGGCGCAGCCGCTGCTCTACATGGCGCTGGGCTTCTCCTGGCTGTTCACCGCCTTCGGCCGACTTTTGTCGATGATGTCGGACGGCGCCAACACCCCTTTCAACTGGATTTCAATCGTGGTTGAATTGGCGCTGGCGGCGCTGCCGCTGGCCTTTGCTTTCGGCTTGGTGCCGTGAATCCGCGACTAATCCGGCGCTTGAGCTTGGCCTTATCCGGGTGATGCGACAAAAGTGCCTGAAAACCATGCCGGACGATCCATTGCGGTCTTAAAAAGCCTGTGCTAGACGGCAATCGACTTTCGACCGGGGATAGCGGAAGCCGCGCCTCCGTGCTTGGAAAAATCGCAGTAAGGTCAAAGATTTAGCCAGAGTTTTCGCTCGCGCCAACAATCTGCGGCCTGTCAGACAAGAGAAAAGACGGTCCGTGGCCCAATCGTCATCGCCAATCTCAGCTGTCGCAGAGCGCTATGCCGGCTCGCTGTTCGAGCTCGCGCTGCAGGAAAATTCGGTCGCCCAGGTCGAGGCCGACCTCGCCAGCTTCGAGGCGATGCTCAACGGCAGCGACGATCTCGCGCGGCTGATCAACAGCCCGGTGTTTTCCAGCGAGGACCAGGCAAAGGCCATCGCGGCCATCGCCGACAACGCCAACATCACCGGCCTGGTCGGCAATTTCCTGCGCGTCGTCGCCAAGAACCGCCGCCTGTTCGCGGTGCCCGGCATGATCAAGGCGTTCCGCCAGATCGCCGCCGACCATCGCGGCGAGGCATCCGCCGAAGTCACCTCGGCGCATGCGCTGACGGATGCGCAGCAGGCTGAACTCAAGGCGACGCTGAAGAGCATCGCCGGCAAGGATGTGGCCATCGCCATGACCGTCGATCCGTCGCTGCTCGGCGGCCTGGTCGTCAAGATGGGCTCGCGCCAGATCGATACGTCGCTCAAAACCAAACTCAATTCGCTCAAGCTTGCACTGAAAGAGGTCGGCTGATGGACATCCGCGCCGCGGAAATTTCCGCAATTCTGAAAGACCAGATCAAGAATTTCGGCAAGGAGGCCGAGGTCTCCGAAGTCGGTCAGGTTCTGTCCGTCGGTGACGGCATCGCCCGCGTCTACGGCCTCGACAATGTCCAGGCCGGCGAGATGGTCGAATTCCCCGGCGGCATCCGCGGCATGGCGCTGAACCTCGAAGCCGACAATGTCGGCGTCGTCATCTTCGGCAACGACCGCGACATCAAGGAAGGCGACACCGTCAAGCGCACCGGCGCCATCGTCGACGCGCCTGTCGGCATGGGCCTGCTCGGCCGCGTCGTCGACGCGCTGGGCAATCCGATCGACGGCAAGGGCCCGATCAAGGCAACCGAACGCAAGCGTGTCGACGTCAAGGCGCCCGGCATCATCCCGCGTAAGTCGGTGCATGAGCCGATGTCGACCGGCCTCAAGGCCATCGACGCGCTGATCCCGGTCGGCCGCGGCCAGCGCGAGCTGGTCATCGGCGACCGCCAGACCGGCAAGACCGCCATCATCCTCGACACGATGCTGAACCAGAAGTCGGTGCACGACAACGGCCCCGAAAAGGAAAAGCTCTACTGCGTCTACGTCGCCGTCGGCCAGAAGCGCTCGACCGTCGCGCAGTTCGTCAAGGTGCTGGAAGAGCGCGGCGCGCTCGACTATTCGATCATCGTCGCCGCCACTGCGTCCGATCCGGCGCCGATGCAGTTCCTGGCGCCGTTCACCGCCTGCACCATGGGCGAATATTTCCGCGACAACGGCATGCATGCGCTGATCAGCTATGACGATCTGTCGAAGCAGGCCGTCGCCTACCGCCAGATGTCGCTCTTGCTGCGCCGCCCGCCGGGCCGCGAAGCCTATCCGGGCGACGTCTTCTACCTGCACTCGCGCCTGCTCGAGCGCGCCGCCAAGCTCAATGACGACAACGGCAACGGGTCGCTGACCGCACTGCCGATCATCGAGACGCAGGCCAACGACGTGTCGGCCTACATCCCGACCAACGTGATCTCGATCACCGACGGCCAGATCTTCCTCGAAACCAACCTGTTCTTCCAGGGCATCCGTCCGGCGGTGAACGTCGGCCTGTCGGTGTCGCGCGTCGGCTCCTCGGCGCAGATCAAGGCGATGAAGCAGGTCGCCGGCTCCATCAAGGGCGAGCTCGCGCAGTATCGCGAAATGGCTGCCTTCGCGCAGTTCGGCTCCGACCTCGACGCGGCAACGCAGCGTCTGCTCAATCGCGGTTCGCGCCTGACCGAGCTGCTCAAGCAGCCGCAGTTCTCGCCGCTCAAGGTCGAAGAACAGGTCGCGGTGATCTTCGCCGGCGTCAACGGCTATCTCGACAAGCTGCCGCTCGGCCAGGTCGGCAAGTTCGAGCATGGGCTGCTCAGCCATATGCGCTCGGCCGGCAAGGACGTGCTCGATGCTATCCGCAAGGAGAAGGCGCTGTCGGACGATTTGCGCGCCAAGCTCAAGGCCGAGATCGACGCCTTCGCCAAGACCTTCGCTTGAACGAAGCTGGACGGGATCAGGTTTGAAGCATGGCTTCGTTAAAAGACCTTCGTAACCGTATCGCCTCGGTCAAGGCGACGCAGAAGATCACCAAGGCGATGCAGATGGTCGCCGCGGCGAAGCTGCGTCGCGCGCAGGAAGCGGCGGAAGCAGCCAGACCCTATTCCGAGCGCATGGGCGCGGTTCTTGCCAACATCACCCAGGCGATCGGCGGTGGCGGCGATGCCCCGGCGCTGATGACGGGCACCGGCCGGGACGACGTGCATCTGCTTATCGTCTGCACCGCCGAGCGCGGCCTGTGCGGCGGCTTCAACTCGCAGATCGCGCGTCTCGCCCGCGACCACATCCGCCGGCTGCTGGCCGACGGCAAGCAGGTGAAGATCATCTGCGTCGGCAAGAAGGGCTATGACATCCTGCGCCGCGACTATGCTTCGATGATCCTCGAGCGCGTCGACCTGCGTGAAGTGAAGACGCTGGGCTTCGTCAATGCCGATGCGATCGCGCGCAAGGTCATCCACCTCTTCAACGAGGGCGGCTTCGACATCTGCACGCTGTTCTATTCGCAGTTCAAGTCGGTGATCAGCCAGATCCCGACGGCGCAGCAGATCATCCCGGCGGTGGCCGCCGGGTCTACCGCTCCCGAGGCGACCAGTGGCGGCAATGCCGTCTACGAATACGAGCCGGAGCCGGGCGAGATCCTCTCCGACCTCATTCCGCGCAACATCGCTGTGCAGATATTCCGCGCGCTGCTTGAAAACGCGGCCGGCGAGATGGGCGCCAAGATGAGCGCGATGGACAATGCGACGCGCAATGCCGGCGACATGATCAACAAGCTGTCGATCACCTACAACCGCCAGCGGCAGGCGCAGATCACCAAGGAACTGATCGAGATCATTTCGGGCGCCGAGGCGCTCTAATCACGCCCCGCGCGGGATACCCGGCGGGCGGCGTGACCAACGGATAGACGAAAAGGGCAAAGACGATGGCGAAAGCAGCTACCCCGAAGACCGCCGCCAAGGCGGCACCGGCCCCCAAGGCGGCAAAGGCTCCGGCAGCCGCCGCGAAGGCCGCCGCTCCGGCGAAGAAGGCGGCCGCTCCGGCCAAGGCGGCAAGCGTATCGACGAAGCGGGTCGGCGCCGCCGGGAAGGTCCGCCAGGTCATCGGCGCCGTCGTCGACGTGCAGTTCGAGGATCACCTGCCGGCCATTCTGAACGCACTGGAGACCGACAATGTCGGCAATCGCCTCGTGCTCGAGGTCGCCCAGCATCTCGGCGAGAATACCGTGCGCTGCATCGCCATGGACTCGACCGAAGGTCTCGTTCGCGGCCAGGACGTCTATGACACCGGCGCGCCGATCTCGGTTCCGGTGGGTCCTGGCATGCTCGGCCGCATCATCAACGTCATCGGCGAGCCGGTCGACGAGGAAGGCCCGGTCGACGGCGTCGAAATGCGCGCCATCCACCAGCCCGCTCCGGCCTATGTCGACCAGTCGACGGAAGCGCAGATCCTGGTCACCGGCATCAAGGTTCTCGACCTGCTCGCGCCTTATGCCCGCGGCGGCAAGATCGGCCTGTTCGGCGGCGCCGGCGTCGGCAAGACGGTGCTGATCCAGGAGCTGATCAACAATGTCGCCAAGGCGCATGGCGGCTTCTCGGTGTTCGCCGGCGTCGGCGAGCGCACCCGCGAAGGCAACGACCTCTATCACGAGTTCATCGAATCGGGCGTCAACAAGAAGGGCGGCGGCCAAGGCTCGAAGGCAGCACTCGTCTACGGCCAGATGAACGAGCCGCCGGGCGCGCGCGCCCGCGTCGGCCTGACCGGCCTCACCGTCGCCGAATATTTCCGCGACCAGGGCCAGGACGTGCTGTTCTTCGTCGACAACATCTTCCGCTTCACGCAGGCGGGCTCGGAAGTGTCGGCGCTGCTCGGCCGCATTCCTTCCGCCGTGGGTTACCAGCCGACGCTGGCGACCGACATGGGCGCGCTGCAGGAGCGCATCACGACCACGACCAAGGGCTCGATCACCTCGGTGCAGGCCATCTACGTGCCGGCCGACGACTTGACCGACCCGGCGCCGGCGACGTCCTTCGCCCACCTCGACGCCACGACCGTGCTGAACCGCGCGATCTCGGAAAAGGGCATCTATCCGGCCGTCGATCCGCTGGATTCCACCTCGCGCATGCTCGACCCGATGGTCGTCGGCGAGGAGCACTACCAGGTCGCCCGCCAGGTGCAGTCGATCCTGCAGCGCTACAAGTCGCTGCAGGACATCATCGCCATCCTGGGCATGGACGAGCTTTCGGAAGAGGACAAGCAGACGGTTGCCCGCGCCCGCAAGATCGAGCGCTTCCTGTCGCAGCCCTTCTTCGTCGCCGAAGTGTTCACCGGCTCGCCGGGCAAGCTGGTCGACCTCGCCGACACCATCAAGGGCTTCAAGGGCCTTTGCGCCGGCGACTACGACCACCTGCCGGAAGCCGCCTTCTACATGGTCGGCGGCATCGACGAAGCGGTCGAGAAGGCGCAGCGCCTCGCGGCTGAAGCGGCGTAATCCATGGACAGGAAGTTCTGTTGCTCCACCTTGCGAGAGGTGATGACAGAGCTTCCCTCGCCGTCGTTCTTCGAAACCGACGACGGGACATTGATGATGACGGTCGGGACTGTCGAAACGGAAGACGGTCTTGGGTATTTTGATCAAGCGGTCATGTTCTGTCCCTTCTGCGGGACGGGATTGCAGACTGACAAAAGTATCGCCGGCAAGGTGAAGCACAATGGCTGAAGCTTTCAAGTTCGAACTGGTCTCGCCGGAGCGGCTGCTCGTTTCCGAGCAGGTCGAGTCCGTCGTGATACCCGGTGCCGAGGGCGAGATGACGGTGATGGCGCAGCATGCGCCGGTCATGACCACGATCAAGCCCGGCGTCGTCACGATAAAGACCGCGGGCGGCAAGGAAGAACGCTTCGTCGTGTTTGGCGGTTTCGCCGACATCCTGCCTTCCGGCTGCACGCTTCTTGCCGAATCGGCGACGCATGTGAACGACATCGATCGCGCCGACCTCGCCCGCCGCATCCAGGAGGCCAAGGAAGACGCGGCCGACGCCAAGGACGACGAGAGCCGCAGCAAGGCGGAGCAGTTCCTCAGCCAGCTCACCACGCTGGAAGGCGCGCTGCTGCCAGCCTGATTTCAGCTGCTGATAAGCGATTGAGAAAGGTGGCTTGAACCCGCCTTTTTTGTTGCAGCCTTTCGCTTGCGAAACAGTCCCGAATGCGAAAGGGGTCGACTATGCCGCGCGGCAGGTGGTGAACGGGTCGGCCAACAAGCGTGAAGCCGCCCAGCTCACCGTCGAGCCAATGCCGGGCACAAACGCTATCTGGTTGTTCCACTCTCGCTGCCGATGCCGAGCGCGGCAAAAGCCAGTTTCGGACCGCCCTGCTTGAAATGGACGAGGTGGGTGGCGACAAACTCGATCAACCTTTGTCGTTCCGCGTGGCCTTTGGCAAAGCCGGCGAGGTCGAACACAGCCTCGGCCATTGTCGTCGTCGGCAGATTGCGGCCGAACAGGTCGCCGAGGGCGGTATCGAGCGGATCGGTGAAATGGCCTTCAGGCAAAGTAGCTCCGCGAGCGGCGCAGGCGGCGATCCAGGCGGCGACAACCAGCGACAGATGTTCCGGCAGCAAGCCAGCCTCCAGCCGGGCGAGGGCGGAGGCGACGATGCGCTGCGGCAGCTTCTGGCTGCCGTCATTGGCGATCTGTGCGGTGCGGTGGGCGAGTGCCGTGTTGGAAAAGCGTGCGGCAAGCTCGGCCGTGTAGGGGATCGGGTCGAGCCCGGCGTCCTGCGGCAGCGTTGGAATGGCCTCGGCCCAGAGCCAGTCAACGAACTGCCGGATCGCCGGATCGGCAAAGGCGCGGTCGACGGTGGCGTGGCCGCTGAGCAGGCCGAGATAGGCGATGCCCGAATGCGCGCCGTTGAGCAGCCTCAGCTTCATATCCTCGAAGGGGCCGACGTCCTCGACCATGGCGACGCCGAACTTCTCCCAAGCCGGCCGGCCGGCCGGAAAGCGGTCCTCGATCACCCATTGCTGGAACGGTTCCGTCATCACTGGCCACGCATCATCGATGCCGAGTTCGCCGGCGATGCGGGCGCGATCGGTATCCGTCGTCGCCGGCACGATGCGGTCGACCATAGAAGATGGAAACGCCACTTCGTCGGCGATGTGACGCGCGAGGCGGGCACCGCCTTCGCGGCTGTCTCGCAACTCGGCGAACTCGACCATCAGCCGGTGCAATGTGGCGCCGTTGGCCGGCAGGTTGTCGCAGCAGAGGACGGTGAAGGGAGGCGCGCCGGCGGCACGCCTGCGCGCGAGCGACTCGGCGAGAAATGCATGCGCCGTCTTCGGCGATCCCGGGTTGGCGAGGTCATGGACAATATCGGGGTGCGCGCTGTCGAGCGTGCCGTCGGCTGCCCTGAGATAGGCCTTCTCGGTTATGGTGAGCGTGACGATGCGGATGCGCGGGTCGGTCAGCGCGGCGAGCACAGCGCCGGGGTCCTCCGGAGCGACGAGCAAGGACTGGATCGAGCCGATCACCTGCAGCTGTTCGCCGGCGCTGTCGCGGATTGCCAGCGTGTAGAGTCCGTCCTGCGGCGCCAGCGCATCGCGCGTGTCAGGGCTGCGCAGCGAGACGCCGGTGATGCCCCAATCGCTCTCGCCATCCGCCAGACAGGCATCGACATAGGCGGCCTGGTGCGCACGGTGAAAGGCGCCGACGCCAAGATGGACGATGCCGGGCGTGACGGCGCGGCGGTCATAGCGCGGGATGGCGGCCGGCACATTCGCAATCGTCATGTTCGACAGGCGCTTCTTCATCGGATGTGAAGTCTCCAATCGCTTGCGGCCAAGCCGTCCGGAATGACGGCAAATATGGCTGGCGGCGTAGCACCCGCCGCTGCCGCCGACAATGGCCGCGGCGCGCAGAAGAGGCGTAGCTTTCGTGTGTTGACAGCATTTCTCCCTGACCCTACCGGTGGATCGCCGGAGGAGGGATCGACGTGGCCGCATTGACCGATCCGGATCTGCTGTTCGCCGCCGAAGCGCGCCTGCTTTCGCTCGCACGCGCGCTTTACACGTCGGTTAAAGACCTGCCCATCGTCAGCCCGCATGGTCATACCGATCCGCGCTGGTATGCGCTCAACGAGCCATTTCCGGACCCCGCGCAGCTGCTCATCGTGCCGGACCATTACATTTTCCGCATGCTGTTCAGCCAAGGCGTGCGGCTGGAAGAGCTGGGCGTGCCGACGCTCGACGGTTTGCCGGTCGAGACCGACGGCCGAATAATCTGGCGGCGCTTCGCCGAGCATTATTTTCTCTTCCGCGGCACCCCGACACGGCTCTGGCTCGACCATGTGTTCGAGCATCTGTTCGGCATCGAGGAGCCGCTCACCGCAGTCAGTGCCGACCGCTGCTACGATATGATCGCCACGCTGCTGCAGCGCGACGACTATCGGCCGCGCGCGCTGTTCGAGCGCTTCAACATCGAGGTGATCGCCACCACCGAAGGCGCGCTCGACGACCTCAAATGGCACCGTATGATCCGAGACAGCGGCTGGAGCGGCCGCGTCGTCACCGCTTATCGGCCGGACGCTGTCGTCGATCCCGATTTCGAGGGGTTCTCGGCCAATCTCGATCGCCTCGGCGAAATCACCGGATGCAATACCGGCACATGGACCGGCTACCTCGACGCGCATCGAAAGCGCCGCGCCTATTTCAAGGAGCTCGGCGCGGCCTCGTCCGATCATGGCCACCCGACTGCCGAGACCGCCAATCTCTCCGATGCGGCGGCGCAGGAGCTGTTCAACCGCATCCGTCGCGGCTCGGAGGACGGCCGCGAGCGAAAACTGTTCCGCGCCCAGATGCTGACCGAAATGGCCAAGATGAGTCGTGACGACGGCCTGGTGATGCAGATCCATCCTGGATCATGGCGCAATCATTCGCCTTTCGTTTTCCAGAAATTCGGCCGCGACAAGGGCTTCGATATCCCGACCCGCGCCGATTATGTGACGGCGCTGAAGCCGCTGCTCGAATGCGTCGGGCTGGAGCGCGACCTCACGATCATCCTGTTCACGCTGGACGAGACGAGCTACGCGCGCGAGCTGGCGCCGCTCGCCGGCGTCTATCCGGCGCTGAAGCTCGGCCCGGCCTGGTGGTTCCACGACAGCCCGGAAGGCATGCGCCGTTTTCGCGAGATGACCACCGAGACGGCCGGTTTCTACAACACCGTCGGCTTCAACGACGACACGCGCGCCTTCCCGTCGATCCCGGCGCGCCATGACGTCGCGCGCCGCGTCGACTGCGCCTTCCTGGCGCGGCTGGTCGCCGAGCATCGACTGCGCGAGGACGAGGCGCATGAGCTAGCCGGCGAGTTGGCCTATACACTAGCCGAGAAAGCCTATCGGCTGTGAAGACGCGCCCCGGAACGACCGATCCTTCGATCGGCAGCAAGCGAAAGGCATGACTTGAGCGATCTTTCCGCCTTCAGCCTCACGGGCAAGCGCATTCTGGTCACCGGCGCCAACACCGGCATCGGGCAGGGCATCGCCGCGTCGATCGCGCGCGCCGGCGGCCTGGTTGTCGGCGTCGGCCGTTCGGCGATGGATGACACCGCCGGGAAAGTCGCCGCCGCAGGCGGCAGCTTCGAAGCGGTAAAGACCGATCTTGGCGATCCAGCCGAGGCGGCCGCCATGCTCGACCGGGTCTGGAGCGAGAGCGGCCCGCTCGACGGCCTCGTCAACAATGCCGGCATCATCCGGCGCGCCGATGCGGTCGACCTGAGCGAAGCCGATTGGGACGAGGTGATGGACGTCAATTTGAAGACGGTCTTCCGGCTCTGCCAGAGCTTTGCCAGGCGCGTGCTGGCGGAGCCCGGACGGCGCGGCAAGATCGTCAACATCGCCTCGGTGCTGAGTTTCCAGGGCGGCATCCGCGTCGCCTCCTATGCGGCCTCGAAGCATGGCGTGCTCGGCCTCACAAGGCTGCTCGCCTGCGAATGGGCGGCCAAAGGCATCAACGTCAACGGCATCGCGCCGGGCTATGTCGAGACCAACAACACCGAGGCGCTGCGCGCCGACCCGGACCGCAGTGTCGCCATCCTCGGGCGCATCCCGGCAGGGCGCTGGGGCAGGCCGGAGGATATCGGCGACGCGGCCGTGTTCCTGCTGGCGCGGGCGTCGGACTATATGCATGGCGCGGTGGTGCCGGTTGATGGCGGCTGGCTGGCGCGGTGACCGTCTCCCGCCGAACCGCGCCGCGCCTTTCCTGGAATTGCTTTACAAGCCGAACGGAAGCTGAGCGATGACCGATATCTTTTCCCACGCGGGCGCAAAAGCCTGGGAGCCGACGCCGGACGGCAACAGGCGGCGCGTGCTGGTGCACACCGATGAGTTGATGATGGTCGAGTTCGCCTTCGACAAGGGCGGCGTCGGGGCGCTGCACTCGCATCCGCATGTCCAGGCGAGCTATGTCGCCGAGGGCCGCTTCGAGGTCACCATCGACGGCCGGTCGGAGATCCTCGAAACGGGAAGCAGCTTCATCGTGCCATCCAACCTCTTGCATGGCGTCAAGGCGCTGGAGACCGGTCGGCTGGTCGACAGCTTCGCACCTTACCGGGCCGATTTCCTGGGCTAGACTTTTTCCGGAGCCGCTCCAACAGCCGCGTGATCGCGGCGGCCCGCCGCGAGCAGACGATGCGCGGCATCGAGTATGACCTCGACCGGCGCGTCGGCGACATAGGCAGAACGGCCTCGCCTCGGCGCCGTGACGACTTCGACCGCATTCGAAAGGGGTCGCCAGCGTTCCATATTGGCGCCGTTGTTGACGATCACAGCCGGCGTCATGACGCTGGCCATGAGATGCGCCAGTCCGCCCTCCATGCCGATATAGGCCACCGCCATCTCACCCAGCGCGAGCAGGAGATCGTCGAAGCTAGCGATGTCCGGCGCCAGTTCCGGGCCGGCCACCTGGAGGCGGCCTCCCTCGCGAGGAGCGCCTGCGGCGTCGGTCCGCCGCCGGGGGTCGCCAGATACAGCACCCGGCAGCCGGCATCGATGAGATTGCCGGCAACGGCCACCACCTGATTTTCGCTCATGCACTTCCTGGCCTGGGCATTGCAGCCAAGCAGGACGAGCGAACGGCCGCACCGCCGCGCAGCTGGCGCGCCAAGGCCCGCGCGGCGTCCGGAACATCGAGCCTGTGATCGAAAGGCAGGTGCCGCCCCGCCAGGCGCTCGACCAGCCGATGGTAGCGCCAGGCATTGTGTTCGGGCCGCAGCGTCAATCGCGTGCCCCAGCGCAGCGACAGGAGATGGCCGGCAAAGTTCGCTTCGTAGCGGATGCCACGGCCTGCAAGTTGCAGAGCCGTGAGGATGAGGCCCGGCACGCCGGTGCGCAGATCGACAACGACGGCTTTGCGGCCGCGCGGCGCGAATTCGGCGAGATGGCGGAAAGCGGCGCCTTCGTCCTGAAGTCGTCGACGAGATGCGCGACATGCTTGCGCAACACATGCGAGAGCGACGAGCCGCGCATGGCACCGTAGACGATATGACTTTGCGGATAGACGGTCTTTGCCGCTCGCAGGGCCGGAATCCGCAGCAGGCCGTCGCCAAGCGCGTCGTTGCGGGCATAGAAGATCAGCACGGGCGCGGATAAATCCATGGCGACGAAGGATTCCATTGGTGTGATGCCGGAGAAGCGGGACGGCTGCGGAAGAATTCCTGCAGAAATATCAGCAAGCCCCCGGCTGAATTCTGCAAGAATAGGCTTGGTTTCTTGTATAAGGAAAGCCTGATCTCGTCATCCTGCCGACGCCGGCCGGGTTGGTGATGTCAGGTCCGACATGACCAGGGTGGCTTCCGGCTTGAAAAACAAGGCCGTTCGGCCAACCAGCCGAAAGCAGAATGCGGGCATGTGGTTCGGTGCAATGGGGGTGGGTATGCCGAAATTCGAGACAGCCGTCGGTTTTCTGATGGCCCGGTCAAGCAGGGAGTTCGATCGCCTTGTGACGGCCGTCAAAATTCGCTGGCGGTCGAGGCCGAATGCGCCGACCGCGCGGACCAACAAGATATTCATAGCCGGGTGCGCGCGCAGCGGAACGACGCTGACGCAACGCGTCATGAAAAGCTTCGAGGATACTTTCGTCTGGCCATCGGAGGCGCGGCACACGAAATTCTACCTGCTGGATCGCCAGGAAAACAATCTGGTCGTCAAGCGCGATTCCCGGGCCTTTGCCCATCTTGCGAAACTGCCTGCCGATATCGGCCTCGTCTATTGCGTTCGACATCCTTTGGATGTGCTTACCAGCGTGCATCCGCAGACCATGAAAAAGCGTCGATTTCATACCACGGCCGACCGCTGGATCGAGGAATACGATGCCCTACTGCGCTTGCGAAAGGCGCAGCCGGCGCGTGACATTCTTTACCTGCGCTACCAAGACACGATCGCCGATCCGGACGCCGTGCAACAGCGGATCGCAAACCGGTTCGGACTTCGCCCAAAAGTGCCGGTGAGCAGCGACGGGGAGCGCCCTATCCATTCGCGCTCACTGCGCAAGTGGGAGCGCAACGAGGACTATCGCGCCTATCTTCAGGGCCAACTGTCACCGGCCGTTCTTGGACCCATGCAGGCTTTTTGTCGCGAATTCGGCTATGACATGCCTGCCTGGACCGGCGCCGCCGGATGAAGCATCTCAGCGCTGCTGCAGCGCCAGGCGTATGCCGAGCGCGCAATAGATGCCGCCAACCACCTTGCCCTGCCATTTCAGCACCGCCGGATTGCGGCGCAGGAAGGAACCCAAGCCGCCCGCGCTGACGGCGAAGACGACGGTGCTGAAGAGCCCGAGCAGGACAAAGATGATGCCCAGCAGCATCAGTTGCAGCACCACGAAACCGGCTTGCGGGTGCACGAATTGCGGCAGGAACGCCAGGAAGAACAAAGCCGTCTTCGGGTTGAGCACTTCGGTCAGGATCGCCTGCCGAAAGGCCCGGCTCGCGGAAATGGGCAGCATCCTGCCCGCCAGGTCGGCCGGCGTCTTTTCGAGAATGGCACGGATGCCGAGATAAACGAGGTAGGCCGCGCCGATATATTTGACGATGCTGAACAGCATCGCCGAAGCGGCGATGATGGCCGAGATGCCGACGATGGCCATGATGGTGTGGATCACGTCGCCCGCGGCGACACCGGCGCCGGTGGCGATGCCGACCTTGGTGCCCGAGCTCGTCGCCCGCGCGACCGTGAGCAGTGTCGCCGGTCCCGGAATGAAGACGAAGCCGAACACGACGGCGACATAAGTGATGAGCGTGGCGGGATCGATCATCCGAAGGTCCTTTTGCATCGCGGACGGCTCGAAATCATAGCATCGGAGAATGCGTCGGCGGAACTCTCCGACCGATGGGCCAGCGATGGCTTTTCGATGACGGCATCGGCGCGAGGCGGCAGGTTTCCCGCGAAGCGCGGTTGTGGCCGGATGAGCGCTGCGCTACTCCAGGGCTTCACGCGGTGAATCATTTGGCTGGTCTTCACATAAACCCGAAAACGACCTCCTGTCCGGTGTCTGCCTGATGCCGGCACAGGCAGCGAGCATCCGGGCCGAGGATCACAAGCGGCGCGTCCTGAAGGATGTGTTCGGCTTCGACGATTTTCGCCCCGGACAGGCGGCCGTGATCGAGGCGCTGCTCTCCGGACGGCATGTGCTGGCGGTGATGCCGACGGGCGCTGGCAAGTCGCTCTGCTATCAGGTTCCGGCGCTGGTCAAAGGCGGGCTCACCATCGTGGTGTCGCCGCTGGTGGCGCTCATGCAGGACCAGGTCGCCGCCTTGCGCCTTGCCGGCGTGGCCGCCGACACGATCAACTCCTCGTTCGACCGCGATGCCAATGTCGCTGCCTGGCGGCGCGTGGCGTCCGGGCAGACGCGGCTGCTCTATCTGGCGCCGGAGCGGCTGATGACGGAGCGGATGCTCGAAGCCCTGTCCCGGCTCAATGTCGGCCTGATCGCCATCGACGAGGCGCATTGCATCTCGCAATGGGGCCCGGCCTTCCGGCGCGAATATGAGGACCTGTCGCAGTTGCGCGGCGTGTTTCCGCAAGTGCCCATCATCGCGTTGACGGCGACGGCGGACGAGGCCACGCGCGCCGACATCGAAGCGCGGCTGTTTGCGGGGCGCGCTGAAACCCTGGTGCTCGGCTTCGACCGACCCAACATCAAGCTGGCGATAGAGCCCAAGCAGGACAGCAAGCGCCAGCTGCTGCGTTTCATCGAGCGTCACCCGGGCAAGAGCGGCATCATCTATTGCTTGTCGCGCCGCAAGACGGAGGAGATGGCGGCCTTCCTGGAGAAGAACGGCGTGCGCGCGCTCGCCTACCATGCCGGCATGAGCAAGGACGCGCGGGAGGCGAACCAAAACACCTTCATGAGCCTGTCGGGCGTCGTCATAGTGGCGACCATCGCCTTCGGCATGGGCATCGACAAGCCCGACGTCGCCTATGTCTTCCACACCGACCTGCCCGGCAGTCTGGAGGCCTATTACCAGGAGATCGGCCGCGCCGGTCGCGACGGCCGGGCGGCGGAAGCGCATATGCTCTACGGCGCCGGCGATATCCGCACGCGCCGGATGTTCATCGACGACGAGGACACCTCGCCCGAGCACAAAAGACGGGCGCATCGCCGGCTCGACACGCTGATCGGCTATTGCGAGACGGCGCAGTGCCGCCGCCAGGTGCTGCTCGGCTATTTCGGCGAGGAGGCGCAAGCCTGCGGCAATTGCGACAACTGCCTCGACCAGGCGCCGCGCGCCGATGGCGGCACGGAGGCTCGGATCATCCTCGCGGCGGTCGCGCAGAGCGGCGAGCGCTTCGGCGCCGCCCATGTCATCGATATTCTGCTCGGCCATGAGACCGAAAAGGTGCTGGCCAGAGGCCATCAGCAGCTTGCCAGCTTCAAGACCGGCATCATGCACCGGAAGCCGGTCTGGCTGTCGCTCATCCGGCAACTTGTCGCCGGCGGCTTCCTGGTGCCGGATCCCGACGGCCATGGCGGCCTCGCCATCTCCGAAAGCGGCCGCGCGCTCGGGCGCGGCGAGGTTGCGTTCGAATATCGTGTCGAGGGCCGGGACCGTCTCGCGCGCGGCAGGAAGCGTGCCGCGCGAGGCTTCGCCACGGATGGTGAGGACGTCGATGCATCGCTTCTGGCGACGCTCAAGACGCTGCGGCTGCGGCTCGCCAAGGAACGGCAGGTGCCGGCCTATGTGGTGTTCTCCGACCGCACGCTGATCGACATGGCCGAGCGCCGTCCGCGCGACCTCGACGACTTCGCCGAGGTGAACGGCGTGGGCGCAGCAAAGCTCAAGGAGTTCGGCGAAGCGTTCTTGAGTGCGATCGCGGCGCACCCGTCAGAAAGCTGACAAGACGTATATCTCAGCCTACTGCCGCCGGAGTCTCAACCCACGCCTTGGACGGCCTGAACCATGGCATTTGCGGCTTCAACGGGCTGGAGGCCAGCTTCGCGCACCAGCGTGCGCCAGGTGAAGAAGCTCAGCGCCACACGCAGCATCGCTCGCTGGCTGCCGCCAAGGCCTTCGCCGAGCACTCCCTGGCAGGTCGCGAAATACGGGCCGATGCTCGTCTCGACAGCCTCCCGGGTTGGCGGGTGATGTTCGGCGTCGCGCAACACGCTGGCCACCACGCTTTCATTGCGCCCGTACCATTCGTAGATCGCCAGCAGCGCGATCCGCATCCGTTCGCCTGGGTCGGCCACAACTCGCCACGGCTCCGGGCTCGGCAGCGGATGCGTCTCGATGTGCGTGCTCGAGCAGGCCTGCAGCAGGCTGCGCTCGTCGGGGAAGTGGGCGTAGAGCGTGTGTCGCTGAACGCCGGCACGCTCGGCGACCAAGCTGAAGGTCGTTGCTGCGGGACCAACGCTACCGTGCAGGTCGATCGCAGCTTCGACGATGCGCCGCCGGGTTTCCGCCTGCTGCTCGGCACGGCGTTTAAGGGTGTATTTGCGGGTCATTTATTTAAATGCACACGCATGTGCACCCATTGTTGACAGGGTTCTAATATTTCGCTACACACATATGTACTTCGATTTTGGTCGAAGTCCAGCCCTGGGTAACCGGGAGAGGGAACGCAACCATTGTTTTGGAGGAGATTCCATGGAAACGAAAATCGATGAAATCGCCGAGGGCATTTACCGCCTATCGACCTATGTACCGGATATTGCTCCGCCCGTCGGCTTCACCTTCAACCAGTTCCTGGTCATTGGCGATGAGCCGCTCATGTTCCACACCGGTCCGCGGAAGATGTTCGCGCTCAACCGCGACGCGCTTGCCCGCATCATCCCGCCGGAGCGTCTTCGCTGGATTGGATTTGGCCATTTCGAATCCGACGAATGCGGCGCCATGAACGAATGGCTCTCCGTTGCGCCGCAAGCAACGGCCGCGCACGGACAGACAGGCGTCTACGTGTCGCTCAACGATTTCGCGGATCGTGCGCCGCGGGTGCTGAAGGATGGCGAGGTGATCGACATCGGCGGCGGCAAGCGCGTGCGCTTCATCGATACACCGCACACGCCGCATGGCTGGGACGCCGGCGTCATGTACGAGGAATCGACCGGCACGCTGCTCTGCGGCGATCTGTTCACCCAACTCGGCAACGACCGCGCGCTGACCGACGGCGATGTTGTCGGCCCGGCGATCGCCGCCGAGGATCTGTTCAAATACTCGGCACTCAATCCCGGCATGGGCACGACGATCCGCGAGCTTGCCAAGCTCGCGCCACGCACTCTGGCGCTCATGCACGGTCCGTCATTTTCCGGCGACGGGGCCGCGGCCCTGCGGGCGCTTGCCGACGACTACGACCGCCGTGTCTCGGCTCAGATGACCAAAGCCATGCAGAGGCTGGCAGCATGAGCGCGCTCGTAGAGGGCACAAAGACGGACTGCCGGATCACCGGCGTTTGCGGCCGGCAGGGGCCCACCTGCCCGAACGCCGGCTTCGTATGCCGCATCCTGCTTCGGGCTCAGGATGTCAGTCCTGCGAAGGGCGCCGCGCGAATGCGTGGCCTGAAATGAATGAGAGGCCTCCTTCGCCAAGGCTTCGGAGGCCATCCTCGCGAAGGATCGCCAATCAGCCGCCGAGCCCAACCGCTCACACTTTTCCTGGAATTGCTCAACGCCAAAGGCACACCCGGACGTCCTTCCCGACATAGCACGCGCCTTCGCGGCGAAGCTCTCCCCAATCGCCTGCGTTGCCGTGCGTGTCGCGAATATCCGCGTTGCCGTAGCCGGCCCAAAGATCACCGTCCTTGTACACGACGGCCCAGTAATCCTTCGACATCTCACCGGCCCCGCTATGCGTGTCGGGATAGTCGATGCCCGCAAAAACCTGACGAGGCCCCTGGATATTGAAATCGCCACCGTTCTCGATTTGGTAGGAGCATCTTCCGGATATGCGGGTCTGACCGTGAACGACGAGCAGGCAGCAGCCCCATTTATAGCCGCTCGGCAAACGATGCTGCGGTTGCGCATGCGAAGGCGAAAGGGAAAACGCAATTGCCAGGGCAACCGCGATTGGTCGCGCGATCATCTTGTCCCCCGTTGTGAAGCCGCGACCGGACATTCTTAGATTTCGCCTCGAGCGCACGTCGAATGGTCCTGTGCGCAATGACCCCCGAGATCATATTACGATCGGCCACGGTCGCATTTTTGTCACGTGAAGGCTTTGGAATTCGCGAGGCCGACGTGGCGCGGTGAGGGGATGTAGGCAGCCCTCCGTATCCGCTGGCAGCAACTGCGATAACGTCAACCTCCCAGAATGGCCACGGCCCTGGTCCAGCCAGCCGAGGCTGCTTTGATCTTCACGGGGAAGCAGGAAACGATGAACCCCTTCGAAGGTAGAGCCGCCAGGTTCGTCAGCTTCTCAAGATGGCAATAGCCGATCTCCCGCCCGGCCTTGTGTCCTTCCCAGATGATGCTCGCATCCCTTGTCTCTTCGAAACGCCTGCGAGTGGCGGGAAATGGCGCGTCCCAGCTCCAGGCATCCGTGCCCGCGACCCGCACGCCTCGTTCAAGCAGGTAGAGCGTTGCATCGCGCCCCATGCCGCAGCCCCGACTAAGATAATCTGGCCCACCGTAGGCATCTCCCGCCGCCGTGTTCACAAGCACGATATCCTTTGGGCGCAGTTGTGTTCGATGCGTCGAAGCTCATCTTCCACTTCGGCGGCGGAGACGACGTGCCCGTCAGGCAGGTATCGAAAATCCAGCTTGACGCCGGCGGCATAGCACCAGTCGAGCGGTATCTCGTCTATCGTTGCTGCGCGCTTGCCCCCATCCATAGTGGAATGAAAATGCCACGGCGCGTCGAGATGGGTTCCGTTATGCGTTGTAAGCTTGACATCCTCGACGGCCCACCCCTCTCCATCCGGCAGATCGGCGGGATCAAGCCCGGGAAACATGGATGCAATCTCGGCCGCGCCCTCCATGTGACCTTTATACTGGATCGCCGGGCGCATCGGCGGCGGATCGGCGGGCGTTTCGTTGTCGATCGCGACCGAGATATCGATAAATTGCAGTGTCATAGACTTTCTCCCTCTCCCATGGTGTCAAAGTGCCGGTGTTACGACGCGGTTGCTAAGCTCGCCCAGGCCCTCGACCTTGAGCGTCACGATATCGCCGTCGGCGAGATATCGATCCATTTCCAGCCCGCATCCGTTGCCCATCGTGCCGGAGCCGAATATTTCTCCCGAATAGAGGGTCTCATCCTTCGATACATAGGCGATCATGTCGGCGAAGCCGTGCAGCATGTCGCGCGAGTTCCCCTTGGCCCACACCTCGCCGTTCACGCTGACAGACATGGCGAGGTTTTGCGGGTCCGGCACCTCATCCGCCGTCACCAGCCAGGGCCCCATCGCGTTGCCATGATCGAAGCTCTTTCCTTTGGCCGGTCCGAGCATGCCCTGCATTTCGACATTCTGTGTGTCGCGCGCCGAAAAGTCATTGTAGATCAGGTAACCGAAGATGTGCTTCGCAGCGTCCTCCTTCGCGATATCCCGTCCCTTCCGTCCGATGACGGCGGCAAACTCCAGCTCGAAGTCCATGATCTTGCTATAGCGCGGCCACGGTATGTCCGCGCCCGGTCCGACAACGCTGAAACGGTTGGTGAAGTAATAGATTGGCTGCTGCCGGTAGATTTCAGGGACGGCCTCCAGCGGGCGAATGGTTTCAAGGGCGGCCAGATCGCCCCTTCGACGTGCAGCAATTCGGGCCATGCCGGATGGCGCCCGGCGAATATGACCGGGAAAGACCGAAAAGTCCCGGATCTGAGCCGGGACGGGCAGCGGCGCGAGCAGCTTCACATCCTCCAACAAAAGCCTGTGCCGGCTGTCCGCGGAGGAGGCTACAGTTTCGCGCGCCGCATCGAGACCCTCGTTGCCGCTCTCGATCAACGCGAGCATGGAGCTTGACCAATCGGCGTCGGGTCTTGCCGCGGAAAGGTCAATAATTCGATCCTCAACAACTGCGCCAATATGCGTGACGCCGTTGCCAACAACGAAGGTAACCAGCTTCATTTCCATCCCCTCGGGAATCCAAATTTACGAAATCGTATATGATTTTGTAAATCGTATGTTGTTTTTTGTCCAGCACTCGTTTATTGATGCCGCTCGTGCGGTACGGGAGCCGCCAAGGGAGGAAATAATGTCTCTACTTCGCAAATCGGCAATCGGCCTGATCGCAGCGCTTTGCAGCGCAAGCCTTGCGCATGCCGACACCAAGCTTTCGATCGGCTTCACCATGAATGGCGAAGCGGCACCGATCTATGTTGCCAAAGAGCAGGGAATTTTTGCCAAGCACGGTCTCGACGTCACCCTGGTGCCAATCGCCGTGAATTCGACCTTGCCGGCTGCACTGATGTCCGACAGCGTCCAGATTGGAACGATTTCACCGACCGTTTTCTTACAAGCTAGTCAGAACGGATTGGGGCTGACGGGTGTCTCCGGGATGACCGTGACCTCGCAAACCGGAGCACGCGTCGGCATCGTCGCGGGCAAGAATTCCGGCATCACCAATCTCAAGGACTTATCCGGAAAGACGTTGGGTATCCCAGGCGTTTCGGCGGTACTCGACATCATGGCGCGACGGCTTCTGATCGACGCCGGGGTGGACGTGTCCTCGATAAACTATACCGAGACGCCCTTCCCCGTGCAGTCCGACGTCTTGAAGGCCGACACCGTCGCAGCTGTCGTGACGGTCGACCCTTTCCTGTCACGAATTGAAGCGGCAGGGATTGGCAAGCCCATCGCCAACCTGCTCGATGGCGTTCCGGACGGCGAACTCGCCCAGTTTTTTGCGACCACTGCTGATTGGGCAAAGGAGAACCCTAAGACTGTCGCGGCATTTCGTGACGCGATCACGGAAGCAATGAAAGTAGCGGCCTCCGACCCCAGCAGCACGCGTAAGGCGATTGGCGTCTACGTCAAGATGCCCCCGGAAATGCTGAATACCATCGCTCTGCCGACACCGGACGCCCGCCTCACGAAAGAACAGCTGGATTGGTGGGTAGAGGTCATGCGCAAGCAGGGCCTGATATCGGCAAGTATCGATACTGGAAGCCTAATCTGGAAGGACTAGGGCAATGGAAATGACGAACAGGGCAGCAGCCATGAAATCGGACCGGACGGGATCGCCGGGACGCGCTCAGACTCTGACCGACAGGGCAGAAGCTCTTCTTCAGTCCGAAATCATCAGCGGCCGGCTGCAACCCGAAGAACGCCTCGTCCTTCCATCCTTGGAAAAGCGCCTGGGTATCGGCTTGACGCCCTTGCGCGAAGCACTTTCCCGACTTGTTGCGCATGGGCTGGTGACGGTGGAGGGTAACAAGGGTTTTCGGGTCTCCACAATCAGCATGGGCGATCTCGTGGATATTACCAAGACTCGCGTCATCGTCGAGTGCGGCGCGCTGCGGCTCTCGATGGAAAATCGCGAAGAAGAATGGGAAGAAGGCCTGGTGGGCGCTACCCATCGCCTGGTGAAGGCAGTGGGACAGCTCCAAGGACCGATCTCGGAAAACCTCGAGAAGTATGATGCTGCCCACCGCAACTTCCATCGAGCCCTCCTTGCAGGGTGCGGCGTACCGCGGCTGATGTCCTTGCAGGGTGATCTCTATGATCAGGCATATCGCTATCGCCGCCTGATGGCGGAAGGCGGTATGAATCCGCAAAGGGTCATCGAAGAGCATCGGCTCTTGAGCGATCTGGCCCTTGGTACCGATATCGAGGCAGCGTGCCAGGCACTCGCCCGCCATCTGGCGCTGACCTTGGAAGCAGTATTCCCGGATACGCCGTTGCCGGAAGACGGAAAGTAAAGGGCCGCCGTCGGCCTTTCCGACCTCGTCCGCAGGAGAACCAAATGCTAGCCCAGCTTAAGGGAACGGAGCCGCTTATCCGGCTCGAATCGGTCAGCTTGTCCTATGGAAACAAGGACATTCTGCAAAATCTGACCTTGGACATTCGCCCCGGCGAAATCCTTTCCATCGTCGGACCGTCCGGTTGCGGAAAAACCACGTCTCTTCGGGTGCTTGCGGGGCTCACGCCGCCGACATCCGGCGCTGTCCGGCTCGATGGGACCGAGGTTGTCGCGCCGCGCCGCGATGTTGCAATCGTTTTCCAGGACTATGGCAAGGCACTGCTGCCATGGCGATCGGCCTATGGAAACATCGCACTCGCGCTCGACGCGATGAAAGTGCCCAAGGCCGAGCATGATGAGAAAATTCGAGATCTTCTGGCCATGACCGGCCTTTCGAAGCATGCCGACAAGTTTCCCAGCCAGATGTCAGGCGGCATGCAGCAGCGCCTGCAGATCGCGAGAGCACTTGCCCAGGAGCCATCGGTCCTGTTGATGGACGAGCCTTTCGGGGCGCTTGACGCCATGACGCGGCAGGCTCTGCAGGACGAGGTGCTGGCATTGAGTGCGCGAACGGGCGTGACCGTCTATTTCGGGACGCATGATCTGGAGGAAGCGATCTATCTGTCGGATCGGGTCATCGGCCTCCTTCCCAATCCGGGGAGGATCGGACGTGTCTTCGACGTCCCGCTCGCGCGTCCGCGGAACCAGCTCCGGACGCGGGAAGAGCGCGCCTTCCTCGACCTTCGCCACCAGCTCTATGATTTCGTCACCGGAGCGGAACAATGACCGACAAACGCACTTATTTGCGCGGCCGCGACGTCCGGCCGTTCGTCGTTCCCGGCGGCCTCGTTCTTTGCTGGGGAATCTTTCTGTGGCTGTCTCCGAATACCAGCGAGGTGCTTGCGCCGCCGCAGGCAGTCTTCATGTCTTTGTTCGCGGGACTGGCCGATGGCACCCTCCTCAAAGCAACCGTACAGACGGTGCTGGCGTCACTCGGCGGGCTGGCGGTCGGAGCCACCATCGGACTCGCCCTCGGCATCCTGTTTGGTCTTTGGGCTTTAATCGACAAGCTGCTCGAAGTGGTGGTCGAAACCATCCGGCCAATCCCCTCCGTTGCCGTTCTTCCGCTTGCGATGCTCGTATTTGGCTTCGGTTACCGAATGGAAATCGTCATCGTCGCCTTTCCGACCATCTGGCCGGTCATGATCATGTCGCGCTCGGCCGTACGCGACCTGGAGCCGCGCCTTCTCGATGTTGCGAGGGTTTTGGGCTTGGATGTCGCGGCGACCGTCCGTCAGATCGTCTTGCCCGCTATCGCACCGCGGATCCTGCTAGCCGTTCGCATTGCGGCCGGCGTCGCGCTTATCGTCTCGATCACGACGGAAATCGCTGTCAATCCAATCGGTCTCGGCGCCGCCATCATGGAGGCGCAGCAGACCTTCCAGCCCGCTCGCATGCTGGCGATCCTGATCTGGATCGGCGTCATCGGCTATGGGTGGAACGCAATATTGCTGGCGATGCAGAAGCGCATCGTGCCTTATCAGTCCGCAGCCGCGGAGGATGCCCGTGCTTAGCTCCCGTTCGCTCACCTTTCTCGGCAGCCTTGGATTCGCGCTCGTCTGCGTCGCCACCTGGCAGGCCATCTCTACCACCAAGGTCGTATCACCGATCTATCTGCCCGCACCCGACACCACGTTCTACGCCCTCGTCGATGGCTTCACCAAAGGCGCGCTCCTTTCCGCAACGCTTTACACGATTGCCCGCATGCTGGTCGGCTGGATGCTTGCATGCGTGGCCGGAATAGCATTGGGAGCGCTGATCGGCAGCTCGGCTCCGGCGCGAGTTTATCTCTCGCTGACGCTTGAAACGCTCAGGCCGCTCCCAACCTCAGCCCTGATCCCGGTGTTCATCGCATTTTTCGGGCTCAGCGAGGGCATGGTCTTGGGGGCAATTGCCGTGGGCGCGGTCTGGCCGATCATGCTCTCGACGATGAATGGCGTCACCACGGTAGAGCCGCTTCTCAAGGATGTGGCGGCGAGCCTGCAAATGAGCCGGATGGAGTTCGTTCGCAAGATCGCGCTTCCGGGCGCCATGCCGGAAATTCTAGCGGCGGCACGCCTTTGCCTGACTGTATCCCTGGTCCTTGCTGTTGTCGGCGAAATGTTGACCGGCCGCAGCGGATTGGGCCAATGGCTCCTCATGTCTGCGCGCAATTTTGCTGGGCCGAACCTGTTTGCAGGCGTCGTCGTGCTCGGGCTGATTGGATATCTCGGCAGCCTCTCCATCGCCGCAATAGAGCGCAACATGCTGAAGGATGGAGGCGTCCATGAGACCTAGCGGTAACATCAGCCATGAATTGAAATGAATATTTGCGCGGCATCCACTTGGTGTGCGAGACGTCTCAAGCGAATCTCTTGTTGGAATGCCTTTGTGAAGCAGTGTGCTCTTGAGATCGCCGCTTAACAGGCAACACAGAAGGGCAATAGAGATGAGTTGCTTCGAATAGATCTGGGTTGTCGGGCCAAACGGCCGATCTCGACGCCCCACATTCGATATGGATGTATTGTTGAGAAATCACCGGTCGTCTGAGCTCGCGGCAAGCGCGGTTGGCATATCATTTGTGGCCTTGTAGCCGCGCCGTCCGGTCTCCCGCTTCTTTAACACGACGGGGGCGGCGGTGGCCAATCGCCTGAACGAAGGATGTGCTTCATAACCTTTCCAGAGGTCGTTCGCGGCAGCGTGTCGACGAAATGGAACTCCTTGGGAATCTTGTAACGGGCAATCAACGTGCGGCAATATTCGACAAGCTCGTCAGCATCGAGCGATTGCCCCGTCGCGACGACAATATAAGCCCGGCCAACCTCGCCCCAGCGTTCATCCGCAATGCCGATAACCGATGCTTCCCGCACGGCCGGATGACTGATCAGCGCGGCCTCGATCTCGACCGGAAACACGTTCTCTCCGCCGGAAATAAACATGTCCTTGCGCCGGTCGACGATCGATATGAAGCCATCCCCATCTCGTCTGCCGATATCGCCGGTTCGGATCCATCCATCGGCGGTGAAGGCGCGTTCGCGCTCCTCCGGACGATTCCAATAGCCCGGCGTGACATTGGGTCCGAAGACGAGGATTTCGCCAGGCGCGCCATCGGCGACGTCTTGATCCGTCTCGTCAACAAGACGAACCGCTGTCAACGGCCCGGGCACGCCGACGGATCCTGCTTTGTTGCGAACGATCTCCCAGTTAAGCGGCATGCCAAGCGTCGTGCCAGTTTCCGTCATTCCGTAGCCATCGACGATTAGCACGCCCTGATCGAGCCACCAGCGGATGCGGGTCGGCGGATTTGGAGCTCCGCCAGTGAACAAGGCCTTGAGGTTCGTCCATTGCGAGGGGTTGAAGTTTGACGCGTGCCGAAGCGCTTCGGCCATCTGTGGGACGCAAAAGTAGTGCGTCACCGCCAGTGTGGCGTCACTGAGACGGGCATTTGTCAGCTCGGGGTCGAAACTTGGGGAAACGATGACCGTGCCGCCGCGCAACAGCGGCGGCCAAATCTGCGTGACGATGCCGATCACATGGAACATGGGGCTATCGCAGAGAAACACGCAACCAGTGTCGACCTCACCCAGAATGTTGAAATTGACTGCCGTGGCAAGCAGGAATTGCGGGGTGAGCATGGCGCCTTTCGGTGTGCCCGAGGTACCTGACGTATAGAGGATGATGCAGGTTTCGTGACTGGCGATCGCTGCCGTGCGCCTGGGGCGAGGTTCGGCGGCGGCGACTAAATCGGCAAATGCAGCCATGCTGATGGCCTCGCAACCCTCAGGAAGCGCCGACGCCACCGCTTCCCCGACCAAAAGTACCGGTGTGCAGTCGCGAAGCAGCAGTCTAAGTTCCAGCGCGGCCAGCCGATAGTTCATGGGGACGAAGATCGCACCCAGTCTCATCGCCGCCTGTTGCAAGATGATTTGATAGACGCTGTTTTGCGCGAGGACTGCGATCCTCGCACCGGGCTCGACGCCCCTGGCCTCAAGAACAGTGACGGCTCGCTGAATGTCGGTGTCGAGCTCGCGGTAGGTCCAGCTCATCCCCATCGCAAGATCGATCGCCGCCGTCGACGCGGGCCGAATTCGCGCGTGCAGCCAAATCGGATCAGGCGATACAAAGTCCGGCATCATGAAATCTCCTCCCTCCCGATGAGCTTTCAGCCGGCGTTTCTGTCCTTATCGTAGGCCCCAAGGCCGGGTTTATAGGATTTCTCGTCGATGAACTGACGAATTCCTTCCCTGCGACCGTGATTGTCGAAGGAATTCGCCGCCTCCTGAGCTCGGACGAGATAGTCTTCCGCCTCGTCATAGGTCATAACGCAAACCCGGCGGATAGCGTCCTTGGTTGCCTTCAACGCAACCGGATTCTTGCCGATGAGAACCTTGGCGACTTCGGTGACGCGTTCCTTCAGGCTCGCCAAAGGAAGGCTCTCGTTGACCAGTCCCCATTCGGCCGCCGTTTTGCCGTCAATGGGTTCGCCGAGCATCGCGTGATACATCGCCTTGCGGAACGGCAGCAGTTCGACGGCAACCTTGGTCGCACCGCCGCCGGGCAGGATGCCCCAATTGATTTCCGAAAGGCCGAACTTTGCTTCATCGGCGGCGAAGGCCAAGTCGCATGCAAACAGGGGCCCATAGCCGCCGCCGAAACACCATCCATTGACCATTGCGATCGTCGGTTTCTGATACCAGCGCAGCCTGCGCCACCAGCCATAGCTTTCGCGCTGCGATTTGCGGATTCCCCTGAGGCCTTCAGCCTCGGTCTCGCGAAAATATTCTTTCAGGTCCATGCCAGCGGTCCAAGCTGCGCCCTCGCCGCCTAAGACCAGCACTCCGACATCGTCACGAAACTCAAGTTCGTCGAGCGCCGCCATCATCGCGCGGTTGAGCGTTGGGCTCATCGCATTGCGCTTGTCCGGACGGTTGAATCGCAACCAAGCAATTCGGTCTGACACGTCGTAGACGACGGTATCGATATCGTTGGGCATGGCGATATCCCATATCGCTATATTGCATAACAATTGACTGCTATATTCCATAGCAATATGAAGAAATCAAGCGGAATCATCACGAGGTGGCAAATGCCGACGAAGCGTAAGCAGGATGCCCCGCAAAATCCAACGCCGGCGCGGTCGCTCGGAGATCTCGTCGGTTACCACCTGCGGCGAGCGTCCGTGTTCGACCTCCAGGGCTCGACTGCAGCTCTGGAAGAGGCGGGCCTGCGGCCGATCTCGATGAGTGTCCTTTGCAATATCATAGAAAGGCCAGGCATCTCGGCAGCCGATATCTGCCGTGTGCTCGGCATGCAGAGAGCCAATATTGTGTCGGTCCTTGCCGACCTTGAGGAAAAGGGATTTCTGCTCCGAGACACCGACAAGAGTGACCAGAGAATCCAGCGGCTCTATCCAACTGACGGCGGGCGGGAAATCGCGACGAAATGCCTTGCCCTACTCGCCGAACATGAAGAGCATCTATTGCGGCGACTTGATGCAAGCGAGCGAGTGGAGCTCTTGCGACTCCTTTCGTTGGTTTGGCAGCCTTTGTCTACGTGAAGCCGAAGAGTGTTGAGTTCCGCATGGACCTCAACACTCTGACGGAGGAATTTCGGCAATTGGCCAATGATCGCTTGGCGATGCCGAGCAGCCGGACGACTGAACCTTGTCATCGCCGGCCAGACCGTCGGCATCAAGCAGGTCGACAACCGAATCTGGCTGGCCAGCTTCATGGAGTATGATCTGGGCTACTTCGACGACGAGACATGCAGACTGGAACCACTCGAGAACCCTTTCGGGCCAAACGTGTTACCCATGTCTCCGGTATAAACCGTAACCTATGTGTCCGGAACGGACCCCGAGCAGTATGGCGGAGAGGGAGGGATTCGAACCCCCGATACCCTTGCGAGTATGCCGCATTTCGAGTGCGGTGCATTCGACCACTCTGCCACCTCTCCGCGAGGTCATGGTCGGCCGTTGCCGGCGCGGCGCACTAGATAACGGCTGACTGCTAGAGTTACAAGGCCCTATTCGACCGATTTCCGGCTTCCGCGAAAAGCGATTGCGACGTCACGGACCGATATTTGCCGGCAGCGTCGCTCGCGGCCTCTCTAAGGACAAAGCCGCTCGCCTTGACTCCGGCGCAACCTTCGGTTAGGGACAGCCCGCATTCGGCGTGGAGGCTCTTCCGCGCCGCTTGTTTTTTGAACCCGCAGACTGACAAAAAGACGGCCGAACCGCCTGACGCGGTTCATCGAGGCCGACCGAACAGCGAAAGGCAAAAAATGTTCGCAGTCATCAAAACGGGCGGCAAGCAGTATCGCGTCGCCGCCAACGATCTCCTGAAGATCGAGAAACTCGAAGCCAAGGTCGGCGATATCGTCGAGATCGGCAATGTGCTCGCGCATGGCGAGGGCGAGAATGTCACCTTCGGCGCGCCGTTCGTCGATGGCGCCATGGTCACGGCGGAAGTCGTCGAACAGGGCAAGAACCGCACCGTCATCGCTTTCAAGAAGCGCCGCCGCCAGAATTCGCGCCGCAAGATCGGCCACCGCCAGCTTCTGACCACTGTCCGGATCGCCGAGATCCTGCTGGGCGGCGCCAAGCCGTCGAAGAAGGCCGCCGCCAAGCCGGAGGCTAAGGCCGAAGCCAAGGCGGAAGTCGCCGCCGAGGCGAAGGCCGAGACCGCTCCGAAGGAGGCCAAGGCCAAGAAGGAAGCCAAGGCTGAGGCTGCCCCGAAGGAGGCCGAGGCAAAGGCCGCGCCGCTGTTCAAGGCGCCGAAGGGCGAGCCGGATGACCTGACCGTGATCAAGGGCATCGGCCCGGTCGCGGCGAAGGACCTCGCCGAGCAGGGCATCGTGACCTTCGCGCAGCTCGCCAAGCTCTCCGACAAGGATGTCGCCAAGATCGACGAGCACATGCCCTTCAGCGCCGACCAGATCAAGGACTGGCGCGAGCAGGCCAAGGAACTGGCGAAGAAATAATCTTCCGGCGACCGTGGTCGCCGGTACGGACTTGAAACGGAACGCGAACGCGTTCATAAGACCATTCAAGCGCCTTTGGGCGCATCGGAGTTAGTCAAATGGCACACAAGAAAGCTGGCGGTTCGTCGCGCAATGGTCGCGATTCGCACTCCAAGCGTCTGGGCGTGAAGAAGTTCGGCGGCGAAGCCGTCATCGCCGGCAACATCATCATTCGTCAGCGCGGCACGCAATGGCATCCGGGCACCAATGTTGGCATGGGCACGGACCACACCCTTTTTGCGCTCGAAGCCGGCGCAGTCACCTTCAACAAGAAAGCCAACGGCCGAACCTACGTATCGGTGAACCCGATTACCAAAGCAGCGGAGTAGCCGGTTCCGCACCATAACACCGGCGCCCATCTCGGGAACCGGTGTCTGGCCAGGCCAGGAAAAGGATCAGGAGAGATGGGCTTGCCCTCTCTCCTTTTTCATTTTTCTTGCCCTGGAGGACTAAAATGGTTGCCGAAGCGGAAGACACCGAAGACGAAAGTTACGCGATCGATTGCCCGGTGCTGGCCACCGAGCGGCTGGTCATGCGCGCCCCGTGCGAGAGCGATCTCGAACAACTCGTCACGCTTGCCGACAACCGACATGTCGCCGAAATGCTGGCCCGCATGCCCCACCCTTATGGCGAAGCCGAGGGCCGCACCTTTCTTGCCATGGCGGCGTCGCGGCGCGCCGGCATCGCCTATGCCCTGACGCTCAAGGACGCCGGCACTTTCGTCGGCTGCGCCGGCCTCAACACCACCGATCGCGGCTTGGAACTGGGCTACTGGATCGGCGAACCCTATTGGAAGCGCGGCTATGCCACCGAGGCCGCGCACGCCCTGGTCGACCTCGCCTTCCAGCGGACCTCGATCCAGGTGCTGCATGCCTCGACCCGAGTGATCAATCCGGCCTCGCGCCGGGTCATCCACAAATGCGGCTTCCAGTATGCCGGCCAGGGCATGCTGAACTCGATCGTCGCCGGCCAGGTGCCGGTCGAGCGTTACCGGCTGGATCGCAAGACGTGGACCAGCCTCAGGAATTGGGTGCATTTTTGATGATTGCTTCACGGTGATGAGCAAGCGCCCTTCACCCGGATTGCCAACCGAATTGCGAAGGGCAATTCGGGGCAATCCAACCTCTCCCCTAGGGGAGACGAACGGGTAAGCGCGGGCGCCAACCCCTTCTCCCCTCGGGGAGAAGGTGGCCGCGTAGCGGCCAGATGAGGGGAGTCCAGAGTTCAGCCCAACTCGGCCCAGAGCGGCAAATGGTCGGAGCCGACGGCGTCTCGGTCGGACCACAGGCGCTGCAGCGATTTGGCGAGCGAGGCGCTGGTGAAGATGTAGTCGATGCATTTGTACCGGCTTTTGTCGTCGGGGCGGTCGGGGTCGACCCAGGTGACGAGGTCGGCGACGGCAAGGCGTTGGGCGACGTCGACGGCAAGATCGGCGGTCAGCGGCATGCCGAACTCATGGTCCGGGCGGCCGGCGAGTTCGACATATTCCGGCGAGCCCGGCAGCATGTTGAAGTCGCCCATGACGATGAAGGCTTCCGGATAGGGCAGATCCGGCAGGCCGATCTCGGGAATGCCTGACAGGCCGCCGCCTTCGAGCGCATAGTTCAACAGACGCTGGCGCAGGAAGCGGATCTGGCTCTGGCGCTCGACCGGGCTGCGGTGGTCGAGATGGGTGGAATAGAAGCGGATGAAGCCGAGCGGCGTCTCGATCAGCGCCTCGAGCGCGCCGCGCTGGAAGTTCATGGCCTCGAGGCTGCGGCTGCGCGGCAAAAGGAGATTGCGCGACAGATGAATGGGCGTCCTCGACAGCACCATGTTGCCGAGCTGGAAGGAGGTCGAGATGGCGCGGCCGTTCTCCAGCCGCGAGCCGATATTGACCTCGAAATTGCTGCCATAGGCGGCAAAATAATCGGGCAGCGCCTCGCTGATCTCGGCCACCATGTCGCGATCGCCGTTGCGCGGGTTGTTGCGGGTCACCTCTTGCAGCGCGATGACGTCAGCGCCGCGTACCGCATCGGCGATGCGGCCGACGTCGTATTTGCCGTCGAGGCCGATGCCGTATTGGATGTTGTAGGTGACGATCTTCATTCCCTCGCCCCTTCAGTCATGCCCCTGTCAGTGCTACGGCGTGCCCGCCGAAAGGGCATCCGGCGCTTTAGTCGCAATTCGGCCTCGCCCTCGGCCCTGCCTTGGTTTAGAGCAATCCCGCAAGTGCAATAGCAGAAACTTGAAACGATGAAATTCCTCGATCAAGCCAAGGTTTACATCCGTTCCGGCGACGGCGGCGCCGGTTCGGTGTCGTTCCGGCGCGAAAAATTCATCGAGTTCGGCGGACCGGACGGCGGCGATGGGGGCCGGGGCGGCGATGTCTGGGTGGAAGCGGTCGACGGGCTGAACACGCTGATCGACTATCGCTACCAGCAGCATTTCAAGGCCAAGACCGGCACGCACGGCATGGGCCGCAACATGACCGGCGCCAAGGGCGCCGACGTGACGCTGAAAGTGCCGGCCGGTACGCAGATCTTTGCCGAGGATAATGAGACGCTGATCTGCGACCTGACCGTCGTCGGCCAGCGCTTCCTGCTGGCCAAGGGCGGCAATGGCGGCTTCGGCAACCAGCACTTCAAGACCTCGACCAACCAGGCCCCGCGCCGCGCCAATCCCGGGCAGCCGGGCGAGGAGCTCAGCATCTGGCTCCGGCTCAAGCTGATCGCCGACGCCGGCCTGGTCGGCATGCCCAATGCCGGCAAGTCGACCTTCCTTGCCGCCGTCACCGCCGCCAAGCCGAAGATCGCTGACTATCCCTTCACCACGCTCTATCCCGGCCTCGGCGTCGCTCGCATCGACGGCCGCGAATTCGTGCTCGCCGACATTCCCGGCCTGATCGAGGGCGCGCATGAGGGGGTGGGCATCGGCGACCGTTTCCTCGGCCATGTCGAGCGCACCCGCGTGCTGCTTCATCTGGTCTCCGCGCAGGAGGAAAATCCCGGCAAGGCCTATAAGACGGTGCGCGCCGAGCTCGAAGCCTATGGCCATGGGCTGGCCGACAAGGTCGAGATCGTCGCGCTCAGCCAGGTCGATATCCTCGACCCGGACGCCCGCAAGAAGAAAACGGCCTCGCTGAAGCGCGCCGCCGGCCGCGCGCCGATGCTGGTCTCGGCCGTCACCGGCGAAGGCGTCGAGGCGGTGCTGCGCGCGCTGATGGCGGTGGTGGCCGAATCGCGCGACGCCGTTGCGGCTCCCGTCGAGACGCGCTGGCAGCAAGGCCCATGAGATCGCTGAAATCATACCGGCGCATCACCGTGAAGATCGGTTCGGCGCTGCTCGTAGACCGCGCGACAGGCCTGAAGCGCGACTGGCTGACCTCGCTTGCCGACGATATCGCCGTGCTTGCCGATGCCGGCGCGGAAGTGCTCGTCGTCTCCTCCGGCGCGATCGCGCTCGGTCGCACCATTCTCGGCCTGGGCAAGCGCGCGCTGAAGCTCGAGGAGAGCCAGGCGGCGGCTGCCGTCGGGCAGATCGCGCTTGCCGGCGCCTGGTCGGACGCGCTTGGCAAGGACGGGCTGAAATCGGGCCAGATCCTCTTGACGCTCGGTGACACCGAAGAACGCCGCCGCTACCTCAACGCGCGCGCGACGATCTCGACGCTGCTCAAGATGAAGGCGGTGCCGGTCATCAACGAGAACGACACGGTTGCGACCTCCGAAATCCGTTACGGCGACAATGACCGGTTGGCCGCGCGGGTGGCCACGATGATGGGCGCCGATCTGTTGGTGCTGCTTTCCGATATCGATGGGCTTTATACCGCGCCGCCGGCCAAGGATCCGCAGGCGAAATTCATCCCCGTCGTCGACCGCATCACGCCGGATATCGAAGCGATGGCGGGAGCGGCAGCTTCAGAGCTATCGCGCGGCGGCATGCGCACGAAGCTCGATGCTGGCAAGATCGCCAATGCCGCCGGCACCGCCATGATCATCACATCGGGCACCAGGCTCTCGCCGCTGATGGCGATCGAGCGCGGCGAGCGCGCGACCTTCTTCAAGCCGAGCGCCAATCCGGTGAAGGGCTACAAGACCTGGATCGCCGGGCAGCTCGAGCCGGCCGGACGGCTCACGGTGGATGCCGGCGCCGTCGGGGCTTTGAAGTCCGGAAAGTCGCTGCTGGCTGCCGGCGTCAAGCTGGTCAGCGGCAATTTCTCGCGCGGCGACACGGTGGCAATCCTGTCGCCCGAGGGCCGCGAGATCGCGCGCGGGCTGGTTGCCTATGATGCCGCCGATGCCGTAAGGATCGCGGGTCTGAAGACGGCCGAGATCGAAAACGTGCTCGGCTACGAGGCGCGTTCGGCGATGATCCATCGCGACGACCTTGTGGTAAGCCTTGCCGGCGATCAAGTATTGGCCGACGACTAGAGCAATTCCGGGAAAAGTGCGAAGCGGTTTTTCGTCCCGGATTGCGTGGGAATAGAGAGCTGGGGCGGAGGGATGATCCATGCTGAAGCTGCATGAAAAATCCGGCGAAGACACCGTGGCGCTGATGGCCGATATCGGCCGGCGCGCCCGCGCCGCCGCCCGACCGTTGGCCGTCGCTTCCACCGAAGCCAAGAATGCTGCGCTTACTGCGATGGCGGACGCTATCCTGCGCAACGAGCAGGCGATCCTCGAGGCCAATGCCATCGACATGTCGAACGGCGAGGAGGCCAGGCTGTCGGGCTCCTTCATGGATCGCCTGAAACTCACGCCGTCGCGCATCAAGGCGATGGCCGACGGCATTCGCGAGATCGCCGCGCTCAAGGATCCGGTCGGCGACGTGATTGTTGCGTGGGATCGACCGAACGGCCTCCACATCGAGCGCGTTCGCACGCCGCTCGGCGTCATCGGCGTCATCTATGAGAGCCGGCCGAATGTGACGGCGGATGCCGGCGCGCTTTGCCTGAAGGCGGGCAATCCGGTGATCCTGCGCGGCGGTTCGGACTCGCTCAATTCGTCGGCTGCGATCCATGCCTGCATGGTCGAGGGTCTGAAGGCCGCCGGTCTGCCGCAGGACGCCATCCAGCTGGTGCCGACCACCGACCGCGCCGCCGTCGGCGAGATGCTGAAAGGTCTCGGCGGCAATCTCGACGTCATCATTCCGCGCGGCGGCAAAAGCCTGGTCGGGCGCGTACAGAACGAGGCGCGTGTGCCTGTCTTTGCGCATCTGGAAGGCATCTGCCATCTCTATATCGACCGGTCGGCCGATCTCGACATGGCGGTCAAGATCGCGGTCAACGCCAAGATGCGGCGCACTGGTGTGTGCGGCGCCGCCGAAACCTTGCTGGTCGACCGCGCGGTGGCCTCCACGCATCTGGTGCCGATCCTGGAGGTGCTGCGCGCCGCCGGCTGCGAGATCCACGCCGATGCCGAGGTGATCAAGGCTTTCGCCGACGCCAGCGCGGCGACCGATGCCGACTGGGTGACGGAATATCTCGACGCCATCATCGCGGTGAAGCTGGTCGACGGCGTCGCCGGCGCGATTGAGCATATCGAGACCTTCTCCTCTCATCACACCGAGGCGATCATCGCCGAGGACGCACAAGCGGTCGAAAGATTCTTCAACGAGATCGACTCGGCGATCCTGCTGCACAACGCCTCAACGCAGTTCGCCGATGGCGGCGAGTTCGGCATGGGCGCCGAGATCGGCATCGCCACCGGCAAGATGCATGCGCGCGGGCCGGTCGGCGTCGAGCAGCTCACCTCGTTCAAATACCGCGTGCGCGGGTCGGGACAGGTGAGGCCTTGACCTTTTTCGCCCAGAAGGCCTGAGGGGAGGCCAAGGCGAATGCTTTCTCAAGCCGAGCAGCCTGTCCCGGCCCGCTACCTCCGCATGCCCCATGCCGCTAGGGGCCTGACCGTCGGACTGTTCGGCGGCTCGTTCAATCCGCCGCATGCCGGCCATGCGCTGGTTGCCGAGATCGCGCTGAGAAGGCTCGCGCTCGACCAGCTGTGGTGGATGGTGACGCCTGGCAATCCGCTGAAAAGCGCGCGGGAACTGAAGCCGCTCGCCGAGCGTATCGAACTGTCCGAAAAGATCGCCAGGAATCCGAAGATCAAGGTCACCGCCTTCGAGGTGGCGCAGCATGTGCGCTACACCGCCGACACGCTCGCTCTGGTCAAGGCGCGCAATCCGGGCGTCGATTTCGTCTGGATCATGGGCGCGGACAGTTTGCGCGACTTCCACCGCTGGCAGCGCTGGCGCGAGATCGTGCTGACCTTCCCGATCGCGGTCATCGATCGCCCGGGCGCGACGCTCTCGTTCCTGTCGTCGGTGGTCGCCAAGACATTCGACTATGCCCGCATCGACGAGGGCGACGCACCGCTGCTTGCCCGCATGCAGGCGCCGGCCTGGACCTTCATCCACGGTCCGCGTTCGTCGCTCTCCTCCACCGCGATCCGCAAGGCGGAAGGCTAAGCTTCTTCCTTCATCCACAAAGGAAAGCGCGCCATGTCGTTTTTACGGCGGCTTTTCGCCCGCCGGCAGGAGATGCTGGCGCATGCTGCAGCAGGACCAAGCCACAGCCGATTCCATCCGCGCCGCGCAATCGGCGCCGCTGATCGCCATTGCCAGTGTCATCGTGTCGATGGCGCTGATCGCGATCGGCAATGGGCTGATGTTCGCCTATATCCCGGTGCGTCTCGGTGCCGACGGGTTCGACCCGACCTGGGCCGGGCTGATCGTCACCGGGCTTTCGGCCGGCGGGCTGGCCGGCTGTATCCTGACGGGGCCGCTGGTCAGGCGCGTCGGGCACGCCCGCGCCTTCATGGTGCTGTCGGCGCTGATCGCGCTTTCCAACGCCGCGATCGGCGCCGGGCCGATCCCGCTGCTGTGGATCGCCGCGCGGGCGCTCTACGGCTTCGCCATTTGCGGGCTGTTCATCGTCGCGCAGAGCTGGCTGAACGACGCCTTGCCCAATTCGATCCGCGGCCGGGTCATGGCGGTGTTCTACGTTGCCTATATCGCGGGGCTCGGGGTGGGTTACGCGACGCTCGCCGCGGTCGACATCCACACAGCCGCGGCAGCGCTGATCGGCATAACCTTCACCGCGCTTTCCATCCTGCCGGTCGGCATGACGCGGCTCGCCCAGCCGCCGGCGCCGCAGGCCGCATCGGTGGCGCTGCGTCGCGCCTGGCGCATCTCGCCGGTCGGCGTCGCCGGCATGCTCGCCGTCGGCGGCCTCTCGATGATCGTTTCCGGCTTCGCGCCGATCCACGCCACGGCCAAGGGCTACAGCCAGGCCGATGTGGCGCTGCTGTTGTCGGCGATGCCGGTCGGCACGCTGATCCTGCAGATCCCCCTCGGCTGGATTTCCGACCGCACCGACAGGCGCTATGTGCTGGCGGGCGCGGCGGCGCTCGCGACCGTCGCCAGCGTGTTTGCCATCGTCTTCGACGGCGGCGCGCTGACGGTGCTGGTGGTGATCTATCTCCTCTGGGACGGGGCGGCGGAATCGATCTATGCGCTCTCCAGCGCGCATGCCGCCGACCGCGCCGCCAAGGACGAGCTTCTGGCGCTGTCTAGCTCGATGCTGTTTGCCTGGTCGCTTGCGGGCTTCATCGTGCCGGGTCTCGTAACGGCGCTTTCCGCCGTCTTCGGCACCGCGACCTTCATCTATGTCGGCATCGTCATCGCATCGGCTTTTTGCCTGTTCGTGCTGTGGCGCGTGATGGCGGGACGGCCGACGCCCGCGCCCACAAGCGGCACTTTCGCGCCGATGTCGGCGCAGACGCCCTTGCCGGTGGAGCTTGCCTTCGCGCCGGACGAGACGGCAACCAAGCGCTGATCTGGGAAGCGCTGGCCGGGCTACTGCTTGCGTGCTTCCGGCGCCGGCATTTCCGGCGGTGGCAGCGGGATCGAGATGCCTTCGCTGTCGAAAGCCTGCTTGGCGCGCTTGGTCATGTCGATCTGGGTCGAGAAGTAGTCGGCGGCCGATGTCCAGTAGCGCAATGTGAGCGAAACGGTCGCGTCGCCGAGGCTGGCCACGAAGGCAATCGGCGCCGGTTCGCGGCGGATGCGCTTTTCGGTGCCGGCGATGGCAAGCAGCGTCTTTTGCGCGCGGTCGATATCGTTCCAGGAGCCGATGCTCAAGCTCACGTCGGTGCGGCGCACGCCATTGCGGGTGAAATTGCGTACCGGCTGGTTCCACAGCGTCGAATTGGGCGCCAGTATGTAGACGCCTTCGACGGTGCGCAGCTTGGTGGCGAACAGGCCGATTTCCTCAACCTTGCCGGCAATCGAGCCGACCTCGACATTTTCGCCGATGCGAAATGGCCTGAGCGCCAGCAGCATGATGCCGGCGGCGATGTTCTGCAGCGTGCCCTGCAGCGCCAGTCCGATGGCCAGTCCGGCAGCGCCGATGGCGGCGATGATGGAGGCCGTCTGCACGCCGAATTGGCCGAGCACCATGATGACGACGAGGATCAGGATGGCGTAGCGCACGACCTGCGAGAAGAAATGCCGCAACGTCTCATCGAAGCCGTGGATGTGGCCGAGGCCGGCATAGATGGAGCGCTCGGCAAGCCCGGCGACGAGATAGCCGACGACCAGAAGGATGACGGCGCCGACGGCCGAGAAGGAATAGGAGACGATCAAGGTGCTGAGCTGCGCAAGGCCGGCCTGGATGGTCAGCAATGCGCTTTGCGGGTCGGTTGGCATGGCGGGGATCCCGTTGGTCGGTGCGCCGATAACCCATGCGCCCGGGATCGGTTCCGCCTTTTGCAGCGTCGCGAAAAGACCTCCTGGACCATTGCGTGGAGATCACGCTTTGGGGCGGTCGTCTTGAAACTGCAATGGAACTCTGCCTATCTAAGTGGTGTCACCTGATTTGCGTAGGTGATTTGGTTGTTCTTGTTGGGAAAGGAAACACACTGAGAACAGCACTGCGGAAGAAGGCTGACATCATGCCTTCGCCGGCCGGGATCAGCGGAAACGACGCCGCGTCCCTCGCCATCGACACAGTCCTTGCCAGTCTGGAAGACTCCAAGGCCGAAAACATCGTCTCAATCGACATCCAGGGAAAATCGAGCCTCGGCGACTATATGGTCATCGCCTCAGGTCGATCGCACCGTCATGTCTCGGCTGTCGCCGATCATCTCCTCAAGGCGCTGAAGGATGCCGGCCTCGGCAACGCGCGCGTCGAGGGGCTGGCCAGCGCCGACTGGGTCCTGATCGATTCGGGCGACATCATCGTCCATGTCTTCCGCCCCGAAGTCCGCGATTTCTACAATCTCGAAAAGATGTGGCAGGCGCCGGACCTGGAGGAAGAGACCTTGCACTGAGCCTTGATCCGCCTGCCGTGAACCGTCACGGTACGCATTAGGACAAGCTCGCCGGGGCGAGGATGAAGATTACCGTTCATGCCGTGGGCCGGATGAAAACCGGCCCCGAGAGAGAACTCGCCGACCGCTATTTCGAGCGCTTCGCCAAGAGCGGACCGGCGGTCGGGCTGGAATTTGGCGGCATCGTCGAGGTCCCCGAGAGCCGCGGACAGAGCGCCGACGAGCGCCGCCGCGAGGAAGCCCAGAAGCTGCAGGCGCAGTTGCAGTCGGGCGCTGTTCTCATCCTGCTCGACGAACGCGGCAAGTCGCTTTCGTCGGAAGACCTGGCCGCCCGCATCGGCCAGTTGCGGGACGGCGGCCGCAAGGCGCTGGTCGTCGCCATTGGCGGCGCCGACGGCCATGACAAATCCTTGCGCGAGCAGGCAGACCTGGTGCTATCCTTCGGCGCGCTGACATGGCCGCACCAGCTGGCGCGCGTCATGCTGGGCGAGCAGCTTTACCGGATTGCGACGATCCTGGCGGGTCATCCCTATCATCGTTCGTGAACGGCTCGACAGCCAAGAAGCTGGGGATTGCCGGCCCACGCCAGGATTTCTGCCTCAATCGCGCGGCAACTGGGTATTCTGTTTTACGCAATTCCGGACGGAAAACCGTTACACACTTTTCCTGGAATGCTCTGAGCGGCGCTTCCAACATGGTTGATGGTTCGTTAACGAAGCGGCGGATAGGTTAGAGGCCTGATGTCTGAAGGCTGGACTCTGATTACGCGCGCCTGGCGCAGCCGCTGCGGCTTGACCCTTGTCGCCGCCCTGGTCGCACTCGGGCCGGCTTGGGCGACCGAGTACGCGCTCGACCTCGCGCCCGATCCGGATCAAAGCCGGGCCGAATACGAGCAGGTTTCCAAGGAGATCACGCTCTCGTCGGAGCGGCTGGCCAAGCTTGCCGCCGACATCGCTTCGGTGCGGAAGGATTATGCTTCGATCACCGCAGCACTCATCCAGTCGGCGATGACGGAGCAGAAGCTCGGGCAGGACATCGAGGATATAGGCGCCAAGCTCGAAGGGCTGAAGGCAGAGCAAAATAACCTGCGCGCCTCGCTCATGGCGCGGCGCGACGTGCTGGCCGAAGTGCTGGGGGCGCTGCAGCGCATGGGACTCAATCCGCCGCCGGCGATCCTGGTCAAGCCCGAGGATGCGCTGTCGTCGGTGCGCAGCGCCATCCTGCTTGGCGCGGTAGTGCCGGAATTGCGCCAGCAGACCGACCGGCTGATGGCCGATCTCAAGGAGCAGACGCGTGTGACGGCCTCGATCGAGGCCGAGCGGGCCAGGCTCACCACCGCAGTCACCGACCAGACGGCGGAGAAGAAACGGCTCACCATGCTGCTCGAGGCCAAGAAGAAGCTGCAGGCCGACACCCAGGCCGCGATGGCGGCAGAGCAGCAGCATTCGCAGCAGCTGGCGGCGAAGGCGAGCAGCCTCAAGGACCTGATCGCCTCGCTGGAGGCCGATAAGGCGCGCAAGGCGCAGGACCAGGCCAAGGCGGGCGAGCGCAAATCGACGGACGCTGACACCACGGCCTCGACCGCCGAGCTCGCCGCCCTGCCGGTGCCGGAGGCCAACCGCCTCACGGGATCGGCGCCGTTTTCGGCATTGCAAGGCCAGATCGCGCTGCCGGTCATCGGCAAGATCAAACTGCGTTTCGGCGCCGACGACGGCAATGGCGCGGCGATGCAAGGCGACATGGTTGCGACACAATCGGGAGCCATCGTCACCGCGCCGGCGGATGGAAACGTGCTTTATGCGGGGCCGTTTCGCTCCTATGGTCAACTCTTGATCCTCAATGCAGGCGACGGGTATCATGTCGTTCTGGCGGGGATGAGCAGAATCAGCGTCGCGACCGGACAGTCGGTGCTCGCAGGAGAGCCGATCGGCGCGATGGGAGAGGCCCGGGTGGCAAGCACCTCGGCCTCGCGGAATGGAAATGCGACACCGGAACTCTATGTAGAGTTCCGCAAGGATGGAAAACCCGTCGATCCGGCCCCATGGTGGGCGGACCGATTCTCTGGAAGGACGTGAAATGATGCGGAAACTGTCGCTTCTGTTTGCCGGCGCGCTGATGGGCGCATCGGCAATGAGCCTGGTCTACGGCGCACCGGGTTCGGCGGCGAATGCTGCGGGTTCGGAAACCTACAAGCAGCTGGCGATCTTCGGCGACATCTTCGAGCGCGTGCGCGCCAATTATGTGACGCCGCCGGACGACAAGTCGCTCGTCGAGAATGCCATCAACGGCATGCTGTCCTCGCTCGACCCGCACTCCTCCTATATGAACGCCGAGCAGGCGCAGGACATGCGCGTGCAGACCAAGGGCGAGTTCGGCGGCCTCGGCATCGAGGTCACCATGGAGAACGACCTTGTCAAGGTGATCACGCCGATCGACGACACGCCGGCCGCCAAGGCGGGTGTGCTGTCGGGCGACTACATCGCCAAGATCGACGGCGAGGAGGTTCGCGGCCTGACCCTCAATGACGCGGTCGAGAAGATGCGCGGGCCGGTCAATACGCCGATCAAGCTCACCATCCTGCGCCAAGGCGCCGACAAGCCCATCGAGCTGACAGTGGTGCGCGACATCATCAAGGTCAAGGCGGTGAAGTACCGGGTCGAGAACGACATCGGCTACATGAAGATCACCTCCTTCACCGAAAAGACCTATGACGATCTCGAGAACGCCATCGAGAACATCAAAAAGGAGGTGCCGAACGACAAGCTGAAGGGCTATGTGCTTGACCTTCGCCTCAATCCGGGCGGCCTGCTCGACCAGGCGGTGAGCGTGTCGGACGCCTTCCTCAAGCGCGGCGAGATCGTCTCGACGCGCGGCCGAGATCCGAAGGACGTCACGCGCTTTGACGCCAAGCCGAAGCAGAACGACGACATCAACGGCAAGCCGCTGATCGTGCTGGTCAATGGCGGTTCGGCAAGCGCCTCGGAAATCGTCGCCGGCGCGCTGCAGGATCTGCGCCGCGCCACCGTGGTCGGCACGCAGTCCTTCGGCAAAGGCTCGGTGCAGACCATCATTCCGCTTGGCGAGAACGGCGCGCTCAGGCTGACGACGGCGCTCTATTACACGCCGTCGGGCAAGTCGATCCAGGGTAAGGGCATCACGCCCAACATCAAGGTCGATCAGCCGCTGCCGCCGGATCTCCAGGGCCGCGACCTGACCCGTGGCGAATCCGACCTCAAGGGCCACATCAAGGGCGCCGACGAGAGTTCCACCGGCTCGGGCTCGGCTGCCTATGTGCCGCCGGATCCGAAGAACGACCTGCAGCTGATCTATGCCGAGCAGCTTCTGCGCGGCGAAAAGACCGATCCGTCGTTCCCGCCGAACCCGGACAAGGCTGTGCTGAACCAGTAATGCGGTCCGGCTCTGGCCGGCTGCGCGAAGCAATGCAATGCTGCCGGGGCCGCGAGGTTCCGGCAGTTTGATTCGGGGATGCGGTTGGGGCGCCACGCGTGTGCGGTATCGCGCCAGCGATTGTGAAGCTTACGCGAGATGTCACGAAAAAGTGACCCTGGCGTGCTTCCGGGGAAACACGACTTGGCTGAGATCGGCAAGGACATCGAACGCCCGCTCGGACAGACGCTCCGGCCTCAGCGCAAGGCTTCGCGCGGCATCGGCTCCGGCTCGCTCGCCGCTGTGCTGGCCGTACTTGGCGTGATCGGTGTTTCCGGCGCTATTGCGCTGCGTGAAAGGCCGTTCCGCAAGCCGGAAGAAGCGGCCGTGTCAACGCCGAAGGTCGCGGCTGAGCCTGCTCCTGCGGCGGCAGCGGCGCCGGCGCCCACGCCGGCTCCGGTTTCGGCTGCGCCGCAGGCCAGCACGCCGATGAAGAGCGGCGGGCCGCAGATCATCCACGTCCAGACCGAGGAGGGCGACGGCCCGCCGAAGGCGGCGATCGTCATCCGCGACCCCTCGACGCTCGGCCAGAATCTCAAGGTCGCCCATATTCCGGACAGGGCGCTGATCGAGGCCAGCGACACCGGTCCGCTGCCGATCCGCTCCGCCGACGGCAGGCGGCCTTTCGACGTCTATGCGCGGCCATGGTCCGGCGCACGCGGCGCGCGCGTGGCGATCGTCATCGGCGGGCTCGCCGTCTCGCAGACCGGCACGCAAGCCGCGATCGCCAAGCTGCCAGCCGAAGTGACGCTGGCCTTCGCGCCGCAGGGCAACAGCATCGGCCGCTGGATGCAGGCGGCAAGGCAGAGCGGGCATGAGATCGTCATGCAGGTGCCGCTCGAGCCGTTCGATTATCCCAACGTCAATCCGGGCCGCAACACGCTGACGGTGTCGGTCAGCCCGGAGGAGAACCTGAAGAGCCTGCACTGGGCGCTGTCGCGCACGACAAACTACACCGGGGTCATGAACTATATGGGCGCGCGTTTCTCGGCCGACGCCTCGGCGATGGAGCCGTTCATGGCCGAGCTTGGCAAGCGGGGGCTTGCCTATATCGATGACGGCTCATCCTCGCGAAGTGTGGCGCCTGACCTGGCGTTGAAGGATGGCGTGCCGTTCGTCGCCGGCGACATGGCGATCGATGCCGTGCAGGACCGTGGTCAAATCCTGAAGAAGCTGGACAGCCTCGAAGCCACGGCGCGGGCCAAGGGCAGCGCGGTCGGCATCGGTTCGGCTTTCGACATCACCGTTGATACGGTGGCGTCCTGGATTGCCGAAGCGAAGAAGCGCGGCATCGAGATCGTGCCGATCTCGGCGGTGGCGATCGATCCGCAAAAGGGATAACGCTATCCCGCCTTGCCGCAGTCAATCCTCAAAACGGCTGGAAATCCTTATGGTCAAGAAGATCGATCCCGAAACGCTGCCCTATCGTCCTTGCGTCGGGCTGATGATCTTCAACAGAGCAGGCCTGGTCTGGGTCGGGCACCGCATTGCCGAGCCGGACAGCGAGTTCGCCGGCACGACGCAGCTTTGGCAGATGCCGCAGGGCGGCATCGACAAGGGCGAAGAGCCGATCGAGGCCGCCGGGCGCGAGCTCTACGAGGAAACCGGCATGCGCAGCGTGTCGCTGCTGGCCGAGGCGCCGCACTGGATCAATTACGACCTGCCGCCGCATCTGGTCGGCGTCGCCTTCAAGGGCCGCTATCGCGGCCAGACGCAGAAATGGTTCGCCTATCGCTTCGAGGGCGATGAAAGCGAGATCGCGATCAACCCGCCGCCCGGTGGCCACACGGCCGAATTCGACGAATGGGCGTGGCGGCCGATGCGGGAGCTGCCCGATTTAATCGTGCCGTTCAAACGCAAGGTTTATGAGCAGGTGGTGGCCGCCTTCCAACACCTGGCTCCCTGACTGGCCCATCCACCCGGTTGTCGCGCCGGCTTGATGGCCGTATTGATTGCCGATGCAATAAGCGGGGGTCGCCATGAACGACGACACCGGACGCGGTTTTCCGGCACATGACTCAAACGGTGGTTCGACGGTCAGCGAGGCGGCCGCCGGCGCGATCCTGACGATTGACCTTGGTGCCATCCGCGAAAACTACCGCCGGCTGAAGGCGCGGCTGAAGGCGCGGCTGAACGGCGTCCGCTGTGCCGGCGTGCTCAAGGCCGACGGCTACGGGCTTGGCGCCGCCCAAGTGGCGTCGGCGCTCGCGAAAGAGGGCTGCGACATCTTCTTCGTCGCGCTGCTCGGCGAGGGCATAGCGCTGCGCAAGGCCATCGGCCCAGGGCCCGACATCTTCGTGCTGAACGGGCTGCCGCCCGGCTCCGAACCGGAAGCCGTGGCGGCCGGGCTTTGCCCGGTCATCAACAGCACCACGCAACTAAAGGCCTGGCGCGAGACCGCGCGGGGCATGGGCCAGAGCCTGCCTGCCGCCATCCAGGTCGACAGCGGCATGGCCCGGCTCGGTATGGCGGCGGCGGAAGTCGAGGCGGTCGCGGGGGAAGCGGGCGCATTCGACGGCATCGACATCCGCTATGTGATGAGCCATCTCGCCCGCGCCGACGAGCCGCAACAGGCGGCGAATGAGAGGCAGCGGCGCGAATTCGAACGGCTGCGCAAGATGCTGCCCGCGGCACCCGCCTCTTTGGCCAACTCGTCCGGCATCTTTCTCGGATCGGCCTATCACTACGACCTTGCCCGCCCGGGGGCGGCGCTCTACGGCGTCAACCCGACGCCCAACGCACCCAATCCGATGCTGCCGGTCATACGGCTGCAGGCCAAGGTGGCGCAGACGCGGCAGGTCGGCGCCGGCGCCGGCATCGGCTATGGCCACACCCATCATGCGGACGGGCCGCTCAGGCTGGCGACCATTTCGCTGGGCTATGGCGACGGCTGGCACCGTCGCGCCGCTTCGGCCGCGTGGTTCGAGGGCGTGCGGTTGCCCTTCGTCGGCCGCGTGTCGATGGACTCGATCATTCTCGACGTCTCGGCGCTTCCCGCCGGCCGGCTCGGCGAAGGCGACCTCGTCGAGCTCATCGGCCCGTCACAAAGCGTCGACGACGCGGCCGGCCATGCCGGCACGATCGGCTACGAGATATTGACCAGCCTGGGTGCGCGCTTTCACCGCCGTTATATCGGCGGCTGAGACAGCCGCCTTTGCAAGCTGGTCCACAGCGTGTCCGCCGCTGACTGGCCCCTTGGCGGGCGCGGCAAAATCCGGCAGACAGACGGGGACGATCCTGGCCCTTCGGCGGCATGATCGGCCTTTGAGGGAGCATAGAATGAAAGTCATCGTGCTGGGCGGCGGCGTGATCGGGGTCACCACTGCCTACTTCCTCGCCGAGGCCGGTCACGAAGTGACAGTCTATGATCGCCAGCCGGGGCCGGCGCTCGAAACCAGCTTCGCCAATGCCGGCGAAGTGTCGCCGGGCTATGCGTCGCCCTGGGCCGGGCCGGGCATCCCGGTCAAGGCTATCAAATGGCTGTTGATGAAATACGGACCGCTGGTGGTGCGGCCGGCTTTCGACCCGAATATGTGGACCTGGCTTCTAAAGATGCTTCGCAACTGCACGGCCGAGCGCTATGCGCTTAACAAGTCGCGCATGGTCCCGCTTGCCGAATACAGCCGCGACACGCTGAAGGCGCTGCGCGAGGCGACCGGCATCACTTACGACGAACGGACCAAAGGCACGCTGCAGCTCTTCCGCAAGCAGAAGCAGCTCGACGGCACCGGCGGCGACGTCGAGGTGCTGAAGAAATATGGCGTGCCCTACGAGATACTCGACCGCGACGGCTGTGTCGCGGCCGAGCCGGCGCTGGCGGCGGTGCGTGAGAAATTCGTCGGCGGCCTTAGGCTTCCGGGCGACGAGACCGGCGACTGCAAGATGTTCACCGACAAGCTCGCCGAGCTCTGCGTGGCGCGCGGCGTAACCTTCGAATACGGATCGACCATCCGGCGCATCGTCAGGAACCGCAACCGCCTCACCAATGTGCTTACGGACGGCGGATGGAGAACCGCGGATGCCTTCGTGATGGCGATGGGCAGCTATTCGGCGCAATTCATGCGCTCGCTGGGGCGGCCGATCCCAGTCTATCCGGTAAAGGGCTATTCGATCACCGTGCCGATCAGCAATGCCGAGGCCGCGCCTGTGTCGACCGTCATGGACGAGACCTACAAGGTGGCGATCACGCGGCTCGGCGACCGCATCCGCGTCGGTGGCACGGCGGAGATTTCAGGTTATGATCTTCGCCTGCATGAAACGCGCCGCCGCACACTGGAACATTCGGTCGGCGACCTCTTTCCCGGCGGCGGCGACCTCAAGGCGGCGAGCTTCTGGTGCGGCTTGCGGCCGATGACGCCGGACGGACCGCCCTTGGTCGGACTGAGCGAGGTTGCCAATCTCTATCTCAACACCGGCCACGGCACGCTCGGCTGGACCATGGCCTGCGGCTCGGCCAAGGTGCTGGCCGACATCATGTCCAACCGGGTTCCGGAGATCAACGCGCGCGACCTGAGCCCCGAACGGTATCTGAAACCCATTTGACCGCGTCGTATCGGGGTGAGGCGGCGCACTTCAAGGCCTCAGAACGCCTCCCTGACCCAGCTGTCGCTGAACAGCAGCCGGTAGGCCCAGCCGATCGTGACATTGCTGGCGACCGGGCGCGAATGGGCGAGATAATCGTCATAGACCGGCTTCATGCGGCGGTAGAAGGCCGGATCGAGCACGACTATGCCGTTCTCCGAGTCATGGAAGAAGCTGCGGTTGTTGAGGTTGACCGAGGAGATTGCGACCAGCCTCTCGTCGATCATCATGATCTTGGAATGCAAGACGACATCCGGCGCCTTGAACTCGCGGATGCTGATGCGGTCGCCATATTTCTCGACGAACAGCTTGTTGAGCGCGGTGAGGAACCGGCCGCCGATATCGCCCTTGAGGTCGATGCGGCCGACCACATCGATCTTGACGCCCCTGGCCAGCGCCCGGTCGAAGGCGCGGGCGATATCGGGCGTCAGGTTGAGGTAGGGATTGACGATCTCGATGCAATGCTCGGCCGTGTCGATCAGTTCGACGAAATAGGCCTCCAGCGCGTGCCCGTCCTCATAGGGCACGGAAATGAAATGCCGCGCCACGCCGCGTGGGGCCGTGGCGGAACGGACCGGAACGGAGAACGGCCGCGACAAATTGGTGTCGGCGTCGCGCAGCCAGATGGTCGACAGATGCGCGGCCAGCGTCTCGACAGTCGCCGGGTCGGCGATCTCGATGTCGAAGTCGCTCCAGTTGGAATAGTAGTTCAGCGAAAAGCCGTCGGTCTTGCCGTATTGCTCCAGCTGCGGATAGCGGGTCAGGTCGACCGGTTTGTGGAACAGAAAACCGTCATGGATGTTGCGGCCGCCGATGATGACGCGTGAGCGTCCGGACTGCTCGGCCAGCGTCGCCAGCATCTTGATGTGGTGGGTCTTGTGCAGTTGGGAGATCTGCTCGTCGAACGGCGCGCCGCGATCGGCTTGCCAGCGATATTCCTGCAACTCGACATTGGGGAACTCGGATGCCAGCCGGTGCAGCATGGCGTCGTCCTTCTCCCGCTCCAGCACATCGGTGACCAGGATGCGCACCTTGGTGCCCTGCGCCGCGTGGTGGCGGATCAGCCGCTCCATGATACGGCCGGAGAAGTCTGCCTTGAACTCCAGCGACGACAGATAGATAAGCCTGAGCTTCGGCGCGTTGGAGAAATCGAGCGGCAGTTCGGGGTCCGCCTTGTCGAAGGCGCTGTCCGGCAGCGTCTTGCCGAGCAGGGCTTCGACCTTGGCGTTGAAGCCGTCGCGCGATTTGCGCAGCAGGGTCGGCGACCCCAATGGCAGCGCGCAGGTCTGCGAGAGCCAGCGGCCGGCATAGAAGGCGCGGTCAAGCTCCTCCATACCCGCCGGATCGGGCACCGGACAGCGGTCGTAGCGGCTGTCGAGCGCTGCGATCCAGGGATCGGCGCTCTCCTCCCGCAGCAGGGTCAGCGGCGCGCCGGCCGGCGCCAGGGTCGAGGTGACGCGAAGATCGCAGCGGGTCACCGCCTGGTCCGGAAACAGGCTGACCGAGATCTCAACGGCCGGTAGGCTGAGATGGAATGGCGCGGTCCTGGCGAGAGTGGTGGATCGGCCCGATGCGCGGATCGCGAGCGGGCCGTTGCAGGTGCCGCCGATGTCGATGGGCTGTTGGCCTGCCTGGCGCAGCACGATCTCGACCGAACGCGCCTCGAGGCCGGAGAAGCTGAAGGTCTTGGGCGCCAAAGGCCGCGCGGTGGAGTCGAGATAGAGCGTCTGCCGCGACACGCGCCAGCGGCCGGCGAACCGGCCTTCGCCCGGCCTGCCTTGTGTCGGCGTGATCTCAGTGTCGTCGAGCGGTCTGGCCAGCCGCTGCAGCGCCGGATAGGTCGCCTGGAAGCCGCTGTTCTGGACATCGCGCCAGTCGCGACCGAAGCGGCCGGTGCCGTTGGCGCGGTCGAGCGCATCGAGACGGCTTTGGGCGAGCAGCGCCTGGAACTGTTTCTCGTAGGCGCCGTTGCCGTCATTCGCGAAATAATGCGCCGCGGCTATCTCCGCGCCGCCGCCGTCCGCCGAGACAGGCAGGCGGCCGCAGGCGTCGTCGCCCGGAAAGAAGACGCAAGCCGAATGGCCGGGCATGGTGGCGCAACCGGCAAATGCTGCCAGCGCCAATCCAAGGAACGCCCTGGCGACAGCCGACCTGAGGCTCATCCGGCCGCCCCGTTCATGGTCTTGAGCTCGGCAGGATCACGTGGCGGCAGGAAGCCTTGCGGGAAGATCCTGCAGAGGGGAAAGGCGAAGGTGGCGATGAGCAGTTCGGCCTCGCTGCGCATCTTGCGCGGCGCCGTCCTGTCGTCGCGTATCTTTCTGGCGGAGGCGACGAGCGCGCCGTCGCAGTCGCAATGATTGCGCCTTGCAATGTAGCAGGCGTCGTGGACCCGGCAGGCGGCATCGAGACGGTCGACCGGTTTGGCCGACAAATCGCCGGTGCGCGTGCCCGGGCCGCAATAATTGCCGATGACGAAAGGCGAGGGGCGCGACATGGCATAGCGGATCGGCTTCGGCAGCTCCGCTTCGGGAACCTTCGCCCAGGGATTGGCGCAGCCCGACAGGAAAAGCAGCGGCAGAATGGCAAGAACGGCTCGCATTTCTCCGCCGGCGTTCCGAAGATTGTCCCCCTTGCGCCCGGTCACGACATGGCCAGGCGCGCTGGTGCCACAGTGGCTGAATTTGTGGCGGAGGCAAGGCGGCAAGGACCAACTGCCTGTGATAGGATCGATGGCAGCGAGGGGACTTTGGGATGCGTCTTTTTCTTTTGGCGACGGCGGCCGCATATCTGACCTGCGCCGCGGCGGCGCTTGCCGCTGACAAGACCGTTCACGATCGGGAGCATGGCTTTTCGCTGACCTATCCCGAGGAATGGGCGAGCGAAACCGCGTTTGACAACACCATTCGGCTCAAGATCAAATCCGGCGAAGGAGCACTCACCTGCCGCGTGTCGGAAAATGCCTACGATCCGACCGCTCCCAACAATCCATCCGACGTCAGGGCGTTCATGGAGGAAGATTGGAAGGTGAGCAACTGGCAGACCATGGTCGGCGTCGCCTATCAGGCAGCCGCCTTCCGCCAGGACAGGTTGGCGCATTTTCCGGACGGCTATCCGGTGCGCATAGCCGAGATGGATTTCCACTATGCCGACGAAAATGTCAGCTTCTACGGCCATTCCCGCATCGCGCTGACGCTGCGCAGCTCGCATTACGGCTTCGTCGATTGCGGCGTCGCGGGCGACAACTCCGAAGAGGTAGAGCGGAAATGGGCGCCGCTTGCGGACGAGGCCGAGAAGATCGTGAGCTCGTTCGTGCTCGACGCGGATTAGACAAAAAGGCCCCGCTCCCGCTCCACCGCCTTGGTGATGAAGTTGGCAACCAGCTGGACGCGGCGCAGCGGCCGCACCGATTCATGATAGACCAGCCAGTAGGCGCGGCGGATGGGCGCGACGATGTCGACCGGCACCAGCTCCGGCATCGAACGGGCGACGAAAGTGTGCAGGATGCCGATGCCCGCGCCGGAGCGCACCGCTTCAGCCTGGCCGAGGGCCGAGGAGATGGCAAAGCTGGTGCGCCATTCGGGGCTGAACTCGGCGGCATAGTCGAGCGAGGGGCTGACGATGAGGTCCGGCACATAGCCGATCAGCGTGTGCCGGCCGAGCTCGGCCGGCGCTTTCGGCAGGCCATTGGCTTCGGTATAGGTGCGGGAGGCGAAGAGGCCGAGCGTGTAGTCGACAAGCTTGCCCGCCACCAGCCGACCTTCGGTCGGCCGCTCGACGGTGATCGCGATATCGGCTTCGCGCCTGGATAGCGAGAAGGAGCGCGGCACCGGCACCAGCTGGATGGTGAGCTCGCGGTGCAAAGCGGTCAGCTCGCCCAGCCGCTTTGCCAGGAAGGCGACGCCAAAGCCGTCCGGCGCGCCGATGCGCACGGTGCCCGAAACGTCGTCGCCCTCGCCGGCAATGGCCGAGCGCGCGGCGATCATGTCGCCTTCCATGCGCTCGGCAATGTCGAGGAAGCGCTCGCCGGCCGGCGTCAGTTCGCTGCCGGTGGTCAGGCGGCGGAAGAGTTTTGTGCGAAGCGCCTCCTCGAGCGCGGCGATGCGGCGCGAGACGGTGGCGTGATTGAGCTCCAGGCGCTTGGCCGCACCGAGGATCTGCCCGGCGCGCGCCACAGCGAGAAAGATGCGGACGTCATCCCAGTTCATTGGAATCCCTGACGACAGGAGCACCCTGTCATTTGCGGCAATTAATGCACAGCTCGGGATCGGTGTCTATTTTCCGCACAACGGTTGCGATCTTCCTCGCGTTGCCATCGCCGCCGCAAAGACGGACAATGCACCATCACCAAACAAGGGAGAGAAGGCATGATCGAATACGGTCATTTCATCGGCGGCAAGCGTGTCGCCGGCACCAGCGGGCGCAAGCAGGATGTGATGCAGCCGATGGACGGCGCCGTGCGCGGCACAGTGGCTTTAGCCTCGCAGGCGGAGCTGCGCGCCGCGGTCGAGAACGCCAAGGCGGCGCAACCGACATGGGCGGCCACCAACCCGCAGCGCCGCGTGCGCGTGCTGATGAAGTTCCTCGAGCTGGTCCAGCGCGACTATGACGAGCTGGCCGATATCCTGGCGCGCGAGCACGGCAAGACCATCGCCGATGCGCGCGGAGACATCCAGCGCGGCCTCGAAGTGGTCGAGGTCTGCATCGGCGCGCCGCACATGATGAAGGGCGAGTTCACCGACGGCGCCGGCCCCGGCATCGACGTCTATTCGATGCGCCAGCCGCTCGGCGTCGTCGCCGGCATCACCCCGTTCAACTTCCCGGCGATGATCCCGCTGTGGAAGATCGCGCCGGCCATCGCCTGCGGCAACGCCTTCATCCTGAAGCCGTCCGAGCGCGATCCGGGCGTGCCGATCCGCATCGCTGAACTCTTCATCGAGGCCGGCCTGCCTGCCGGCATCCTCAACGTCGTCAATGGCGACAAGGAAGTGGTCGACGCCATCCTCGACGATCCTGACATCAAGGCGATCGGCTTCGTCGGCTCGACGCCGATTGCCCACTATATCTATTCGCGCGGCACCGCCTCGGGCAAGCGCGTGCAGTGCTTCGGCGGCGCCAAGAACCACATGATCATCATGCCCGACGCCGACATGGACCAGACGGTCGACGCGCTTATCGGCGCCGGCTACGGCTCGGCCGGCGAGCGCTGCATGGCGATCTCGGTGGCCGTGCCGGTCGGCAACGACACCGCCAACCGGCTGATGGAAAAGCTGGTGCCGCGGGTCGAAAGCCTGAAGGTCGGCCCCTCGACCGATTCTTCCGCCGATTTCGGCCCGCTGGTGACGGCACAGGCGCTGGAGCGCGTGAAGGGCTATGTCGATATCGGCGTCAAGGAAGGCGCCAAGCTCGTCGTCGACGGCCGCGGCTTCAAGATGCAGGGCTATGAGAACGGCTACTATATGGGCGGCTGCCTGTTCGACAACGTGACCGCTGACATGCGCATCTACAAGGAAGAGATCTTCGGGCCGGTGCTCTCGGTGGTGCGCGCGCCGCGCTATGAGGACGCCATCAAGCTCGCCAACGACCACGAAATGGGCAATGGCGTCGCCATCTTCACCCGCGACGGCGACGCCGCGCGCGATTTCGCATCCAGAGTCCAGGTCGGCATGGTCGGCATCAACGTGCCGATCCCGGTTCCGATCGCCTATTACACCTTCGGCGGTTGGAAGGCGTCGTCCTTCGGCGACCTCAACCAGCACGGCCCGGATGCGTTCCGCTTCTACACCAAGACCAAGACGGTCACCTCGCGCTGGCCGTCGGGCATCAAGGACGGCGCGGAATTCGTCATCCCGACGATGAACTAGCCCTACGGTTTCCTCGTTTGCGCGTCCTCGCCACTTCGTGGCTGCGGGCGCGCGGCGAGGGCGGTCCTCCAAGCAGATCTGAGGAAGCGCGGTGCAAGCCGCGCTTTCTTTCTATGCTGCGTCCACCTCTCGCTTTTCGTCGCCGTGTCATGGCGGCACAATTCGACGTGCGGCACGTCGACGGCATCCGCATATTCTAATAATTCCATCGCCGTGTGATGGAACCAACAGACCACCATCTGCCTTAGGCTGTATTCCTGCCATGCGTGCAGGCAACCAAGCAGCGCCGGTTCAAGCCGGGGTTCTCGTCTGGCGCGAGGAGGTGTCAGATGACACGATTTGTTGTGGCGGCAATATTGGCGGCAACCGCAATGACCGTTGGAGCCGCGCCGGCGAGCGCGGCGGCGCAATGCGCGGCGCGCGCCGACATCATCAAGGCACTTGGCGACAAGTTCCACGAAACCGAGGCCGGGCGCGGCCTGATCAATCCGAACGTCGTGCTCGAGATCTTTGTCTCGGATCAGGGAAGCTGGACGGTGCTCGCCTCCGACACCAAGGGCCAGAGCTGCGTGCTTTCCGTCGGCGAGGGCTGGGATAGCCCGACGATCACCGCGGCGATGCCGGGCGCCTGAAAACGCCAGGGAGCCGGGGTGAGCGCCGCAACGGCTCCTGCGGTCGAGTTCAAGTCGCGCCACGGAAGGCGCTTTCCGCGGCGCCGCTTGTTTACGGAGCCGAGCTTCACCATATCGAATCCAGGGAGTCATGATCTCCCGACGACAGACCGGAAGCCAGAAGGAGTGACGTGATGAAGACGTCCAATCCGGCCTGGAGCCTTCCGGCACACTGAGGCGGCCGAATGTGCCTCCCTTGCCGGAATGCGAAGGCAAAGGAGGTGCCCCATGGCACGCAAATTTTCGTTTCGATGGGTCAAGCTTGCGGCCTTTGGCGCCATGATGGCGCTGTCGGCAGTTCCGGCGCGGGCGCAAGTGATCTGCGGCGGCCATGACTATCTGGTCGCGAGGTTGGCGGAGGCATTCGAGGAGAAGCGGCTGGGCTATGGCGTGGCCGGACAAGTCGCCATCTTCGAGGTGTTCGTCTCGGCCAGCGGAACCTGGACCATCCTGATGACCGACGTCAAAGGCCAGAGCTGCATCCTGGCCGCCGGCGAGGGATGGGAAGACACGCTGGCCACCGCGGTCGGGCAGCCGGGCGGCTGAAACGCCTCGAGCAGGCGCTGATCCTGCTCAGCGCGTGGCGGCCACCTCGGCATGACTGCGCAGCAGCGCTATCAGCTTCTTGGCGTCCTTGGCGGCGGCTTCCTCGTCGCCGTCGAGGATGGAACGGATCAGCGCCACGTGGTGCTCGGCCGATTCGGCGAGGCCGGTGTCGGCCTTGTAGCGGTACCAGAAGCGGCGGCTGTGGGTCTGCAAGGGGGCGGCGACACGCGCCGCGAAGGGGTTGTCGGCGGCGATGGCCAGCGCCTCGTCGAGCGCCTTGTCGGCCTGGATGAAGGCAAGCACGTTGCCCGAGATCACCGCCTTCTGCATCGCCAAGGCCGCCTCATGGAACAGGTCGGCGGCCTCGCGGGTGACGAAGCGGGCGGCCGAGCGGGCGAGCACGACCTCGATGCCGCGCCTAGCGTCCAGCACCCGCAGCCAGTCGCCGGCGTGAAGCGGCGCGACCGCGATGCCTGCGCGGGGTCTGATGTCGAGAAGCCCTTCCCAGGCCAGCCGCTGGATAGCCTCGCGCACCGGGGTGCGTCCGAGGCCCAGCCGCTCGATCAGCGCGCCTTCGGTGACAAAGCTCGACGGCGCCAGCTCGAGCGTGACGATCATGTGCTCCAGCGCGCGATAGGCCTTGGTTGCCGCCGGCTCGAAGGTCGTGTTCGACTCAGCGGATATCAGTGGAGAAATCAAAGGTCGGCTCCTGATATATTTTTCATATATCATAACGGATTCAGCATTGACGAGCCAGCTCTTAATAGATATACGCCTGATATATCAATCGGAGAGATAGCCATGTGGACCGGAGTTTTCCCTGCCGTCACGACCAAGTTCACCGCCGACGACCGCCTGGATCATGCCGAGATGGAGCGCTGCTATTCCCTGCAGATGGAGGCCGGCTGCGACGGTATCATCGTCTGCGGCTCGCTTGGCGAGGGCCCGATGCTGTCGCCTGACGAGAAGATCGAGGTGCTCAAGACGGCGCAGCAAGTCGCCGGCAAGAAGCCGGTGCTCTTGACCGTCAACGAGCCCGGCACGCGTGAAGCGGCTGTTATCGCCAAACGCGCCGCCAAGGAAGGCGCCGACGGGCTGATGGTGGTGCCGAGCCCGATCTATCACACCAACCCGGAAGAGACGGTCGCCACCCTGCGCGCCGTCACGGAAGCCGGCGACCTGCCGGTGATGATCTATTCCAACCGGCACGCCTACCGTGTCGATGTCACCGTCGACCTGATGGAGGAGCTGGCGTCGGACAGACGCTTCGTCGCCATCAAGGAATCCTCCGACGACATCCGCCGCTCGACCGAGATCATCAATCGGTTTGGCGACCGCTACGACCTCTTCACCGGCGTCGACAACCTTGCCTTCGAGGCGCTGTCGGTCGGCGCCATCGGCTGGGTCGCCGGCCTGGTCACCGCCTTCCCGCGCGAGACGGTCGCGATCTACCAGCTGATGCGGCAGGGCCGCCGCGACGAGGCGCTGGCGATCTATCGCTGGTTCCGGCCCTTGCTCGACCTCGATGTCTCGACCTATCTGGTCCAAAACATCAAGCTTGCCGAAGTGCTGGCGATCGGTACCAATGATCGCGTGCGCATGCCGCGCCAGCCGCTGTCGGGGGAACGCCGCAAGGCGGTCGAAAAGATCGTCCGGGATGCGCTGGCGGTGCGGCCGAAGCTGCCGCCGCTGCAGACGTCTCCTCGATCGGCGGAGCAGATGGTGGCGGCCGAATAAGGGACAGCCCTGACGTGCAGGAAAATTCCAAATCCCTGGAACAGGAGCGGCGCTCCGCCACTGGGGCACCTTCTCTCCGTGCGCGGGGAGAAGCGGAAGACATCGCCATCATCGGCGGCGGCATCATCGGCATCTGCGCTGCGACCCTGCTCTCGGAAGCGGGGTGCAGCGTCACCGTCTTCGACCGCACCGGCATCTGCGAGGAGACGAGCTCAGGCAATGCCGCCGCCTTCGCCTTCTCCGACGTGCTGCCGCTGGCGCATAAAGGGATGATCCGGCAATTGCCGAAATGGCTCGCCGACCCGCTCGGGCCTTTGACCATTCCGCCGGCCTATCTGCCGAAACTCCTGCCCTGGCTGATCCGCTTCTGGCGGGCCGGTGCGCCCAAGCACTACGAGGCGAGCCTTTCCACGCAGGCCGGCATGATGAGGTTGGCCGAAGCCGAATGGATGGGGCTGCTCGACCGCTCCGGCACGCGGCCAATGCTACGCGAGGACGGTTCGCTGGAATTCTATGAGAGCGAGGCGGAGTTCCGCGCATCACTGCCCGGCTGGGCCGAACGCCAGCGTTTCGGCATCGGCTTCCGCCATGTCGAGGGCGAAGAGATGGCCGCGCTGCAGCCGGGTCTTTCGCCGCGCTTCGTCAAGGCCACCTTCGTGCCGGGCTGGAAGACGGTCGCCGATCCGAAGCTGCTCGGCAAGGCGGTCTGGGCCTATGCGGAAAAGCTCGGCGCCCGTTTCGAGCATGCGCGGGTGGAGCGCGTGGAAGCGGCCGCAAACGGCGCGACGATCATCCTGGCCGACGGCAGCAGGCGCACGGCCAAGAAGGTCCTGATCGCCGCCGGCGCCTGGTCGCATCTCCTGGCAAGGAATTTTGGCGACCGCATCCCGCTCGAAACCGAACGCGGCTATAACACGACGCTGCCGACGTCGGCTTTCGGCGTGAAGCGGCAGCTGATCTTTTCCGGGCATGGCTTCGTCATCACTCCGCTGCAAACGGGACTTCGCGTCGGCGGCGCCGTCGAGCTCGGCGGCATCGAGCGGCCACCCAATTTCGCCCGTTCCAAGGCGATGCTGGAGAAAGCGAAGCGTTTCCTGCCCGGGCTCGATCCGTCCGGCGGCCGCGAGTGGATGGGCTATCGTCCGTCGCTGCCGGATTCATTGCCGGTCATCGGCACGGCACGCGCGCCGAACGTCTATTATGCCTTCGGCCACGGCCATCTCGGCCTGACCCAGTCGGCGGCGACCGGCCGCTTGATCCGCGATCTCGTTCTCGGGCAGACTCCGCCGCTCGATCTCACGCCCTTCAGTCCGCAGCGTTTCTGAAAAAGAGTGCATCATGGCGAAAAAATCCTTCTTCTGCATCGACGGCCACACCTGCGGCAACCCGGTGCGCTTGGTCGCCGGCGGTGGGCCGCTGCTCGAGGGCGCGACGATGATGGAGCGGCGGGCGCATTTCCTCGCCGAATATGACTGGATCCGCACCGGGCTGATGTTCGAGCCGCGCGGCCACGACGTGATGTCGGGCTCGATCCTCTACCCGCCGACGCGCGATGACTGCGACATCGCCATCCTGTTCATCGAGACCTCGGGCTGCCTGCCGATGTGCGGCCACGGCACGATCGGCACCGTCACGATGGCGATCGAGCACGGGCTGGTGAAGCCGAAGACGCCGGGCGTCTTGAGGCTCGACACGCCAGCCGGCCTGGTTATCGCCGAATACAAACAGGTCGGCGAATATGTCGAGGAGGTGCGCATCACCAACGTGCCGTCCTTCCTCTATGCCGAAGGCTTGACCGTCGACTGCCCGGTGCTCGGGGAGATCAGCGTCGACGTCGCTTATGGCGGCAATTTCTACGCCATCGTCGAGCCACAGAAGAATTACCGGGACATGGCCGATTACTCGGCGGGCGACTTCATCACCTGGAGCCCGGTTGTGCGCCAGCGCCTCAACGAGAAATACTCCTTCGTGCATCCGGAGAATCCCGGCATCAACCGGCTGTCGCATATGCTGTGGACGGGCAAGCCGAAACATGCCGAGGCCGATGCGCGCAACGCCGTCTTCTATGGCGACAAGGCGATCGACCGCTCGCCTTGCGGCACGGGCACGTCGGCACGCATGGCGCAGCTCCATGCCAAGGGCAAGCTCAAGCCCGGCGACAGTTTTGTCCATGAATCGATCATCGGCTCGCTGTTCAAGGGCAGGGTCGAAAAGGAGGTCAGCGTGGCGGGCAAGCCGGCGATCATCCCCTCGATCGGCGGCTGGGCACGGATGACCGGGTTGAACACCATCTTCATCGACGACCGCGATCCGTTCGCGCATGGGTTCATCGTCACATAAGCGTCATAGCCTCACGCAACGGAAGGCGTTCCGGCTAAAATGGACTGCCTTCGTTCGCGCAAGAAATCTTCACATCACCTTCTTTTGACGGCGCTTTCTTCGAAAGGGCGAGCATTATAGGGATGAATCGTCAAAGACATTGCGTTATGCCAATGATAGGGTCCGCGATAGTCCAGGGGTCGGGCGCGGGAAAACGGGCAATCGGACGGCGTGCTTCCAAACCACGCGGAGCGATTGAAAAATCACGTTGCAATCCGGGCTCGAAACTTTACGACTAGGGGCAATACGAAAAGGAATGCGTCCTGAAAGGCGACATTCCAGGGGAGCCGCATAAATATGCAGTATTTCGTCCAGCAGCTTATCAATGGGCTGACGCTGGGATCGATCTATGGGCTGATCGCGATCGGCTATACGATGGTCTACGGCATCATTGGCATGATCAATTTCGCCCATGGCGACATCTTCATGGTCGGCGCCTTCACGGCGCTCATCGTCTTCCTGATCCTTGGCGCGCTGCTCTATTCGGTGCCGGTCGTGGTGGCGCTCCTGATCATGATGATCGTGGCGATGCTTCTCACCAGCCTCTACAATTGGACGATCGAGAAGGTGGCCTACCGGCCGCTGCGCGGCTCGTTCCGCCTAGCGCCGCTGATCACCGCCATCGGCATGTCGATCGCGCTGTCCAACTTCGTCCAGGTCACGCAAGGGCCGCGCAACAAGCCGATCCCGCCGCTGGTCAGCCAGGTCTACACGATCAACGGCATCAGCATCTCGCTGAAGCAGATCATCATCGTGATCGTCACCATCATACTGCTGGCGATCTTCTGGTATCTCGTCAACCGAACCGCGCTCGGCCGGGCGCAGCGCGCCTGCGAACAGGACCGCAAGATGGCCGCGCTACTGGGCATCGATGTCGACCGTACCATCTCCATAACCTTCATCATGGGCGCGGCTCTTGCCGCCGTCGCCGGCACCCTGTTCCTGATGTATTACGGCGTCGTGGTGTTTTCGGACGGCTTCGTGCCGGGCGTGAAGGCCTTCACGGCGGCCGTGCTTGGCGGCATCGGCTCGCTGCCTGGCGCGGTGCTCGGAGGATTGCTCATCGGCTTCATCGAGAGCATGTGGTCGGCCTATTTCTCGATCGACTACAAGGACGTCGCCGCTTTCTCGATCCTGGCGATCGTGCTGATCTTCCTGCCCTCCGGCATCCTCGGCCGGCCTGAAGTCGAAAAGGTCTGATCCTCATGGCCGCTACCGTGTCTTCGGAGCGCGACGCCGTCGCTACTCCCCTCCAACGTGCTTTCCGCGAGGCGCTTTATGCTGGCGCCATTTCGCTCGGCCTGTTCGTGCTGTTCATTGGTCTCAGGACCGACCAGAACATCAGCAACGAACTGATCCTGGTGCAGCGCTGGGGCTTGCTCGCCCTGGTGGTCATTGCCACTGCCGTGGGCCGCTTCCTGTATGTCGCCTATGGCCAGCCCTTCCTGGCGAGTCTGAAGGTCGCCGACATCGACACAGGCCTGCTGCCCGAGACCGTGGCGGCACGCTTCTTCAGGATGCCTTTTTTCATAGCCGCGGTCGTTATCGCAGCCTTGCTGTTCGTGCTGGCCGGCTCGCTTGACGGGCTGCTCGGACCCGACCTTGCCGGCTACGCGCGCTTCGTGCGGGCGCTCGCGATCATCTATGCCGTCGCTTGGGTAATGTATTATTTCCGGGCCTTCATCCACGCCCACTTCTCGGCGTTGGGCATCAGCGCGCTGGCGCTCTATCCGATCGTCGTCGTGCTGGTGCTCGCGCTGATAACGGGATCGATGGCAGGAGGTTTTCAGGGCTCCCTGAAATGGGTCGACAATTTCGGCATACAGATCCTGATCTATGTAATGCTGGCCTGGGGGCTGAACATCGTTATCGGCCTCGCCGGCCTGCTCGATCTCGGTTATGTCGCCTTCTATGCTGTTGGCGCGTATGCCTACGCGCTGCTCGGCACGCATTTCGGCCTGTCCTTCTGGATCCTGCTGCCGGCTGCCGGCTGCATGGCCGCCTTCTGGGGCGTTATGCTCGGCTTTCCGGTGCTGCGATTGCGCGGCGACTATCTGGCTATCGTCACGCTTGCCTTCGGCGAGATCATCCGGCTCGTGCTGATCAACTGGCGCGAAGTGACCAATGGTTCGGCCGGCATCTCCGGTATTCCGAAAGTCTCGTTCTTCGGCCTGATGTCGTTCAATGTCTCCGATCCGAACTATATCGCCAAGGTTCTGCCCATTGCCACATCGGGCGCCTATTACAAGATCTTCCTTTACTATCTGATCCTCGGACTCTGTCTTTTGACTGCCTTCGTTACCGTTAGGCTGCGCCGGCTGCCGGTCGGCAGGGCTTGGGAAGCACTACGTGAGGATGAGATCGCCTGTCGCTCGCTCGGCATCAACACCACCACCACCAAGCTGACCGCGTTCGCCACCGGCGCCATGTTCGGCGGCTTTGCCGGCTCGTTCTTCGCCGCACGGCAAGGTTTCGTCAGCCCCGAATCCTTCGTCTTCCTGGAATCGGCGATTGTCCTTGCCATCGTCGTGCTCGGCGGCATGGGTTCGCTGGTCGGCATCGCCGTAGCGGCACTGGTGATGATCGGCGGCACTGAAGCCTTGCGGGAACTCGACTTCCTGAAGCGGGTCTTCGGTCCCGATTTCACGCCCGAACTCTACCGCATGCTTCTGTTCGGCATGGCCATGGTGATCGTCATGCTATGGAAGCCGCGCGGCTTCGTCGGCAGCCGCGAGCCCACGGCCTTCCTCAAGCAGCGAAGAGCGGTCTCGGCCTCCTTCACCAAGGAGGGCCACGGCTGATGAACGCGACCCCTTCCTCGAACGACCTCATCCTGCAGGTCGAACATCTGTCGATGAAGTTCGGCGGCCTGGTCGCCATCGGCGACCTGTCGTTCCAGGCCAGGCGCGGCGAGATCACCGCGCTGATCGGCCCGAATGGCGCCGGCAAGACTACGGTGTTCAACTGCATCACCGGCTTCTACAAGCCGACCGAAGGCATGATCACGCTGAACCGGAACGACGGCTCGACCTATCTGCTCGAGCGCCTGCCCAACCACGAGATCCCGGCGCGCGCCAAGGTGGCGCGCACCTTCCAGAACATCCGCCTGTTCTCGGGCATGACGCTGCTGGAAAACCTGCTCGTTGCTCAGCACAACAAGCTAATGAAGGCTTCGGGCTACACCCTTCTCGGCCTGTTCGGCTTTCCGAGCTACCGCCAGGCCTCGGCCGAATCGATCGAGCTCGCCAGGCACTGGCTGGAGAAGGCCGATCTCGTCGACCGCGCCGACGATCCCGCCGGCGACCTGCCCTATGGCGCGCAGCGGCGCCTGGAGATCGCGCGCGCCATGTGCACGGGGCCGGAGCTTCTGTGCCTGGACGAGCCGGCCGCCGGCCTCAATCCGAAGGAATCGGCCGCGCTCAACGAGCTGTTGATGGGCATCAAAAGCACCGGCACGTCGATCCTGCTCATCGAGCATGACATGTCGGTGGTGATGCAGATCTCCGACCATGTCGTCGTGCTCGAATACGGTCGCAAGATTTCCGACGGCAATCCGGCATCGGTCAGGACCGACCCGCGCGTCATCGCCGCCTATCTCGGCGTCGACGACGAAGAGGTCGAGACGGTGCTGACCGAGGTCGGCGACGAGGACGTGATCGAGCAGCTCGATACCGGCCCCGATTCCGCGCACGGGCCCGGCAATTCCGCATCGATGATGGCGGGGCCGGTTTCCGATTCCGTCGAACATGCGAATGAGGGCGAGCGGGTCACGGTGTCGAAGGGCGCCTCGAAGGCGGCGCAGGTCGACGCGCGCGACGCGTCGATAGCCGGCAAGCCCCGATCGGCAGCCGAGCCGGCCGCGAAATCCGGTACTGCAAAAGCGGCACCTAACAAGCCGGCTGCCAAGGCTCCAGCCGCGAAAGGCGGCAGTGCTTCGAAGGGCAAGGACACAGCGGCCAAGCCCACAGCGGGCAAGCGTGGAGGGCGCAAGTAATGGCCGGCACAACGTTGCTCGACATCAAGGGTGTCGAGACCTATTACGGCAACATCCGCGCGCTGAACGGCGTCAATGTGCAGGTCAACCAAGGTGAGATCGTGGCGCTTATCGGCGCCAACGGCGCCGGCAAGTCGACCTTGATGATGACCATCTTCGGCGCTCCGCGCGCACGGACCGGCACCATCACCTTCGCCGGCACCGACATCACCCAGCTGCCGACGCACGAGATCGCCCGCCTGCGTATCGCCCAGTCGCCGGAAGGACGTCGCATCTTCCCGCGCATGACGGTGATGGAAAACCTGCAGATGGGCGCCAGCCTCGACAACCTCAAACATTATGACGAGGACGTCGAGAAGGTGTTCACGCTGTTCCCGCGGCTGAAGGAGCGCATCACCCAGCGCGGCGGCACCCTGTCGGGCGGCGAGCAGCAGATGCTGTCGATCGGACGCGCGCTGATGGCGCGGCCGAAACTGCTTTTGCTCGACGAGCCGTCGCTGGGTCTCGCGCCGCTGATCGTCAAGCAGATATTCGACGCCATCCGCGACCTCAACAAGACGCAGGGGCTGACTGTGTTCCTTGTCGAGCAGAACGCCTTCGGCGCGCTCAAACTGGCCACGCGCGGTTATGTCATGGTCAACGGCAATGTGACGATGAGCGGCACCGGCAAGGAGTTGCTCGCCAATCCGGAAGTGCGTGCCGCCTATCTCGAAGGCGGACATCATTAGAGCGGGATGGCTTTCCCAGGATCGCCATTCCGCTCTAAGGCTTTGTTCTTGAAGCATGGTCTTCTCCGAAAAGTCTGCAATTTTTCGGGATCATGCTAAGATCTGGGGATATCATCATGCAGGGTATTGTCTACGAAGAGGCCACGATCTGGCAGTTCCTGTTCGTCACAGGCCTGCTTGGCGGCGGGGCGGCATGGATGACAGGCAAAGCGGCGGCTCAGACCTGGAGCACGTATCTGCGGCTGTTCTTCTACCTGCTCGGCCTCGGCATCGGCGTCAGGTTCATCCATCACGCGCTGTTCGACGGCACGATGTTCTCGCTGCATTACTATATCGTCGACACCATCGTGCTGATGATATTGGGCTTCCTCGGCTATCAATACACGCGCACAAACCAAATGGTCACACAGTATAACTGGCTCTATGAAAGAGCTTCCTTGTTAAGCTGGAAACCGAAAGCTTGACGTTCACCATTACGCCGTTTCGGGGATGAATCGGCGTGACAAGTGCCTGAAAATCGGCATTCTATGCTTTCTGCGATAAGGGTGGGCATCGCATGAAAGTATCATCCACGCCCACTCCGTAAATGGGAGCGTTTCAATGAAAAAATCACTTTTGTCCGCCGTGGCGCTGACCGCGTTCGTCGCGTTCAGCGGCAGCGCGTGGGCCGATATCCTGATCGGCGTCGCCGGTCCGATCACCGGTCCGAACGCGGCTTTCGGCGCGCAGTTGCAGAAGGGCGCGGAACAGGCGGTCGCCGATATCAACGCGGCGGGCGGCATCCTTGGCCAGCAGCTCAAGCTCGAGATCGGTGACGACGTCTCCGACCCCAAGCAAGGCATCTCGGTTGCCAACAAGTTCGTCGCCGATGGCGTCAAGTATGTCGACGGCCACTTCAATTCGGGCGTCTCCATCCCGGCGTCGGAAGTCTATCAAGAAAACGGCATGCTCGAGATCACGCCGGCCGCGACCAACCCGAAGTTCACCGAGCGCGGCATGTGGAACACCTTCCGCACCTGCGGTCGCGACGACCAGCAGGGCAAGGTGGCCGGTGATTACATTGCCAAGAACTTCAAGGATGCCAAGATCGCCATCATCCACGACAAGACGCCTTATGGCCAGGGCCTTGCCGACGAGACCAAGAAGAACCTGAACGCCAACGGCATCAAGGAAGTGTTGTATGAAGGCGTGAATGTGGGTGACAAGGACTTCTCGGCCCTCATCGCCAAGATGAAGGAAAACGGCGTCACGCTCATCTATTGGGGCGGCCTGCACACCGAAGCCGGCCTGATCATCCGTCAGTCGGCCGATCAGGGCCTGAAGGCGCCGCTGTTCTCGGGCGACGGCATCGTCTCCAACGAACTGGCCTCGATCGCGGGTGATGCCGTCGCCGGCACGCTCAACACCTTCGCTCCGGATCCGCGCAAGAATCCGGCCGCCAAGGAAGTGGTGGAGAAGTTCCGCGCCAACGGCTTCGAGCCGGAAGCCTACACGCTCTACTCCTATGCCGCGGTGCAGATCATCGCCCAGGCCATCGCTAAGACCGGCTCGGCCGACGACGCGCAGAAGGTTGCGGAGACGATCCGGGCCAACACCTGGAAGACGGCCATCGGCGACATCGGTTACGACGCCAAGGGCGACATCACCCGTCCTGACTATGTCATCTACGAGTGGAAGAAGGGCGACGACGGCAAGTACAGCTACTTCGAGAAATAAGCCGGCCAACTCTAAAGCAGGTCGTGACCTGCTTTAGGTCCTTCATTTCAAGCATGTCTTCGTCCGGAAACCGCTACACACTTTCGGGAGACATGCTTTAGCCGACTTTTCGGGATGCCCGGCGCTTGCGCCGGGCATTTTCGTTAGAGCGTGTCATCGTGTCACGGTAACGGCGAACCGCTCTATCTCTTGTTCGACGCAATTCCGGACGGTCGGCTCCGGCCGAAGTCGCCGAGCCCAAGTGCTCACACTTTCCTGGAATTGCTCAGGGCGGGCGAGGCCGACCGGAGAGCACTGCGCCGCGCCCCGGGAATAGCCGGTCCACTACACATGGTCTGTGTTCGAAGAACAGCAATGACGATTTGGCGCAAACAGGCGACTTAAATCGTTTTAGCTGTCGCGCAAATTTGTTTGCGCTGCAGCATTTTCCCGTTAATCATTGCGCCGGTTCATCTCTCTTCCGCTGCTGGAGCCCAGTCCTTGGCCATCACGAAGATCCTCGTCGCCAACCGGTCCGAAATCGCCATTCGCGTGTTCCGCGCGGCCAACGAGCTCGGCCTCAAAACCGTGGCGATCTGGGCGGAGGAGGACAAATATTCGCTGCACCGCTTCAAGGCCGACGAAAGCTACCAGGTCGGGCGTGGACCGCATCTCGCCAAGGATATGGGGCCGATCGAGAGCTACCTGTCGATCGAGGAGGTGATCCGGGTCGCCAGGCTGTCGGGCGCCGACGCCATCCATCCGGGCTATGGCCTGCTCTCGGAAAGCCCGGAATTCGCAGAAGCTTGCGCCAAAGCAGGCATCACCTTCATCGGGCCGAAGCCGGAAACGATGCGCAGGCTGGGCAACAAGGTCGCCGCGCGCAACCTGGCGATCGAGGTCGGCGTGCCGGTCGTGCCGGCAACCGATCCGCTGCCGGACGACATGGACGAGGTGAAGAAGCTCGCGGCGCAAATCGGCTATCCGGTGATGCTCAAGGCCTCGTGGGGCGGCGGCGGCCGCGGCATGCGTGCCATCCGTTCCGAAGCCGACCTCGCGCGCGAGGTGATGGAAGGCAAGCGCGAGGCCAAGGCCGCCTTCGGCAAGGACGAGGTCTATCTCGAAAAGCTGATCGAGCGTGCGCGGCATGTCGAGGTGCAGGTGCTGGGCGACACCCACGGCAATGCGGTGCATCTGTTCGAGCGCGACTGCTCGATCCAGCGCCGCAACCAGAAGGTCGTGGAGCGTGCGCCGGCGCCCTATCTCAGCGAAGAGCTGCGCCAGGAGCTCTGCGGCTACGCGCTCAAGATCGCGCGCGAGACCAGCTATATCGGCGCCGGCACGGTCGAGTTCCTGCAGGATGCCGACACCGGCAAGTTCTACTTCATCGAGGTCAATCCTCGCATCCAGGTCGAGCACACCGTCACCGAGCAGGTGACGGGCATCGACATCGTCAAGGCGCAGATCCACATCCTCGACGGCTTCGCCATCGGCACCAAGCAATCGGGCGTGCCGGCGCAGAAGGACATCAGGCTGAACGGCCATGCGCTCCAGTGCCGCATCACCACCGAGGATCCGGAGCACAATTTCATCCCGGACTATGGCCGCATCACCGCCTATCGCGAGGCGGCGGGCTTCGGCATCCGGCTTGACGGCGGCACCGCCTATTCGGGCGCGGTCATCACCCGTTTCTACGATCCGCTGCTGGAAAAGGTGACAGCCTGGGCGCCAACACCCGGCGAGGCGATTTCACGCATGAACCGGGCGCTGCGCGAGTTCCGCATTCGTGGCGTCGCCACCAACCTCACCTTCCTCGAAGCGATCATCAACCACCCGCGCTTCGCCGACAATTCCTACACGACCAGGTTCATCGACACGACGCCGGAACTGTTCGAGCAGGTGAAGCGGCAGGACCGGGCTACCAAGCTGCTCAACTACCTCGCCGACGTCAGCGTCAACGGCCATCCGGAGACGCGCGGCCGGCCAATGCCGAAGGCGAATGCGGCCGCACCCGTGGTGCCCTATCTCAACGGCCATGTTCCGGACGGCAGCAAGCAGAGGCTCGATGCGCTTGGCCCCGAGAAATTCGCGGCCTGGATGCGAGAGCAGCGCCAGGTGCTGGTCACCGATACGACGATGCGCGACGGACACCAGTCGCTGCTCGCCACGCGCATGCGCACCTATGACATCGTCGGCATCGCCGGCACCTATGCGCGGGCACTGCCGCAGCTCTTGTCGCTGGAATGCTGGGGCGGCGCGACCTTTGACGTCGCCATGCGCTTCCTCACCGAGGATCCGTGGGAGCGGCTGAGCAAGGTGCGCGAGGCGGCGCCCAATCTTCTGCTGCAGATGCTTTTGCGCGGCGCCAACGGCGTCGGCTACACCAACTATCCCGACAATGTCGTCCAGCATTTCGTCGCCCAAGCGGCAGCCGGCGGCGTCGATCTGTTCCGCGTCTTCGACTGCCTGAACTGGGTCGAGAACATGCGCGTCGCCATGGACGCGGTCGGCGCCGAGGGCAAGCTGGTCGAGGCGGCAATGTGCTATACCGGCGACATCCTCGATCCGGCGCGCGCCAAATACGACCTCAAATACTATGTCGGGCTGGCCAAGGAGCTGGAGGCCGCCGGCGCGCATATCATAGCCGTCAAGGACATGGCCGGCCTGTTGAAGCCGGCCGCGGCGCGCGTGCTGTTCAAGGCGCTGCGCGAGGCGACCGACCTGCCGATCCATTTCCACACGCACGACACGTCCGGCCTTTCGGCAGCGACGGTGCTGGCGGCGGTGGAGAGCGGCGCCGACGCGATCGACGCAGCGATGGATTCCTTCTCCGGCAACACCTCGCAGCCCTGCCTCGGCTCGATCGTCGAGGCGCTGAAGGGCACAGAGCGCGATCCCGGTCTCGACCCGCAATGGATCCGCCGCATCTCCTTCTACTGGGAGGCCGTGCGCAACCAGTATGCGGCCTTCGAGAGCGACCTCAAGGGGCCGGCCTCGGAAGTCTATCTGCACGAAATGCCGGGTGGCCAGTTCACCAACCTCAAGGAACAGGCGCGCTCGCTTGGGCTGGAGACGCGCTGGCATGAGGTGGCGCAGGCCTATCACGACGTCAATCTGATGTTCGGCGATATCGTCAAGGTGACGCCGTCGTCGAAGGTGGTGGGCGACATGGCGCTGATGATGGTCAGCCAGGATCTCACCGTCGCCGATGTCGAGAACCCGGCCAAGGACATCGCCTTCCCGGATTCGGTGGTGTCGATGCTGCGCGGCGATCTCGGCCAGTCGCCCGGCGGTTGGCCGGCGGCGCTGCAGAAGAAGGCGCTGAAGAGCGAGAAGCCGATCACGGTGCGGCCCGGCTCGCTGCTAAAAGCAGCCGACCTCAAGGCCAGCCGCAAGGACATCGAGGGCAAGCTCGACCGTAAGCTCTCGGAATATGAATTCGCCTCCTGGCTGATGTACCCGAAGGTGTTCACCGATTTCGCCGCGGCGCAGGAGACCTACGGGCCGGTGAGCGTGCTGCCGACGCCGACCTATTTCTACGGCATGAAGCCGGAAGACGAGATCTTCCTCGACATCGAGAAGGGCAAGACGCTGGTGGTGCGCTGCCAGGCGTTCGGCGACGTCGACGACAAGGGCATGGTCACCGTGTTCTTCGAGCTCAACGGCCAACCGCGCCGCGTCAAGGTGCCGGACAGGGCGCATGGCGCTTCCGCCGCCAAGGCGCGCCGCAAGGCCGAGCCCGGCAATGAGGCGCATGTCGGCGCACCGATGCCCGGCGTCGTGTCGGCGCTTGCCGTGGCGGCCGGACAAGGGGTCAAGGCGGGCGACGTGCTCTTGTCGATCGAGGCCATGAAGATGGAAACCGCGCTGCATGCTGAACGCGACGGCGAGATCGCCGAGGTGCTGGTCAAGGCCGGCGACCAGATCGATGCGAAGGATCTGTTGATCGCCTTTAAATGACGGTCGGATCGCGATGCTTGATGGGCGGCTGGCAGCAGCCGTCCACAGCCGCTCGACAAGTGTCTTGACCCGTCGCGCCCGCTCGGGCAGGGAACCCGCTCCAATTCGCCGTGGCGGGAATCGCTATGGCTTCAGAAGACGCGGAGAGAAAAATGGCCGACGAAATCACCGAGACCAGCCAGACTGTAGCCGCCGGCCAGCTGCGCACCATCATCGAGCGCATCGAGCGGCTCGAGGAAGAGAAGAAGACGATCTCCGACGACATCAAGGATGTCTATGCCGAAGCCAAGGGGACCGGCTTCGACACCAAGGCGATCCGCACCATCGTGCGGCTGCGCAAGAAGGACCAGGCCGAGCGTCAGGAGGAGGAGTCAATCCTGGATCTCTACAAGGCCGCTCTCGGCATGGCGTAAGCCTCGTGGCCGGAGACCGGCCATGAACGAATTCGACTTCGGCGGCCGTCGTGCCTCGGAGTTCCGCCATCGCGGCTTCTGGGCGCTGTTCGCCGAACGGCACCCGCAAGAAAGGCAAAGGCTCGCCCGACGCGGGCCTTGGTTCTGGCAGCGCGGGCTGCCGGATTTCGCTTTGGTCCTTTCGATGTATGTCGCGCCGGCGCAGAACCATGTCGGCGTCTTCTTCGGGCGCAATGAGAAGTTCGGCGCCACGGAGTCCTGGTCGCGGCTGAAACCGTTCCAGCCGGCGATCGAATCCAGGCTGAAGCTCAGGCCCGAGCAGAGCTGCGAAGGTCTCGGCATCAACTCGATGTGGCGGGTGAACTGCTACGCCGAGGACAATTGGCCAGCCATGAGCGACTGGCTGGTGCGGGAATGCTCACGCTTCGAAGAAGCCGTGACCGAAGTTCTCGGGCCGCGATAGGTCGCCGGCGATGACGGGTTTTTTCCGAACGCGGTGGAGGGGCGAAGTGCCGCTCGACCGGCTGTTCTGGCGCGACATGCTGCTGGTCGGGACCATCTTGAGCATCGCCTCTTCGGCGCTGGCGCTGATCCTGCTTGGATTGAAGCTGCCGCTCTGGCTGGTGCTGGCGGTGCATTTCCTCCCCGTTCCCTACAACATCTTCCTGACGGTCGCCGTCTGGCGGACCGCGGAGAAGGTCGGGGGTTTCAAGGCGCAGCTGATGATGCTCGGTTCCGCGCTCTGGGTGATCGCGACGGTCGTGGCATGAGCCATATGAAAAAGGGCGGCCGAAGCCGCCCCTTGCGAAGCCATTCCAAGGCATCAAGCTGCCGGTTCGAAGCGCAGCGCCACGCCGTTGATGCAATAGCGCAGGCCGGTCGGCGGCGGGCCGTCCTCGAAAACGTGGCCGAGATGGCTGCCGCAGCGCGCGCAGTGGCATTCGGTGCGGACCATGCCGTAGTTGCGGTCGACGGTGGTCTCGATCGAGCCCGGGACCGGATCGTTGAAGCTCGGCCAGCCTGTGCCGCTCTCGAACTTCAGCTTGGATTCAAACAGTGGCTGGTCGCAGCCGACGCAATAGAAGGTCCCGGCGCGCTTCTCGTAGAGCAGGGCGCAACTGCCGGGACGCTCGGTGCCGTGGTTGCGCATGACGGCATACTGCTCCGGCGTCAGCCGGGCGCGCCACTCGGCATCGGTGCGGGTGACAGGATAGGCGTGGGTGTCCATGAAATCTCCTCGGCCTTGGCGGCTCGTTGTTGCTTGCAACGGATATTCGCCCAAACATAGGCCCTTGTTACAGGCGCTTCCAGCGAAAGCGAGCTAATGCTTGCGCGACAACTGCCTGGTCGCAGCCTCAAGCCCGGCCAATGTCAGCGGGAACATGCGGCCGCCGAAAATGTCGCTGATCAACTGGATCGAGTGCGTGTAATGCCAGTTCTTCTCAGCTTCGGGATTGAGCCATATCGCGTTCGGCCATTGCTGCAACAGGCGGGCCAGCCACACACTTCCGGCCTCCGGATTCCAGTGCTCGACCGAGCCGCCCGGATGGGCGATCTCGTAAGGGCTCATCGAGGCGTCGCCGACGACGATCACCTTGTAGTCCGGTCCGTATTTGTGGATGAGGTCGAAGGTCGGAATCGTCTCGGCGAGGCGGCGGCGATTGTCCTTCCAGACGCGCTCGTAAAGGCAATTGTGGAAGTAGAAATATTCGAGCTGGCGGAATTCGGCGCGCGCCGCGGAAAACAATTCCTCGACGCCGCGGATGTGGTCGTCCATCGAGCCGCCGACATCGAAGAACATCAAAAGCTTCACGGCATTGCGCCGCTCGGGCCGGGTCTTGACGTCGAGATAGCCGTGCTCGGCGGTGGCGTGGATGGTGCCGGGCAGGTCGAACTCCTCCTCGGCGCCCTCACGCACCCAGCGGCGCAGCCGCTTCAGCGCCACCTTGATGTTGCGGGTGCCGAGCTCGACGGTGTCGTCGAAGTTCCTGAACTCGCGCTTGTCCCAGACCTTCACCGCGCGGCGATGCCGGCTTTCATCCTGGCCGATCCGCACGCCTTCAGGGTTGTAGCCATAGGCGCCGAACGGCGAGGTGCCGCCGGTGCCGATCCATTTCGAACCGCCCTGGTGGCGCCCCTTTTGTTCCTCGAGGCGTTGCTTCAACGTCTCCATCAGCTTGTCGAAGCCGCCGAGCGCTTCGACCAGCTTCTTTTCCTCCTCGCTCAGATGCTTTTCCGCCAGCCGGCGCAGCCATTCCTCCGGGATATTGGCGATATCGACGGCATCCGGGCCACTGAGCGCCTCGACACCCTTGAAGACATGAGCGAAGACCTGGTCGAAACGATCGATATGACGCTCATCCTTCACCAGTGCCGAGCGGGCGAGGTAATAGAAACCCTCGACGTCATAATCGACGAGCCCGGCCTCGAGACCCTCCAGCAGTGACAGATATTCCCTGAGCGAAACAGGAACCCGCGCGGCCTTCAGTTCGAGGAAGAACGGGATGAACATCGGCTTTCTATAGCAGATCGTACTCGATGAAGCCCGTGCGGCGCGCCACATTGTCGTAGAGCCGGCGCGCGGTGGCGTTGGTCTCGTGTGTCATCCAGTAGACATTCTTGACGCCGATCTTGCCGGCCTCGTCCTGCACGGCCTTGATCAGCGCCGCGCCCACGCCCTTGCCGCGCACCTCAGGGTCGGCGAACAGATCCTGCAGATAGCAGTTGTTGACCAGCGACCAGCAGGAGCGATGGTAGAGGTAGTGGGTCAGCCCAACCGCCTTGCCGTCGAGCGTGGCGATGAAACCTTTCGGCTCGAACTCGCCGTCCGTGAAAAGCCGCTTCCAGGTGATCGCGTAAACCTCTTCAGGCAGCTTCGTCTCATAAAAGGTGAGGTAGGCGGTCCACAGGCGCCGCCAGTCGGCGTGGTCGGACTGCACGAGCGAGCGGACGATGATCTCGGACATTTCTTCCTCCAAGCTTTGGTGCGAGGCTGCGGCAGATGCCCCGTGCGGGCAACGGTTCACAGCCGGCGAAAATGCTGTTGCTATTGCTGCCGTCTGGCCATGAAGGCCAACCGCTCGAACAGGTGCACGTCCTGCTCATTCTTCAAGAGCGCGCCGTGCAGTTTCGGCAGCATGTTCTTCGGATCCGCGCGCAGGTCTTCGGGCGCGATGTCGTCGGCGACCAGCAGGCGGATCCAGTCGAGCGCTTCGGAGGTCGAGGGCTTCTTCTTCAAGCCCGGCACGTCGCGGATCTCGTAGAACTGGGTGAGTGCCGCCCGCACCAAATTCTGCTTGATGCCGGGGTAATGCACCTCGACGATGCGGTGCAGCGTGTCGATGTCGGGGAAGCGGATATAGTGGAAGAAGCAGCGGCGCAGGAAGGCGTCCGGCAGTTCCTTCTCATTGTTCGAGGTGATGATGACGATCGGCCGAAACTCGGCGCGGATCGTCTCGCCGGTCTCGTAGACGAAGAACTCCATCCGATCGAGCTCCTGCAGGAGGTCGTTGGGAAACTCGATGTCGGCCTTGTCGATCTCGTCGATCAACAGCACGACTTTCCTTTGCGCAGCGAAGGCATCCCACAGCTTGCCGCGCTTGATGTAATTGGCGATGTCGTTGAAGCGTTCGTCGCCGAGCTGGCTGTCGCGCAGCCGCGAGACGGCGTCATATTCGTAGAGGCCCTGCTGCGCCTTGGTGGTCGACTTGACGTTCCATTCGATGAAATCGAGCCCAAGTGCCGAAGCCACCTGGCGGGCAAGCTCGGTCTTGCCGGTGCCGGGCTCGCCCTTGACCAGCAAGGGCCGCTCAAGCGCGATCGCGGCGTTGACCGCGACCATCAGATCCTTGTCGGCGACGTAAGCCGCAGTACCTTCGAAACGCATCTTTTCTCCTGTCCCTGCGGCCGGACCGTAAGGAGGCTGGCCGCCCCGCGCAAGGCGTGGCGACGCCGCGGGGCGCGCGACAAGAAATTTACCGGGCCGCGAGAGCTATCCTTCTGGCGCGCGGCTAATGATCGGCCTATATTTGCTGTCGGCGGTCTGCGCTTCCCGGCAGGAGAAACTTATCCCCGGGGCCTTATCGATCCTTAGGGAGCTGTCCCTGGGAAGACCCGTGGGTTTTCTCACACGGCGCCCACCTACTTTGTAGGCACCCGGGATCGACCTCTCCACCGGTTGTGTGGATCGTCGCTCTCCCGTTTTCGGGAGACATGCGCTAGAAAGCGTCGCTCCTAAAACGCCATCCAAATCCGACTTTTTCTAGCGTCCGCGCATGAGCTCTTCCAAAGACCTGAAAAAACAGCTTCGCAAGGAAGCGTTGGCGCGCCGTGATGCGCTCGACGAGTTCTGGCGCGTCGAGATCGCGCTCGAAATGGCCGAGACCGCGAAGGAAAAAATCGACTTCGAACCCGGCCGGGTTGTCTCCGGCTTCTGGCCGATGCGCTCGGAAGTCGACGTGCGGCCGCTGATGTTCGCGCTGCGCGAGAAGGGCGCCAGGCTCTGCCTGCCGGCGATCCTGGACAAGGCCACGATCGTCTTTCGCGAACTGGTGCGCGGCGCGCCGATGGTCGAGATGGGCTTCGGCACGGTCGGGCCGCATGAAGAGGCGGAAGTGCTCGACCCGACGCTCATGCTGGTGCCGCTCGCCGCCTTCGATGCCCGCGGCCACCGCATCGGCTATGGCGCCGGCTATTACGATCGGGCGATCGCTAGGCTGGCCGACAAGGGCATCGCACCCAGGCTGATCGGCATCGCGTTCGACTGCCAGGAAGTCGAAATGGTCCCTGACGAGAACCATGACGTGATCATTCCGGAAATACTGACCGAGAGCGGGTTGCGCCGCTTCGCGCCCCAATTATAGATACTCGGCGAGGCTGATGGTCTTCGCGGAAGTCATGCAGCTTGGCAGACTTCGGCTCGGGATCGTATGAGACTTCTCTTCCTCGGCGACATGGTTGGCAAAACAGGGCGCACGGCAGTCTGGGAACAGCTGCCGGGGCTGATTTCCGACTTCAAGCTCGACTTCGTCATCGTCAATGGCGAGAACGCCGCCGGCGGCTTCGGCATCACCGAGGAGATCTTTCGCGAGACGCTCGCAGCTGGCGCGGATGTCGTCACCACCGGCAACCATGTCTGGGACCAGCGCGACGCGCTGATCTTCGCGCCGCGCGAGGAGCGCTTCCTGCGCCCCTCCAATTTTCCCAAGGGCACGCCGGGCCGCGGCTCGGGCGTCTATATCGCCCGCAATGGCGCGCGCGTGCTGGTCGCCAACATCATGGGGCGCGTCTTCATGCATCCCGAGCTCGACGATCCGTTCCAGGCCGGCGAGCGTGAGCTTGCGGCCTGCCCCCTCGGCGAGCAGGCCGATGCCGTGGTCATCGATTTCCACGCCGAGGCGACCTCGGAGAAGATGTGCTTCGCGCATTTTGTCGACGGCCGCGCCAGCCTCGTGGTCGGCACGCACACGCACCAGCCGACCGCCGACCATCAGATCCTCAATGGCGGCACCGCCTATATTTCGGACGCCGGCATGTGCGGTGATTATGATTCCTCGCTCGGCATGGATAAGGAAGAGCCGCTCAACCGGTTCCTTTCCAAGGTGCCGAAGGGCCGTTTCGAGGCGTCGTCAGGGCCCGCGACGCTCTGCGGCGTCGGCGTCGATATTTCGGACCGCACCGGGCTTGCCGAAAAAATCGCGCCGTTTCGTCGCGGGCCGCGGCTGGAAGAAACGGCGCCGTCCTTCTGGTCGTGACATTGATATAGATGGGGTCAATACCTAACTGGCGACGAAACCCGCGAAAACTGCTCTAGATCGTAGAGGGGACGACCTTCATGCAGCTTGTCGAATTTCTGGCGCCGCACTTTCATTTTGTTTCCGATCCGACCGCGTGGGTCGCACTTTTGACGCTGGTGGTGCTCGAGGTCGTGCTCGGCATCGACAATCTGATCTTCATCTCGATCCTGACCAACAAGCTGCCGGAAGCGCAGCGCGCCCGTGCGCGCCGCCTGGGCATTTCGGCGGCGCTGATCATGCGCCTGATCCTGCTCGCCACGATCTCGATCATCGTGCAGCTGACGACGCCGGTGTTCACCGCCTTCGGCCACGGCTTTTCGTGGCGCGACCTGATCCTGATTGCCGGCGGCCTGTTCCTGGTCTGGAAGGCGACCAAGGAAATCCATCATACGGTCGACCCGCAGGACCATCAGGACACGATGGTCGGCGGCACGCTGCAGATGAGCCTTGCCGGCGCGATCTTCCAGATCCTCCTGCTCGACCTCGTCTTCTCGATCGATTCCATCATCACCGCGGTCGGCATGACCGACGAGATCGCCATCATGTATATCGCGGTCATCGTGGCGGTGAGCGTGATGATGCTGGCGGCGACGCCGCTCGCCAATTTCATCGCCAGGAACCCCTCTATCGTGATGCTGGCGCTTGGCTTCCTTTTGATGATCGGCATGACGCTGATCGCCGACGGCATGGGCTATCACGTGCCCAAGGGCTACATCTACGCCGCCATGGGTTTTTCCGCGCTGGTCGAAGGCCTCAACATGCTGGCGCGGCGGCGTAAGAGGCAGAGGTCGGGCGAGGGGCACTGAGGCTCGCCACCACGCCGGCGGGCCGCTAAGCCGAAACACCCTTCGGGTGACGGTCGCCGATCAGGCCGAGCGTCAGGCCCTGTTCCAGCCAGGCCTTGGCGCCGGCAAGCACCAGCGAGAAGCCGCCGGTGGATTCGACCGCCTGCTTGACCTGTTCGTCGGCGGAACCGGCGAAGCCGAAATTGCGGATTTCGAGGAAGGTCGCTTCATCCGGCATTTCGGTGAATGTCCAGACGACGGTGGTCGGCGGATCGCTCCACTGCATGGCGATCTTCTCGTTGGGGACGATCTCGCTCACCTCGACCTTGGTCGAGACGCCATACATGCGCCATTCCCATTCGACCGGCTTGCCCTCATCCAGGCGACCGCTGGAATGCGTGAACCAGAATTTCGTGGTGACCGCCGGATCGACGATTGCTTCGAACACCTCAGCGACCGGTCGACGGATCAGCATGGCGGTTTCGGCGATGGGAGGTTCTCTGAGCTCCATACTGGCTCTCCTTTCCTAACGGGTTTCACCAAGCATCTGGTTCCCGCACGAGGTGAATGATGTTGGCGGGGTTGGTAATCCAGCCGCCACGAAAGCCCTCACCCAAAGGCTCTATTGCGTCGCAGCGCACGACACCCGCCTTTGCGAGATGGGAGGCCGCGCTCTTGAAGTCCGGCGTGAAAAGCTCCAGCCAGATTTCAGCCTGGCTCATCATCGGCGCCTCGTCGATCCAGAGGCGATTGGGACCAAGTTCGAACCGATCGCCGGCGCCTTGGCCGTAAACGGCTTCAGTCCTACAACATCGCGATAGAGGGCGATCGTTGCCTCGTATTGGTGCGAGGGCACCTTCATGGCGATGTTGATGCCGCCGGTAATCTCGGTGTCCATTGCCGATCCCCTGATTGCGTTGGATGTCGTTACGGCAGGTTGATCTGCCAGGAGACGCCGAAGCTGTCGTTGAGCCAGGCGAAACGCTGGCTGAAGCCGTAATTGCCGGTCGGCATCAGGAAGCCGCCACCCCCGGAGAGAACGCCGACGATCCGCTCGAGCTCCTCTTCGGACGAGCAGTCGACAAAGAAGGAAAAGGACGGCGTGAAGGTGAAGGCGTGGTGGACGGGGCTGTTGTAGATCCTGACCTCGACGCCGCCGATCGAGGCGCGCGCCAGCTTGAGCGTTCCTTCCGCCGCGTCCTCGCCCGAGCCGTAGCGCGTGATGTCGAGCACACGGCTATCGGGAATGGTCTCGCAATAGAGGGTCATGGCCTCCTCGGCCTTTCCCTCGAACATCAGGAATGGTGTTGCTTTCGTCATCGGGCGACCTCTCCTCTCCTGCCAGATCTCGGGACCTGAATGTCGGCCTCAGATGTTGGTCTCGTTGGCCGGCTCGCCGCGCAGCTCGCTGCGGTAGTAGCCGTCGCGCAGATTGATGCCGTATTCGAGATAGGCCTTCATGCAGGCCAGCATCTGCGACCAGCCCTCGCAATTGAGGTAGGATTTCTTCAGGCCGGCCTCGCCCTCGCGCCAACCTTCCTCGGCGATGGTGACGAAAGTGCCGCCGTCCTCAAGCGGCTCGAAATTCATTTCGATACGGGTCTTGTAGGCGGGCTTGCCGTCGGCGTCTGTCGCGTCCCAGCGCAGCACGATGCGCTTGTCCTTCGTCACCTCGTCGACTTCGACCGGTACAGACTTCCACCAGGTGACGGTGGTGCCCGCCACAAGCGGCGCCGAAGCGCCCCCGATGGTGGTGAAATAGCCGCTGAGCTTTGTCGGGTTGACGACGGCATCGAAGACCTCGCCGACCGGTTTGCCGATGCGTCCGGAAATCCTGAAACCAAGGGACATATCCACAGCTCCTTCCTTGCTGCTCGAAACGATATGTTATAGAAAAATAACATGTCAAGCCAAACCTCCGACGACCATGTTTTCAAGGCCTTGGCGCATCCGCGCCGGCGCGAATTGCTGGATCGCCTGAAGGATCAGCCGCAGACCACCGGCGCGCTGTGCGAGGCTTTCCCGGACATGGACCGATGCACGGTGATGATGCACCTGAAAGTGCTGGAGGAGGCCGATCTGGTGGTGGCGAAGCGTGAGGGGCGCGAACGCTGGAACCATCTCAATGCGCTGCCGATCAAGCAGATCCACGATCGCTGGATCAGCCAGTATGCCGGCCACGCCATCAGCATTCTCGATCGGCTGAAGTCCGATCTGGAGGGGTGAGGGGCCGGCTCAACGCCGAAGTAACGGCGCGTCTGGACGAATTGAGCCGATTTATCTATAAGCCGGCCATTCCGACAAAGAGCGCCGCGTGCCTTCGCAGGCATGCCCGGGACGTTCTGAAAGATTGAATTCGAGCATTTCCGAAGACGCGGTGACGACACCTCGCTTCGGGATGCTCTAGCCGAATACGACAGGGGTGCCATGGCTGGCCATTCGCAGTTTAAGAACATCATGCACCGCAAGGGCCGCCAGGACGCGGTGCGGTCGAAAATGTTTTCCAAGCTGGCGCGCGAAATCACCGTCGCCGCCAAGACCGGCACGCCGGACCCGGCGATGAACCCCAGGCTGCGCCTTGCCGTGCAGAACGCCAAGGCGGTGTCGATGCCGAAGGACAACATCCAGCGCGCCATCAACAAGGCGTCCGCAGGCGACGCTGAAAATTACGAGGCCGTGCGCTATGAAGGCTACGGCCCCGGCGGCGTGGCGCTGATCGTGGAAGTGTTGACCGACAACCGCAACCGCTCGGCCTCCAATGTGCGCGCCGCCTTCACCAAGGCCGGCGGGGCGCTCGGCGAAACCGGCTCGGTGTCGTTCATGTGGAACCGCGTCGGCGAAATCTATTACCCGGCCTCGGCCGGCAGCGCCGACAAGGTGATGGAAGCCGCGATCGAGGCCGGCGCCGACGATGTGGAGTCGGACGAGGAAGGTCACACGATCTATTGCGCCTTCGAAAATCTCGGTGAAGTGTCGAAGTCGCTGGAGGCCGCGCTCGGCGAAGCGGAATCGGTCAAGCCGATCTGGCAGCCGCAGAACAACGTCCCGGTCGACGAAGAGCGGGCGCAGTCGCTGATGAAGCTGGTCGCCACGCTCGAAGACGATGACGACGTGCAGAGCGTCTACGCCAATTTCGAGGTCGACGACGAGACGATGGCCAAGCTCAGCGCGGCCTGACCGGCCACGCGACATGACATGAGCGAGAAGCCGCTGCCCGTCATCCGCATCACCTACTGCACGCAATGCCAGTGGCTGCTGCGGCCGGCTGGATGGCGCAGGAGCTGCTTTCGACCTTCGGCACCGATCTCGGCGAGGTGATCCTGGTGCCGGGCACCGGCGGCATCTTCACCATTGCCTGCAACGATCAGCTCATCTGGGAGCGCAAGCGCGACGGCGGTTTTCCGGACGCTGCAAAGCTCAAGCAGCTGGTTCGCGACGTCATCGACCCGGAGCGGGATCTCGGCCACGCTGATCGCAAAACGCACAGGAAGACGGACCCCGCCTGAGGCGAGGTCTTTTGCATTCGCGCTCATCCTCAGATCAATGCCATGATGAAGCAGGCCATCGCCACGATCGCGGTGACGGTGCGGACGTGGTTCCACATCACCCACTGGCTCAGATGGTTCGCCCACACGCCGGCGCCGTTGGCGCTCTGCGGATCGACGGCGGCCAAAGCGTCGTTGAGCGGCACGTTGAAGACCATGGTCACGATCGGATTGCCGACGAAATAGATCACGGCTCCGGCAAGCAGCCAGTAGGAGCCGGACTGGCTCCAGCCGAAGAAAACACCGGCAATCAACACCAGGCAGATCAGGCCAGTGCCGAACAGCGCGGTCATGAAGGTCGGCGTGATCACCGTGACGTTGATCGAATTCATCGCCGCGATGCCGCTTGGGACGGGCAGCCGGGCAAGTGCTGCCATGACGAAATTCGAGAAGGCGAAGAAGACGCCGCCGACGACGCCGGAGCCGATCGCGGCGATGAAGGTGAGGATGGGAAGAAGTTTGATCATCTCAGTTGCTCCAGATGCTGGGTCGCAAAATGTGATTAATCCTCACATTTGCAAAACGTGATAAACTCTCGTATTTTGCGAGTCAAGCCGGTTTTCAGAAAATCGCCCGGAGAGAGCCATGGATGATAAAGTCGCCGCCAAGCCGGACCAGGCGGCCATTGCTTCGCCGCGCCGGTCGCCGAGCCAGCAGCGCAGCCGCGAGCGGGTCGAGCGCATGCTGGCCGCCGCCTCGGCGCTGATTGCCGAGCAGGGCAGCGATGCGATGCGCATGGGTGAGGTGGCGGAGCGGGCAGGGGTGTCGATCGGCTCGCTCTACCAGTTCTTCCCGGACAAGCGGGCGATCGTCTGGGCGCTGGCCGAGCGCTACACGGCCGAAAGCCAGGCCTGCATCGCGGCGGCATTGAAGGATGTCGGCGACAAGGACGGCCTTAGGCAGGCGTTCTCGGAACTGGTCGACATCTACTACCAGCTGTTCCTGGCCGAGCCGGTGATGCGCGACATCTGGTCGAGCACGCAGGCCGACAAGGCGCTGCGCGAACTGGAATTGGCCGACAGCCGGGCCAATGCCGAATTTTTGGCTGCGGCGCTGAAACGGATTCGCCCCGATGCCGATCCGATCGAATTGGAGACGGCCGCGTTTCTCGTCTGGCAGATGGGCGAGGCCGCGGTGCGGCTGGCTATCTCCGTCGAGCGGGACGAGGGCGACAGGCTGGTCGCGGCTTACAAGCGCATGGCGCTGAGGGAGCTGGTGGGCGAGTAGGAACGATTTCCGCAGCGTCGCAAGGCTTGGGTTCCTCGCCCCCGCCAGGGGCGGGGGAGAGGTGTCCGCGAAGCGGACGGAGCGGGGGCCTTCGTAGGGCGCTCCCCTCTCCGTCTCGGCTTCGCCGAGCCACCTCTCCCCACTTCGTGGGGCGAGGAACCTTGAACTTTCAAGCGCCGGCGCTGCCCCTCATCCGCCCTTCGGGGCACCTCCCCGTAGAACGGGGAGAAGAACGAAACGGGCAACAAAAAACCCGCCTCGAAGGCGGGTTTCTCGAAATCTGCCGATGTATCCGGCTTAGAGGCCGAAACCCTCGAAACGCTTCTTGAACTTCGACAGGCGGCCGCCGCGGTCGAGCAGGGTCTGCTGGCCGCCGGTCCAGGCCGGGTGCGTGGTCGGGTCGATGTCGAGGTTCATCGTGTCGCCTTCCTTGCCCCAGGTCGAACGGGTCAGGTATTCGGTGCCATCGGTCATGACGACCTTGATGGTGTGGTAGTCGGGATGGATATCGGCCTTCATTGTCGTGTTTCCTAGCTGCCGGCGCTGGCAACGGGCCTAAAGGCCTGCGTCGATGCGCCCCTTTTTAAAACTCGAAGCCGCAGCTAATGAAAAGCCACGGCTTCTAAAACGGTCGGCGAGCCTATACATCAGCCGGAATTGAATCACAAGGTCGCGGCGGGCGCATATTGAAGCGCTGTCCCGCCAAGCGGCCAGAGGAAACGCTCATGGCGGAAATCGGTGGCAGCGCAAGCGAGCGCAGACGCTCGGTCCGGCCGCTCCGCAGCCTCTTTCCGTACGTTACCCGCTACCGGACGCTGGTAATAGGCGCCGTCATCTCGCTGATCGTGGCGGCGGTGACGACGCTTGCTTTGCCGATGGCCGTGCGGCGCATGATCGACCACGGTTTCCAGGCCGCGGGCTCCACCTTCATCGCGGAGTATTTCGCGGCGCTGGTTCTGATGGCGGCCTTGCTGGCGGCCGCTTCGGCCAGCCGCTACTATTTCGTCATCACGCTCGGCGAGCGGGTCGTGGCCGACATCCGCCGCGACGTTTTCTCCCATGTCACGACACTGTCGCCCGCCTTCTTCGATCGCGCGCATTCGGGAGAGATCGTGTCGCGGCTTGCCGCCGACACCACGCAGGTGAAGTCGGCCGTCGGCGCCACCGCCTCGGTCGCGCTGCGCAACTTGATCCTGGGCCTCGGCGCGGTGGCGATGATGGTCGTCACCAGCCCAAAACTCTCCGGCCTGGTCATCGCAGCAATCCCGGTGATCGTGCTGCCGCTGGTCGCCTTCGGCCGCTCGGTGCGGCGCAAGTCCCGGCAAGCGCAGGATACGCTCGCCGAAGCCACCGCCTATGCCAGCGAGCAGATCGGCGCGGTGCGCACGCTGCAGGCCTTCACCAACGAGAAGCTGGTCACCGGCCGTTTTGCGGAGGCCGTCGACGCCGCCTTCGAGGCGGCACGGGCATCGGTGTTCGCGCGCTCATTCCTGACTTTCTTCGCCATCTTCATGATTTTCTCCTCGGTGGTGGCGGTGTTGTGGTTCGGCTCGCGCGACGTGCTTGCCGGCACGCTGTCGCCCGGCACACTCGGCCAGTTCCTGCTCTATTCGGTGTTTGCCGCCGGCGCGCTCGGCGCGCTGTCGGAGGTGTGGAGCGAGCTGTCGCAGGCAGCGGGTGCCGCCGAGCGGCTGACCGAGATCCTGGCCGAGACGCCGACGATCCAGCGGCCTGACAACCCCGTTCCGTTGCCGGCCACGGCCAAGGGCGCGATCAGCTTCGACAACGTGTCCTTCTCCTATCCGGCGCGGCCGGACCGCGCCGCGGTGCATGGCCTGAGCTTCCAGGTGAAGCCCGGCGAGACGGTGGCGATCGTCGGGCCCTCGGGCGCGGGAAAAAGCACCGTCTTCTCGCTGATCCTGCGCTTCTACGATCCAGAGAGCGGGCGCGTCGTCATCGACGGCGTCAATGTGCGCGAGGCTGATCCGGCCGCGGTCCGTCAACGGATCGCGATCGTGCCACAGGACGTGACCATCTTCGCGGCGAGCGTCCGCGACAATATAGGCTTCGGCAGGCAGGGCGCCAGCGACGCCGAGATCGAGGCCGCGGCCAAGGCAGCCCTTGCCGACGAATTCATCGCCAGGCTCGACAAGGGCTATGACAGCCAGGTCGGCGAACGCGGCGTGACGCTGTCCGGCGGCCAACGCCAGCGCATAGCGATCGCCCGCGCCATTCTGCGCGACGCGCCGATCCTTCTGCTCGACGAAGCGACCTCGGCGCTCGACGCCGAGAGCGAGACGCTGGTGCAAAGGGCGCTGGAGCGGCTGATGCGCGGCCGCACCACCATCGTCATCGCGCACCGGCTGGCGACAGTGCTCAAGGCGGACCGCATCCTGGTCATGGACGGCGGGCGCATCGTCGAGGAAGGCACGCATCAGAGCCTGGTCGCCAAGGGCGGCATCTACACGCGGCTCGCCAAGCTGCAGTTCGAGACGGGAGCCAGCGCCTTCAAGGGCGCGGCCGAGTAGGCACGCCCCACCCAGCTGGTTTCGACCTGCCGCGGGTCAGTTCCCGTAGCGCTTGCGTAGATGCTCGGTGAAATAAGCGGCGTTGAGCTTCTCTCCGGTGGCGCGCTCGAGCAGGTCCGGCGTCGACCAACGCGAGCCCTGCGACCAGATCTTTGCGCGACGCCACTCGTTGATGGCGCTGAAATCGCCCTTGGCGAGGTCCTCGTCGGCGGACGGGTGCGCCTTGATCAAAGCCGCCCATTGCTGCGCGGCCATCATGGCGCCCAGCGTGTAGGAGGGGAAATAGCCGAAGGCGGCGCCTGGCCAGTGCACATCCTGCATCGGGCCGTCGGCCGGGTTGTCAATGGTCGAGAGGCCGAGATAGTCGCGCGTCTTGGCATCCCATGCTTCCGGCAGGTCGGCGACCTCCAGCCGGCCGGACACGAGCTCCTGTTCGAGCTCGTAGCGCAGGATGACGTGCAGCGGATAGGTGACCTCGTCGGCGTCGACGCGGATCAGGCCGCGTTCGACATGGTGGACGTGCGGCAGGATGTCGTCGATCGACCAGGCTTCGCCGAGATGTTTTTCAACCACCGGCAGCGCCCACCGCCAGAAGGCCGGGTTGCGGCCGATCTGCTTTTCGACGAACAGGCTCTGGCTCTCATGCACGGCCATGCCGCGCGCCTTGCCGAGCGGCCAATGCGACCAGGCTTTCGGCAGGTTCTGCTCGTACAGGGCGTGGCCGGTCTCGTGCAGCACGCCCATCAACGCCGACAGGAAGTCGGAGGTCTTGTAGCGGGTGGTGATGCGCACATCGCTCGGCACGCCGCCGCAGAAGGGATGGTGCGACACTGAGAGTGAGCCATGGGTGAGGTCGAAGCCGACGGCCGCCATCATGGCAAGGCCAAGCTCGCGCTGCCGGTCAATGGCGTAACTGCCAGAGAGCGGCTTCAGCGGGTGTTTCGCCAGCCGTGCATCCTGCACGGCCAGCGCATGCGGCAGGAAATCCTTGAGAAAGGCCTTCAGCTCGGCAAACACCTGCGTGATGTCGGCGGCGCGGTTGCCGGGATCGTACTGCTCCATCAGCGCGTCATAGGGGGCCAGGCCGAGCGCGTCTGCGCGCAGCGCCGCCTCTTCGCGCACCAGGGCCACGACGCCTTCCAGCGCCGGCAGGAAGCCGGCCCAGTCGTTCTTGGCGCGCAGGTCGCGCCAGAGCTGCTCGGAGCGCATGCGTGCCACCGTCTGGCGCTCGACGAATTCGACAGGCAGGCAGGTGAGGTTGGTGTATTGGCGACGCAGTTCCCTGACCGCCGCCTGTTGCTCGTCGTTCAGCGGCTCGGCCTCGGCGGCGGCGATCCAGTCGCCGATCTCCGGCGCGGTCGCTTGGGCGTGCAGCATGCCGGCAAGCAAGGACATCGCTTCGGCGCGCTTTTCGCCGCCGCCGACCGCCATATGCGTCGCCTCGTCGGCGCCGAGGATGGCCAAAGCATGCTCCAGCGCTTCGAGCTTGTGGCCGAGTTGGTCGAGTTTCTGGAAGGACATGATGGGTTCCGGCTGTAAATGGGCTGGCGCGAAAAGATACCAAGGCGCGAAGCTTGGCAACCCTGGTCGGCAAGGCCACGGCCAGCCTATCTTGCGCGGCAGCGTCGACGTGTAGTCAATGCTTGTCCGAACGAGCGGAGGGGACAATGATCGCCAATATCCTGGTCGGGCTGGTGGCGCTGGTTCATTGCTATATCGTCTATCTGAAGATGGTGCTTTGGGACACGCCGCGCGGCCGCAAGGCGTTCGGACTGACGCCGGAATTCGCCAGCGCCTCGAAGGTGCTCGCCGCCAACCAGGGCCCCTATAACGGCTTTCTCGCAGCGGGCCTGATCTGGGGTCTCTATCTCGGCGCCGGCGGGTTTCAGATCAAGATGTTCTTCCTGCTCTGCGTCGCCATCGCCGGCCTCTACGGCGCGGCGACCGTCGGCCGCAAGATACTGTTCATCCAGACAGCGCCGGCGGTGCTCGCCATCATCGTGCTTTGGCTCGGCCTATAGAGCGTTTCACCGTTTCATGAAAACGCCGAACCGCTCCATCTCTTTGTTTTTACGCAATTCCGGATGAAAAACCGTTCGCACTTTTCCTGGAATTGCTCCAATCGAAGCAGGACGTGATCGAAAAAGGGCGCCCCGGGGCCAGGTCCCGTGGGCGCCAGGTGGTGCCTTCCGTTTCCTTCGAAGAGGTCAGCCGTTCGGGTAATTGCCCCCGTCGGAGCCGTCGCCCATCATGAAACCGCTTCCGGTGTCGTCCATCAGCCTCTGGTCGACATTGTCGAGGCGGCGCAGCAACTCATGGTATTGCGCGGACGGGATCCTGCCGTGATCGGAAGCGGCGATACGCTCCGCGGCCTGGCTGATATGCGCGGTGCGCATATGCAGTTGCCGCGCTTCGGCAGCCGAAATGTTGTTTGCCTGCCGGGCGTCGGTGATGCCCTGATCCACACCCTGGACCTGATCGATCAGACCGCTCACGCGCGGCCCGGTCATGTCGGTCGGCTCGGGCGTATCGAGAGCACCGCCCCTGTGATGTCCGGCCGCATAGGCGCCGGCAAGTGGGGCCGCAATCAGTGCGGCAGCCAGGGTTACAGTCTTGAGAGATGTTGAAGCGCGCATGGCGGCGCATCCTCCTGCCAAGGAAGAAAGCGGCCGCGCCGCTAACCTTCCGACGTTCAGGGGCCGTCCAGTTCCGTCGCGTCGCGATGGGGTGGCACCGCCGGCGGTCCCCGGCCCTGCGCAGCAAATTAGGTGCGTCGATTTGCGATGTGTAATTAAAAAAAGATAATGTTTTCGGGCCTTGTCGACGGGACTTGGCACTCTAAGTATTCAGCCGACAAACAACTTCCCGTGACTTGGCGTGATAATAGCTCACCGTTCGGTGAGCTTCAGTTCAATGCGGCGGTTCTTGCTGCGCGCCTCGTCAGTGTCGGCAGGATCCAGCGGCTGGAACTCGCCGAAGCCGGCGGCCACCAGCCGGTTGGCCGGCACGCCGTTCTCGATCAGGAACTTCACCACCGAGGTGGCGCGCGCGGTCGACAGTTCCCAATTGTCGCGATAGCGGCCGGTGCCGGAGAGCGGCTTGTTGTCGGTATGGCCGTCGACACGCAGCACCCAGCTGATCTCCGGCGGGATTTCCTTCTGCAATTCGATGATGGCATCGGCGAGCTTCTTCATCTCGACCTTGCCGGCGTCGTTGATCACGTCGGAGCCGGTCGGGAACAGGACCTCCGACTGGAAGACGAAGCGGTCGCCGACGATACGGATGTTCTCGCGGTCGGCGAGGATCTCGCGCAGCCGGCCGAAGAAGTCGGAGCGGTAGCGGTTGAGCTCCTGCACGCGCTGCGCCAGCGCCACATTCAGGCGGCGGCCGAGATCGGCGATCTTGGTGTTGGAGTCGCGGTCGCGCTGCTCGGAGACGTTGAGCGCGTCTTCCAGCGCGCCGATCTGCTTGCGCAGCGCAGCAATCTGCTGGTTGAGGATCTCGACTTGGCTCAGCGCCTGCTGGCTGATCTGGCGCTGGTTGCTGAGCTCGCCCGAAAGCTGGTCCGCTCGTTTGTTGGCCGCGTCGCCGGCGCCGGCGCCCTGCGCCAGCAATTGTTCGAGGCGGCTCTTTTCGGCCTGCGCGGCCGATAGCGATGCCTGGAGATTGGCGAGCGTATCTTCCTTGTCCTGGCTGTTCGTGCGCTCCAGCGCCAGCAATTGGGTCAGCTCGTTGATCTGCGAGTTGAGGCGGTTCAGCACCGTGTCCTTGCCGGAGATCTCGCGGCTGAGCAGGAACTGCGCCAGCACGAAGACGGTGAGCAGGAACATAATCGCCAGCAGCAGCGTCGACAAAGCGTCGACGAAGCCCGGCCAATAGTCGATGCGGCGGTCGGTGCGCCGTCTTGCCAGCGCCACGTCAGTGGACCCCTTGCTTCTTCAGCGCGTCGGCGATCTTTTCCAGCGTGTTGCGCATGGCCTTCTGCTCGTCGGACTGGGCCTCGACCCAGTCGCGCATGATCTGCTGCTCGGAGCGCATGTTCTTCACCAGCCCCGAGATGCCGTCGGCAAGATTGGCCATGGCGGTGGCGACGCGCGGATTAGAGCCGCCGCCATTCTCCTGCAGGCTGCGCAGCCGCTCCGACAAGAGCCGGATGTCCTCGGAGGATTCGCTGGCTTTCGACGTGTCTGACACGACGATGTCCGACGACAGATCGGTCACCGAGGACAGCCAGTTCTCGAGTTCGGTGTAGAAGCGGGTCTGGGCGCGGCCGGCCTGCAGGTCGAGGAAGCCGAGCACCAGGGAGCCCGAAAGGCCGAACAGCGAGGACGAAAACGCGGTGCCCATGCCGGCGAGCGGCGCCGACAAACCCTGCTTCAGCGCATCGAGCACGGCGGCGGCATCGCCGGTGCCCGGGTCCAGCGCCTCGATCGTCTCGCGGATCGAAGCGATGGTGTTGAGCAGGCCCCAGAAGGTGCCGAGCAGGCCGAGGAACACAAGCAGGCCGACCAGATAGCGCGAGGTGTCGCGGCTCTCGTCAAGGCGGGTGGCGATGGAATCCAGCATCGTGCGCATCGACGAGGTCGAAAACGCGATCGTCGACGAGCGGCCGATCATCGCCTTCATCGGCGCCAAAAGCACCGGCTCGGTGGTTTCGGAGCCGGCGCGGAAGGAATTGACCCAGCGCACCTCGCGGAACAGCCGCCCGACCTGGACGAAGGCGAGCAGGATGCCGACCGCCAGCACGCCGACGATCAATCCGTTGAGGCCCGGATTGCTGGAGAAGGCGGTCGAGATCTGGCGGGTGAGGATGGCGGCGATGAAAGCGACGATGATCAGGAAGATCACCATGGTGAGCAGGAAGACCTGCGGGCTCGACAGCTTGTGCGGATCATAGACCAGGACGTCCGATCGCCTGCCGAAGGATCTGAGAAAAGCCATCCGTGCCCCGTTTCCGATGCCACCGCCGCAGAATTGCCGCGACTCTAAACGGAATTGTGACCAAATTGAATGGCGCTTGGCAATATGGCCCGATAGGACCGCGCCACAGGCATTAGAACCGGTTGACGACGAGGCAGTCGACCATAGCGGCAAGGTGAAGGCCGGCGCCGGTGACGACGAAGCCGTGCCAGACGGCATTGTGGAAGCGCAGGCCCTTCCAGGCGAAGAAGATGATGCCCAGGGAATAGACGATGCCGCCGGCGACGAGCAGCGCCACCGAGGTCGTCGGCAGCGTCTGGACCAGCGGTCCGGCGAGCACGATGCCGCTCCAGCCGATGGCGAGATAAAAGACGATGGCCAGCCGGTCGTAGCGGCCGGGCAGGAACATCTTGATGGTGATGCCGGCCGCCGCCGCGCTCCACACGACGACGATCATGGGCAGCGCCAGCGGCGAGTTGTCGAGCTGGGCGAGGAAGGGCGTGTAGGTGGCGGCGATAAGCAGATAGATCGCGGCATGATCGAAACGGCGCAGGATCCATTTCGCCGGCCAAGACACCGGCCACAGATTATAGGCCAGCGAAACCGAGAGCACGGTGAGCAGCGACACCACATAGAACACCGCGGCGACATATTCGCCCGGGCCGGAGTGGAAGGCGGCCAAAGCCAGGAAAGCCGAGCCGGCGGCGATCGCCAGCACGATGCCCACCGCGTGAACGATGCCGTCGGCGATCATTTCGGCGCGCGAATAGTGCCAGCGCCCCACAAACGGGATTTCAAGCTTTGTATCTGGACGCGCGTCGTTCATGAATGATCCTGCAACGCCTAATCTGGGCGCTCGGGGACCAGTATTTCAAGCTTCGGTTGCGGTTTTGCGACTAAAGGCGCGCGTCCTTTCGACGCGCAAAGGACGCTTTAAAGCGCGTCGCGCTGAACGGACTCAGGCGACACGCTTTAAGTCTTTGTTTTGATGCATGTTGTCGTCCCAGAACCGCTGCACACTTCTGGCGACATGCATTAATCAGCGGGCAGCCAACGGTTTCTTCACGGTCTTCAGCAGCGCGCGCTGGATGAACTCGTTGCCGGCGACGACCTCGCCAATGTCCAGCATGTCCTGTCCGCCATCCATGTCGGAGGCGAAACCGCCGGCTTCGCGCACCAGAAGGATGCCGGCGGCGATGTCCCAGGACGAAAGGCCGGTTTCCCAGAAACCGTCCATGCGCCCGGCCGCGACATAGGCAAGGTCGAGCGCGACGGAACCGAGGCGGCGGACGCCGGAGACCTCCGCCATGACGTTGCGCAGCTCGATCAGGAAATTGCCGTGCTGGCCGCGGCCGAGATGCGGTACGCCGCAGCCGATCACAGCGTCGGTCAGCTTGGAGCGTCCCGCAACGCGCAGCCGGCGATCGTTCATGAAGGCGCCGCCGCCGCGCTCGGCCGTGTAGAGCTCGTCCATCGCCGGATTGTAGACGACGCCGGCGACGATCTGGCCCTGGCGCTCGAGCGCGATCGACACGGAGAAGAGCGGAATGCCGTGCAGGAAGTTGGTGGTGCCGTCGAGCGGGTCGACGATCCAGCGGTGCTGAGCGTCGTCGCCTTCGACGGCGCCGCGCTCTTCCATCAGGAAGGCATAGCCCGGCCGCGCCTTCGAAAGCTCGGCGAAGACGATCTCTTCGGCCTTGCGGTCGGCCTGGCTGACATAGTCGCCCGGTCCCTTCATCGAGACCTGCAGGTTCTGCACCTCGCCGAAGTCGCGCGACAGCGAGCGGCCGGCCTTCATCGCGGCTTGGACCATGACGTTGAGGAGAGCGGAACGCGCCATTTTTTCTTCCTGCTTTTTGCCGTTAATCCGCGCGGCGCACGTAGGTGATTTCGTTGGTGTCGACGATGATGCGCTCGCCGGCCGAGATGAAGGGCGGCACCAGCACACGGATACCGTTTTCCAGCACCGCCGGCTTGTAGGAGGAGGCTGCGGTTTGGCCCCGCACCACCGGGTCGGCTTCGGTGATGGTCAGCGTCACCTGGTCGGGCAGCGAGATGCCGATCGGCCGCTCCTCGTAAAGCTGCACCGTCACCATCATGCCATCCTGCAGGAAAGCGGCGCGCTCGCCGACAAAGTCCTTCGCCAGCTCGAGCTGCTCGTAGCTTTCGGTGTCCATGAAGACCAGCGCATCGCCCTGCTCGTAGAGGAACGAAAAATCCTTCAGGTCGAGCCGGATCTGCTCGACGGTCTCGGCCGAGCGGAAGCGCTCGTTGAGCTTGGTGCCGTTGATCAGGTTCTTCAGCTCGACCTGGTTGTAGGCGCCGCCCTTGCCCGGCTTGACGGTGTTGGTCTTGACCGCCACCCACAGACCGCCATCGTGCTCGATGACATAGCCGGGACGGATTTCGCTGCCACTGATCTTGGCCATGATGAACTGATCCGGATGAGATTTTTCTGGCGCCGATCGCGCTTTGGCGCCTCCAAGACCACAAATCGCCCAGAGTGGCAAGGGAGGGAGGCAACGGCCGCGTCAGCGAGCCAGTGTCAGCCGGTGACCGCGATCACCTTGCCGACGGCCTGAGCGATGGCGTCCGCTACCTTCGCCAGACGGTTGAGATGTGGGGAGCGGAGCGCCACGACCTGCATGGAGAGGTCGAGATCGCCGGCGTCGGCAAGCGCGAGGCCATAGGGAATTCCGCGCGCCGCCAACCGCGACGGCATCAGGCCGAGGCCGTGTCCTCGACGGACCCATTCCATCTGCATTGCCGGATCCTGAATTTCCGCCGCGACGACCAGCCGGCGCCGTCCGTCGCTCCCCATCACCGACAGCAGCCTTTGACGGGCGTCGCAAGGTTCGGGACTGAGCACCCAGGGCATCGGCGACCCGGCTTCGAGACGGCGCTGCGTGCCGCCGGCCTGCGCGATGACGCTGAGACGCTCGATGCCAAGCCTGCCCGGACCCTCATAGTCGGGGGCTCTCAGAACGATCGCCATGTCGAATTGGCCACGCTCGAATTGATCGGCGAGTTCCGCGCTCCAGGCGGTTCGCAGGCGCAGCGAGACTTTTGGAAACGCCGCCGCGACGTCGGCGATGGCGTCGGCCACGCTTGCGTCGGACAATCCGTGCGTCAGGCCAAGGCGCAGCACGCCTTGCGGTTCGGCCTCGGCTGCAAAAGACTTCAGAGCCTCCACCGAGGTGAGAATGTCCCTGGCGCGCAAAAGCACTTCCCATCCTGCCGACGTCAGTCGCGGCGGTTTTTGCCGGCGGTCGAGCAGCGTCGTGCCGAGCAAGTTCTCCAGTCGTTGCAGCTGCCTGGTGACCGCCGGCTGCGTCAGCGGCAGGCGCTGTGCGACTTTCTGGATCGAGCCTTCTTCGGCGAAGAGGACGAGAGTGCGCAGTTCCTCAATCATCATCCATGTTCCGAATGCATAATCATTCTGATTATTATGAATTTGAAATCCACTGGCGCGCAAGCGATTTTCCTGCCGGCACTCCAGTCGAGGAAACCGAAAATGCGCACGATCGAATTGCAGGCCCCGGGCGGCATCGAAAACCTTAAGCTGGTCGACCGGCCGACGCCGACGCCGGGGCGCCAGGAAATCCTCATCAAGGTCAAGGCGAGCGCGCTCAATTACCGTGATGTCGAAATAGCCCGCGGCAGCTATCACACGAGATTCGCGCTGCCCCTGGTGCTGCTTTCCGACGGCGTCGGCGAGGTGGCGGCGGTCGGGGCGGAGGTCAGCCGGTTCAAGATCGGCGACCGTGTCTGCGGCACGTTCTGGCAACGCTGGGTAGCCGGCAGCTTCGTCATGGCCGAGGCGTCTTACCAGCGCGGCGGGCCGATCGACGGCATGCTCAGCGAGTATGCGCTGCTCGATGAGCAGGCGGCGGTGCTCGCGCCTGCCCACCTCAGCGACCTCGAGGCGGCGACGCTGGCCTGCGCTGGCGTGACCGCCTGGCATGCGCTGTTCACCGAAGGCAAGTTGCTGCCGGGCGAGACGGTGCTCACTCTCGGCACAGGCGGTGTCTCGCTGTTCGCCGTGCAGCTTGCGAAGACCGCCGGGGCGCGCGTGATCGTCACGTCGAGCAGCGATGAAAAGCTTGCTCGGGCAAAAGAACTCGGTGCGCATGACGGCGTGAATTATCGCGACAATCCGGAATGGGCGGAAGCCGTGCTGCGGCTGACAGACGGTCGCGGTGCCGACCACATCATCGAGGTCGGCGGTCCACAGAGTTTCGCGCAGTCGCTCAATGCGGCGGCCCGCTGCGGCCAGATTAACGTCATCGGCTATCTCGGCGGCAACGACGGATCGGTCAATCCGCTCGACATCTTCCGCCGTCAGGTCACGGCGCGCGGCATTCCAGTCGGGTCACGTCAGTCCTTCGAGGCAATGAACCGGGCGATTGCCGTCAACGGTCTGCGTCCGGTGATCGACAAGGTCTTTCCCTGGTACGAGGCCGCATCGGCGCTTCGCTACCTCGAGCATGGCTATCCCTTCGGCAAGGTCGTGCTCGATCACATGCAGTGACAAAGTCTTCTCCTTTGGAGCAATTGCCGACCGAAGGCTACGGCGAAATCGCCGAACCTGACTGCTTCGCACCTACCTGCGTTACACCTACGGCAGGCGGTTTGCCTTCTGCAGCGCCTGCTTGGTCTGATCATCGTCTAGACCCTGCAGGAAATCGTCCATCTGCGGGTCGATCAGCCCGGCGCGGCGGGCGACGATGTACCAGGCGCCGGCAAGGATCAGGTCCGGATCGGTGCCGATGCCGCTCATATAGAGCTTGGCGAGGCGGTTCTGGGCGGCGACATTGCCGCCTTGCGCCGCCCGCTTCATCCAGGCAAAGCCCGATTTCAGGTCGCGCCCGCCGCCGCGTCCCTCGATCATCCAGGTGGCAAGGTCGATCTGCGCGGTGTCATAGTTCTGCCTCGCGGCCTGCGCCAGGAGAAGACGCGCCTGGGCATCGTCATGCGGCTTGCCGCCGGCGCCGTTGGCGTAGAGCTGCGCCATCGCATATTGGGCATCGGCAAGGCCGGTGGCGGCGGCGCGCTCGTAATACACGGCCGCCTTGGCAAGGCCGCCATCGCCGGGATCCTGCTGGACGAGCAACTGGGCAAAGTTGAACTGCGCGAGCCGGTTGCCGGCCTCGGCCGAGGCCTGCATCAGCGCGAAGGCGCCCTTTTCGTCCTTCTTCACATATCGGCCGTCGAGCAGCATCAGCGCATATTGGAACTGCGCCTCCGGCACGCCCTGTTCGGCCGCCAACGCATACCATTTCGCGGCCTCGGCCGGATTGAGCGGCATACCCAGTCCGCGCGACAGGATTTCGGCCACGAGCGTCTCGGCCGCCGGATCGCCGTTCTTGGCGCGCTCCATGGCAAGGTTGTAGGCGGTCTTGTAGAGCCCGCGCTGGAAGGCGCCATAGGCGGCGTCCGGCTGCTTGGCGCCGAAGCGGTCGGGATTGACGGTATCGGCCGATGGCGGCGTCATGGTCGCCGGCTGCGGCAAGGTGTTCTGGATCGGCTTGTCGATATGCGGACCGGTGCCGAACCTGCTCGGATCCGGCGCGCCGGCGTCCGGCGTGGCTGTGTCCAGTTTGCCCGTATCCGGCGTGCCCGCGTCCGGCGTGCTTTCATCCGGCTTGGCTGCGTCGGGCGCGCTCTTGTCCGGCGCGCTCGTCTCCGGCCGCGGCTGCGGCAGCGGGACGGTCTCAGCCGCCATCGCGGCCTGCGCAAACAAACCGGCCAGGACCACCAGGCAAGGGCCGTGCAGGCGCATGTCAGTCCTCGAAACGCGGCGCGGTTTCATCGAGCAACGCGTTGGCGGCGGCGATCGCGGCGCGGGGCTCGCGTCCGTCGGCAAAGACGGCGCTGGACAGCGCCACGAACTCGGCGCCGGTTGCGGCCACCGTCTCGACGGAGGCAAGCTCGGAGCCGCCCATGACGATGCAAGGGATCGAAATCATCTCCGCCCACCATTCGCCCAGGGCGAGGTTGCGGTGATGCGGCTCCGGCTTGTTGTCATAGCCGAAGCGGCCGAAGAACATGTAATCGGGCCGCTGCTCGCCGAGTTCCAGCGCCTCGTCGCGCGTCTTGGCGCCGCCGGCGCCGACCATCATCTTGCCGGCCAGGCGCTCGATCGTCTCGGCGAGCTCCCGGGGCTTTACTTCGACATGGATGCCGTCCGCCTGGACGCGCCCGGCGATGCGGCTATCGCCGGCGATGATGACGGCGATGCCGGCACCTTGAGCAATCGGCACGATCTTTTCGGCGAAGGCCTGGAAGGAGGCGTCGTCCATGCCGTTGTCGGGCAGGATCAGCGAAGCGACGTCGCCACCCTCGAATGCCGCGCAGATCTGCTCGGCCGGCATGAGCGGCGGCGCGATCAGCACGATGCGGCAGCGGTTGGGCGGAGTTGCTTCGTTCATTGGCCTTCGATCCCGGTTTCGCCTATGCCGGGCGAAGATGGTTGCATTGCGGCATAAAGCAAAGCGTTCGGCTTGAACAGCCGGCTATGCGGCGGATGAGGACCGTCCAAACGAGCATCGTCGCGCCTGGGCCTAGACGGCCGCGCACGCGCTCACAATCGCCAGTGCAAATGTCGGGATCAGGCGCCAGTTCGGCGCATTCGTGGCGACTCCCGCACGCCCCCCTGAACTAAGCTGCCCTCGCTGCCTCAAGGAGGTTTCGCATGCGTGGTCATTGCCTATGTGGCGCTATTGCCTTTGAAGTCGATGGACCGGCACAGGCCTGCGTGGTCTGTCATTGTGAAAGTTGTCGGCGGCAATGTTCTGCGCCGATGACCACCTACATTGGCGTCCTGGACGGCCAATGGCGATGGCTGGGCAAGTCACCGAAGACATTCAATTCTTCTCCCGGCGTAGAAAGAACATTTTGCGATCACTGCGGTTCGCCGCTTTCCTTCCGCTCAAAGAAGATGTCCAATGTCATGCATTTTTTTTCGGCAACGATGGCGGAGCCGGAAAAATTTGCGCCTACGCTGCATGTCGCCTTCGAGGAGAAGCTCCCTTGGGTGAAACTCGCCGACGGCCTGCCGACACGTTTTGGGCCTGACTACACAAAAGGCTAGTGCGTTTCACTGCCCGCGACAGCGGCAAGCCGGCTCTTCGCGTGCCTGGCCATCGCCGGCAAGCATCGCGACGATCGCCGCAACGTCCGTTTCGCGAGGCTCATGTCCACACCTCGAAGGCAGTGAGCCGACCGACGATCCTTCCAATGCGGCTGCCTGCCAGCGTCGGCAGGCATAGCGGATGCCGGCATTAATGACTATCCCGGCGGCGCTGTTCTGCGCTATGGCTGGGTTCCCCGCCTTCTCCAACCTTCCCCTTGCCGATGTCAGGCCTGCTCAGCGATCCGTGGTTCTACGCCGCCGCCATTCCGGCGGTGATCCTTGTCGGCCTGTCGAAAGGCGGCTTCGGCGGCGCCGTCGGCTTCGTCGGCGTGCCGTTGATGGCGCTCACCATGCCGCCGGTTCAGGCGGCCGCCATCCTGCTGCCGATCCTGTGCCTGATGGATGTCATCTCGGTGTGGACCTGGTGGGGCGTTTACGACCGCAAGATGCTGGTCGACATGATGCCGGGCGCGGTCATCGGTATCGGGCTCGGCTGGCTGACCGCGGCTTTGGTCACCGAGGAGATGGTGCGGCTGATCGTCGGCGCCGTCGCGCTGGTGTTCGTGCTGCGATGGATCTACCTGCAGTTCCGCCACGGCGCCGACCATGCGGCTGAGCCGAACCGCATTGCCGCCGCCTTCTGGGGCACGGTCGCCGGCTTCACCAGCTTCGTCGCCCATGTCGGCGGCCCGCCCTTCCAGGTCTATGCGCTACCGATCCGGCTCGATCCGAAAGTGCTGTCGGGCACGGCGGCGATCTTCTTTGCCGCCACCAATGCGCTGAAGCTCATCCCCTATTTCGCGCTCGGCCAATTCGACACCGCCAATTTGACCGCGTCGGCGGTGTTGATGCCGCTGGCGCCGATTTCGACGATGGCCGGCGCCTGGCTGGTGCGCCGCATGCGGCCGGAGATCTTCTATCCGTTCACCTACGCCACTGTCGCGGTGGTCGCCGTCAAGCTGCTGTGGGACGGCATTGTCGGCCTGATGTAGAAGCGAAGCGGCCATCCGGCCGCCTCGCTCCAAAGAATCGCGACGCTCAGGCGGCGCTCGGCACCATCTGGCGGCCGCCGCCGAAGGCGAGCGCGGCGCCCAGCGCAACCACCATCGCCATGCCGGCAAGAATGCCGATGTCGTGCAAACTGGGCTTCAGCACCATGTCGGCGATGATCACCAGCATCACAGCATAATCAAGCCGCGCCCATTTCATCATGCGCTGGCCGATGGCAAGGACGGACGGCGTCACGCCGTCCTTGGCGATCATCGCGCCTATGCGCTCGCCGGTCGGCTTGAAGATCAGCATGCCAATCGAGAAGGTCGTGGCGTAGCCGACGAGGCCGATGACGATCCACAGCTCGGTAAAGCCGACCCAGAAGCCGCACATGATCAGGCCGAAGACCAGCGTCAGCATCGACATCGGCGCGAAGAATTTGCTGCCGAGCTGTCCGCTGGCGCGCATTGCCTGCAGCTTGTCTTCGATGTTGCCGGCTCGCTCGGCGAGCACGCCGAGCAGGAACAGCACGAAGCCGCCGCCGACCCACAAAATAGCCGAAACGACGTGAAGGAATTTGACGATCGAATACCAATCCATGGTTTGCTCCCGGATATGCTGCGTGATTTCAAGGGGCGCGGATCTGCGCGCCGCTTCAGAGGAGCGGCCTTTTGCGTGGCGCGTGTTTCGGCACGATGCCGCGGCAGCAGCCAACATGTTACGGCCGCCACGATCGGCGTTCGAAAATCCGGTTTCAGACGATCCCGGGGGCGCATCCGCTGTCCTGTTCCGGCACAGGAAAGCGCGTTCGCTCAAAAAAATCGCCGCCGCGTTAAGGCTTCATTAAGCTTTACGGGCGTTTACTATGCGCATCCAGTTTTGCTGGATTCTTACCGAGTGGTTGGAGCCACTTTGTTTGACGCCTCCCTGTTAAACTCCTGAGAGCCGCCTTATCCGCGGCTCTTTTTTTATCCGCATACGGCAGGCCTGCGCCATCCGCCGGCGGGTGGCCGGAACGCGACCGGCGTTAACCGTTTGTTAAACATGCGCTTGCCTTCATGGGCATCGAAGCGCATTTTCAAGCCTCAGTCATTTAGCGTGCGGGCCACGTCGGCAAGATTGCCGAATCGGCTGGCGGCAGTGCAGGGGCGTATCGATGAACGAGCCTTCGAAGGGCAGCGCGAAAACCATCAAATTGGCGGAGCGCCGGGTTTTCTCCCAATCCTTCAAGCCGCTCTACCAGGAAGGAATGGGGCTGGTCGAGCAGGCCGCCGAATATCTCGATGGCAAGGGCAGGCTCGAAGCCAAGAAATTGTCGCGCACGGCGGCTACGCTCTACGCGGCCGAATCGATGCGGCTGACCACGAGGCTCATGCAGGTCGCCTCCTGGCTGCTTTTGCAGCGGGCGGCGAATTCCGGCGAGATGACGCGCGACCAGGTGGCCTCGGAGAAATCCAAGGTGCGGCTCGACACCGCGTCCGCGCATGACGAGGCGCTTGGCTGGAACGAGCTGCCCAAGGATTTTGTGGATCTCGTGACGCGCTCGCTGCGCCTGCAGGCGTTGGTGCGGCGCATGGACGAGGAAATCTATGGCGGCGTGGTCAGCGACCTGCACGCCCCCGGCCGGCGGGCCAACCCGGTTTCCGACCAGATCAGCCTTTTGAATACGGCGTTCGCGCGCGGCTGAAACCGCGTTTGCAAAAAGACGATAGCGGTAGCGGCGCAGGTCGACACCTGTGATTCGGAGTGCTCTTCGATATTGCGGCGGCCGTTATTGTATTTGAAGGTGATGCCGGCCTTCCCGACAAAGATCACACTTGCCTTGAAGCGATAGGCCCCTAATTGGAGCCGTTCGCCGCAGCCGGGTCGACCCGAGCCGGTTCTGCAACAAAACCACCGTCACTGTGACCAAAGCAGATTGCGAGGCTTGATCCCGTGCATTCGCCATTGGACCGCATCCCGGTATCGATCATCATCCCCAACTACAATTACGAACAGTTTCTAGGACGCGCCATCGACAGCGCGTTGGAGCAGGACCACCGAAATGTCGAGGTGGTGGTCGTCGACGACGCATCGACGGATGCGTCGGTCGCCGTCATCGAATCCTACGGCGACAAAATCCGGCCGTGCCTCAGGCGCAGGAATGGCGGGCATGCCGCCGCGTTCAATACCGGCTTCGAGGCGAGCACCGGCGAGATCATTCTTTTCCTGGACGCCGACGATTATCTCTATCCGAACGCCGTCTCCGAGGTCCTGGACGAGTGGGACGCGGATGTCGCCCAGGCGCAATTCCGACTGCATCTCGTCGATGAGGACCAGCGGATCAAGGATGTTTTTCCCCCTCCGGAACAGCCGTTCGATTCAGGCGACGTCGTCCCGGAATTGTTGCGCAAGGGGCGGTACCGCACGACGGTGACAAGCGGGTTGGCGTTCGACCGCGAGGTGCTGGAGACGATAATGCCCATGCCGGAAAGCGATTTCCGGCAAGGCGCCGATGGCTATCTCGCAACACTCGCGCCGCTGCACGGAGAGGTGAAATCCATCGACACCTGCCTTGGCGCCTACCGCATCCACGGTTCCAACCATTCCGTCTTTGCCGAAAAGCTTGCTGAGCGAGCGCGTTGGCGCGTGCAGCATGACTTCCGGCGCCTCGAGGCCTTATCCGGCCGGGCGGCCGAGATCGGTCTGACCGTACCGCCGGATGCCGGCCTTCGCGATCCGGTGCATCTGGAAGAACGGCTGGCTTCGCTCTGCGTCGACGAGCCCCAGCATCCGGTCGCCACCGACTCCCGGCTGGGACTGGCAAGTGCGGGCGCCGCCGCCAGCCTGGAAATGGACGCATCTTGGCGGCGGCGGGCTGCTCTGGCGGCCTGGTTCCTTTGCATCGGAATCCTGCCGCGGCGTATTGGCAATGCAGTCCTGGCCTGGAAGCTGGTCGCATCGTCCAGGCCGGCATTTCTCACGCGGCTGTCGAAAACCATCCGTCGCGTGACGAATTAGAGCGTCTCACCGTCTCACGGAAACGGCGAGTCGCTGAGATCGCAATTGTTTCTGGTTTGTTCACATTTTGCTGGCATCGCTTGCCGCCACAGCTAGACTTGGCGCATGGGGGAAGCGATTCGCATCATCGGCATCGATCCGGGCCTGAGGCGCACCGGCTGGGGTATTATCGACAGCGTGGGCAATTCGCTGCGCTTCATCGCGTCCGGCACGGTGCGGTCCGACGAAAAGGAGTCGCTGGCGACGAGACTGTGCCAGCTGCATGACGGCTTGGCCGAGGTGCTGCACCAGGCCATGCCGCATGAGGCAGCGGTCGAGCAGACTTTCGTCAACAAGGATGCGACGGCGACGCTGAAGCTCGGCCAGGCGCGCGGCATCGCCATGCTGGTGCCGGCGCGCGCCGGACTGGTGGTGGCCGAATATGCCCCCAATGCCGTCAAAAAGGCCGTGATCGGCGTCGGTCATGGCGAGAAGAAGCAGATCCATATGATGGTCAAGGTGCTGATGCCGAAGGCGATCTTCGACACCGACGACGCCGCCGACGCTCTGGCCATCGCCATCTGCCATGCGCATCACCGCCCGAGCGCGACTTACCGCATGGCCGCGCTGGCGTGAGGGGACAATCATGATCGGCAAGCTGAAAGGCACGCTGGACGAGATCGATGAAGATTCCTGCATCATCGACGTGCATGGCGTCGGCTATGTCGCCCATTGCTCGGCGCGCACGCTGGCCGCGCTGCCGTCGCCCGGCGAGGCGGTGATGCTGTTCATCGAGACATATGTGCGCGAGGACATGATCCGGCTCTATGGCTTCCAGACGGGACTGGAGCGCGAGTGGTTTCGCCTCTTGATGAACAATGTGCAGGGCGTCGGCGCAAAGGTGGCGCTGGCCATCCTGTCGACGCTGGCGCCCGCCGATCTCGCCAACGCGATAGCGCTGCGCGACATAGCCATGGTCTCCCGCGCGCCCGGCGTCGGCAAGAAGGTGGCCGAGCGTATCGTCACCGAATTGCGCACCAAGGCGCCTGCCTATGCGGGCGCGGCTACCGGCACGATTGGCCTCAAGCAGGAGCTTGGCGAAGGCGTCGCCGCAGCGCCGATCACGGATGCGGTCTCGGCGCTCGTCAATCTCGGCTATTCGCGCGACATCGCGGCGAACGCGGTCGCGGCGGCGCTGAAATCGGCCGGCGAGGGCGCGGATGCGTCCAAGCTCATCCGCTTCGGCCTGAAGGAACTGGCGCGGTGAGGCGACGCTTGTTCCGCTACTGGTCCTATGCAAGGAAGGCGGCATGACCCTTTCGCCCCGCCTCATTGCTCCCGACAAGCGCGGCGAGGACGCCGACCAGACGCTGCGGCCGCAGTCGCTCGACGAGTTCGTCGGCCAGGCGGCGGTGCGCGCCAATCTCAAGGTCTTCGTCGACGCCGCCAAGAGTCGCGGCGAGGCGCTCGACCATGTGCTATTCGTCGGCCCGCCGGGGCTCGGCAAGACCACGCTGGCGCAGATCATGGCGCGCGAGCTCGGCGTCAACTTCCGCTCCACCTCCGGCCCGGTCATCGCCAAGGCCGGCGATCTCGCCGCGCTGCTCACCAATCTCGAGGAGCGCGACGTCCTCTTCATCGACGAGATCCATCGGCTCAATCCGGCGGTCGAGGAAATCCTCTATCCGGCGATGGAGGATTTCCAGCTTGATCTCATCATCGGCGAAGGGCCGGCGGCGCGCTCGGTCAAGATCGACCTCGCCCGTTTCACGCTGGTCGCGGCGACAACGAGGCTTGGGCTCCTGACCAATCCGCTGCGCGACCGCTTCGGCATCCCGGTCCGGCTCAATTTCTACACGGTCGAGGAGCTGGAGCAGATCGTGCGGCGCGGCGCCCGCATCCTGTCGATGCCGCTCGGCGACGACGGCGCGGTGGAGATCGCGCGCCGCGCGCGCGGCACGCCGCGCATCGCCGGCAGGCTGTTGCGCCGGGTGCGCGACTTCGCCAGCGTCGCCGGGGACGGTCATGTCGACAGGAGGATCGCCGACGAGGCGCTGACCAGGCTGGAGGTCGACGCGCTCGGCCTCGACGCGCTCGACCGCCGCTACCTTTCGATGATCGCGCGCAATTTCGGCGGTGGCCCGGTCGGCATCGAGACGATCGCCGCCGGGCTCTCCGAGCCGCGCGACGCGATCGAGGACATCATCGAGCCCTATCTGATCCAGCAAGGCTTCATCCAGCGCACGCCGCGTGGCCGTGTGCTGACCGCCAATGCCTGGCGCCATCTCGGCCTCGACCCGCCCAAGGATATCGCCCAGCAGCAGATCAGCCTGTTCCAGGAAGAGTAACGCAGATTTGTTCGCCGTTTCGGCGGCACAACGGCCCATCTGCGCAGAATCTGCGCGCCTCGGCCTGACTGAGGGCGCAATTGCAGCCTTTAAGGTAGGCCTATCTGACGCAATCCTAGGGCTTGGGGCGACCTATGATCACCAGACGCGCTTTCCTGCGCCTTATCGGCGGCTCGGCCTTCGCCATGGTGTCGCTCAGCGCCTATGCGGTCGGCATCGAGCCGATGCTGCTCACCCATGTTAAGCGCTACACATTGACGCCGCCGCACTGGCCGGCCGGGCTCAAGCTGCGCGTCGTGGCGCTTGCGGATATCCACTCCTGCCGGCCCTGGATGACGCCGGAACGGATCGCAGCGTTTGCCCAGGAAACGAACGCGCTTCAGCCGGATCTGATCGTGCTGCTCGGTGACTATACCGCCGGGACCAAGCTGGTGACGGGCCGGGTGCGGGTGGAGGAGTGGGCCGAGGCATTGTCGGGCCTCAAGGCGCCGCTTGGCGTGCTGTCGATCCTCGGCAATCACGATTGGTGGACGGATTTCTTCGCGCAGCGAGCGGAGGCCGGCCCGACCCAGTCGCGCAAGGCGCTGGAGCATGTCGGCATCCCGGTGCTGGAAAACGACGTCGTGCGGCTGGAAAAGGACGGGCATGGTTTCTGGATCGCCGGGCTAGCCGATCAACTCGCGCTGCTGCCGAACAAGGCCAAGGGACGCGACAGTTTCCAGGGCTTCGACGATCTCCCGGGCACCTTGGCCAAGATCCAGGGGAGCGAGCCGATCATCCTGCTTGCACACGAGCCCGACATTTTCACGAAGGTGCCGGAGCGGGTGTCGCTGACATTGTCCGGACACACGCATGGCGGACAGGTGCGGCTGTTTGGTTATTCGCCGATCGTGCCTTCGGACTATGGCAACCGCTTCGCCTACGGCCATGTCGTGGAGAATGACCGCAACCTGATCGTATCAGGCGGGCTGGGCTTCAGCATTCTGCCGGTACGTCTCGGGGTGCGGCCGGAGATCCTGCAGATCGATCTGGGCTAAGGTTCCCATTTGCGTTTCACCGTCTCACGAAACGGCGAAACGCCCTATCTCTTTGTTTTTTATTCAACCGCTCACAGTTTTTCTGGAATTGCTCTAGATAGCGCGGATGGGCGTGCCGTCGGCTTCGTAGCCGGTGATGCCAGGTTCCCACCACAGCACCGGATTGTTCCGGAAGCTGGCGCGATCTTCCATCCTGCTCACAAGCGCGCGGGTTTTCGGATGCTCGCCAGGTTGAGTATCGAGGTCCAGGGGCCGGTTGGCGATGAAGCGCAAGTGGCAGGTCAGAAAAATGTCCTGGACCGAGACGACCTTGCCGAAAAATCCCTCGCCGTCGCGGTCGATCCGCCCTTCCAGCCATCCGATCAGATGAGCAATGCGCTCTGCGCAGCGCGTCAAATGCGAATTGTCGCGATGCCTCACTCCGGACCATTGCATCTGGCTGATCGTCGTTGCGGCGGCGCCCAGCGTCTGGATCGAAGCAAAGAGCAATCGGTCCTGCCATTCCGATGCCGCCCGCCACATCGACGGAGCCAGAGCCGGATCGCTCCCGACACGCTGCGGATAGGCGGCAAGCAGATACTCGGCGATGACACCGCTTTCCCAAAGTGTCAGATCGCCATCCCGTAGCGTCGGTACTTGAAGCGCCGGGGTCCATTCGGCGCGAGACGCGGCAGATGGCGTCGTCGTTTCCTCGCGGCGCTCATAGTCGAGGCCGATTTCATCCAGCACGACACGAATGCCGCGCGCGAAAGGTGATCCGGTCGTATAAAGCAGTGAGCGCATAAGCTAATCCCCCGATGCCAGCGCAGAATTGGCAGCATCGCTGGTGACTAACGTGCAAGCTGGCGGATTACGTCCATCACATCCGGCTCAGCCTTCTCGCCGTCGAACGCATCGACGATGCCGAAGGCGCCGCCATAGTTCCACACCGACCATGAAAAGCCATGCGCCTCAGCGCGGGCGATCATGTCGCGCACATAGGCAGCGCGGTATGCGGCCGGCATGACGAAGCCGTTGCCGTATTCCTTGCGGATCATGCCGAATTCGCCGAGCGTGATGTCCTGCGGCTTGATGCCGTTGACCTTCGCCCAGGCATCGACCGTCGCGAATGGCGCATCCATCACGCCAAGGAGCTTTTCGGGGCTGTCCATCGTCGCCACCTGCTTGTCGAGATAGCTAAGCAGGCCGCTCCGTCGCGCCCAAGGCGCCTCGGCCCTGATCCGGTCGCGGATCGTGTCCAGCGTCATGTTGAGCTGCGCCTTCGGAATGGCCGTCAGCGGATAGGGCAGGCCGGTGACATAGGGAATGAAGTCGCCAGCCCAGCTTGCGCCCTGATGCGTCAAAAGGAACGGGTCGTAGGAATGGAAGGTCCAGATGATGTTGTCATCGGCGATCGCTCTCGGATCGATCCTGGCCAGCGATTGCGCGTTCGAATAGCAGCCGCCGGTCAGGATCAGCGTCAGCCTGGTGGCGGAGGCGCGCGCGGCCGCGAACAATTGCTTCTGGCGGTCGGGCCAAAGGCTGGTGCCGTTCGCCTCGCAATCGACCAGCGGCTCATTCATCAGTTCCAGCGCGACAAGCTTCGGATCCTCTTTGGCCAACGTCCGCGCCATCTTGCGCACCAGTTCGGCATAGGCGTCGAAGACGGCCGGGTCGTGCATCACCTCGCTCATGCCGATCTTGCGATTGCCGCCAGCCGGGATCAGATGCAGGTCGATGATCACTTTCAGGCCGGCGCGGTTGATCATGCGCGCCGATTCGAGCACGCTCGCATAGAGGTCATCGCGAAGGGCCGCGGTCCGGTCCGAAAGAAAGGGCGAGGGATCGACCGGCATGCGCAGGAAATCGAGTCCGGCATCCTTGAGCGCCTTGAGGTCGTCCTCCTTGAGGAATTTGCGCCACTCCGGATAAGGCAGGATCGCCTGGCGCTCGCCCCATTTGTCCTCGGCCGGCCAGGTCACCCACTGGTCGAGATTGAGGCCGCGCTTCATCGAGAAGGTCGCCGCTCCGGCCGGCAATGCCAACGCGCCGAGCGCAAGCAGCGCCGCCATCAGGGTCTTGATCGTCGAGCCCAACAATGCCATCCCGTTCTCGCGCGAAAACGGTGCGTGTCGCCCAAAAGTGTGCAGCGGTTTTGGGACAACGACACGCATAGAAAAAATGCCTAAAGCCCGAGGGCTTTAGATGCCTGTTCGGGCCTGAAAAGGAAAGCGCGATGGACGATCATGGTGAATCGGCGGCGCTCAGCGCCGGGCTTTCCGGAGCGCTGACGGATTTCGGCCACCGGCTTATGGCGAGGGTCTATTATGCCGACACCGATTTCTCCGGCGTCGTCTATCATGCGCGCTATCTCGAATTCCTCGAACGCGGCCGCTCCGACTATCTGAGACTGACCGGCGTCCACCACACCGAACTCCTGGACGGCAAGCATGGCGAGCGCATCGTCTGGGTGGTGCGGCGCATGGAGATCGACTTCCGTTCACCGGCGCGCATGGACGATATCCTCACCATCGACACACGCACTGACGATATTTCCGGCGCCCGCATCTTCATGGGCCAGCAATTGAAGCGCGGCGGCGACGTGCTGGTGGAGGCGAAAGTCGAAGCGGCGATCGTCGGCGAAAGCGGCCGCCCGAAGCGCTTCCCGAAGGAATGGGTCGCCGCCTTCATGCCTCGGCCAAGCTGACATTCAGGTGAGGCCGGCCTGCGAATGGTGGCTTCCTGCGCTTCCGGTGCTCACGTACTTCAAGTACGCTCCGCTCCGGTTCTCGTAAGCCACCATTCTCGGCTTCCTGGCCGAGATCATGCGCGGCAATGCGCCGCGCCTTACGTCCTAACCCATCCTTAACCATAACGGTTCATGAAGGAATTGGTGAAGATTGGCGCAATTCGTGTGCCTTCCTTTCACCAATATTTGCCTCGAAAAGGCCGCGAAACGGTGCATTCGGGGCTTATCCCGCAAGCTTCAAGCTTCGCGCGATCGGACCAAAGGAATGCCCATGGGCCAGCCGCCAGCGATGCCCGGAAACCTTAAGGACTTAAGTCATGGAAAACATCGCACTCGCCGATCCGGGCGCGCATCTGTCGATCTGGGCCCTGTTCATGCAGGCCGGCTGGGTGGTCAAGCTGGTCATGATCGGCCTGCTTTGCGCCTCAATCTGGACCTGGGCGATCATCATCGACAAGCTCGTCGCCTATGGCCGCATGCGGCTGGCGCTCAACCGCTTCGAGCAGGTGTTCTGGTCGGGCCAGTCGCTTGAGGAGCTCTACCGCACGCTGGCCGATCGCAAGACCACCGGCATGGGCGCGATCTTCGTCGCCGCCATGCGCGAGTGGAAGAAGAGTTTCGAAAAGGGCGCGAAATCGGCGCTGGCGCTGCAGACCCGCATCGACAAGGCGATGGACCTGGCGCTGACGCGCGAGATGGAGAAGCTGGAGGGTCGCCTCGGCTTCCTCGCCACTACCGGCTCGGCCGCACCGTTCATCGGGCTGTTCGGCACCGTCATCGGCATCATGACTTCGTTCCAGGCGATCGCCGCCTCGAAGAACACCAGCCTTTCGGTTGTGGCGCCCGGTATCGCGGAAGCGCTGCTCGCCACCGCGATCGGTCTGCTCGCGGCCATTCCCGCGGTCATCGCCTACAACAAGCTGTCATCGGACGCGAACAAGCTCGGCATGCGCATGGAAGGGTTCGCGGACGAGTTCTCCGCCATACTCTCGCGCCAAATCGATGAAAAAGTAGCGCAGAAGGGGTGAGGATCGATCATGGGGATGTCTGCTGCAGGCGCAAGTGGCTCGGGGCGGGGCGGACGCGGCCATAGGCGGCGTGGCCGTCACCATGCCCTGATGTCCGAAATCAACGTCACGCCGATGGTCGACGTGATGCTGGTGCTGTTGATCATCTTCATGGTCGCGGCGCCTCTGCTCACCGTCGGGGTTCCGATCGACCTGCCGGACACGCAGGCCAAGGCGATGAATGTCGACACGCAGCCGATCACCGTGTCGATCAACGCCGCCGGCCAGATCTATCTGCAGGAAACCGAAATCCCGATCGAGGAACTGATAGCCAAGCTGCAGGCGATCTCGAAGACCGGTTACGACGAACGCATCTTCATCCGCGGCGACAAGTCGACGGATTACGGCACGGCGATGAAGGTCATGGCCCGCATTTCGGCGGCCGGCTACAAGAATATCGGCCTGGTCTCGCTGCAGGAACAGGATCAGTAGACGCCAAATGCGGACCGGTCTCACCTCTTCGGTGATCTTGCATGCGGTGGCGCTGGCCTTCGGGCTGTTCACGCTGTCGTCGCCGCCGGCCATGCCTGCCTCCGACGTGGAGTCGGTGGCAGTCGACATCGTGCCGATGGAAGCCGTGGCACAGACGCTGCAGGGCGACAAGAAGGCGGTCATGCATGACAAGCCGGCGCCTGTTCCGACCAAGCGCCCGGATGTCGTTCCCAACGCGCAGAAGGTCGGGGAGAATACCGTCGACACCGACAAGCCGGTGACGGACGAAGCCAAGCCGAAGCCGGTCGACAAGACCGCGGCGCCGCCGCCCGCGCCGACGCCGACCGAGAAGCCCGCGGTCGAGGACGTGCCGAAGCCGCAGGAGAAGCCGAAGCCGACGCCTGCGACGGAAGTCGCGCCGACGCCGACGCCTAAGGAAGAAGTCAAGCCCGAGCCGGTCAAGCAGACGGAGCCGAAGCCGACGCCGGCCAAGGAACCGACGCTCGCGCCGCAGCCGGACAAGACCGCGGCCATCCAAAAGGAAGAGGTCAAGCCCGACGCGGTGGCCGAGGCGATCTCGCAGGATCAGCCGGCGGAAGAAGCAAAGCTTCCGGATTCGGCGCCGGCGCCGGAAGCGCGGCCGAAGCCGCAGCCGGCGCAGGCCGAGAGCGCCAAGGCGCCCGATCGCAAGGACGCCGAAAAGCCGGTAAAGGAAGCGTCTTCCAAGAAGAAATCGGACGAGAAGCAGTTCAACGCCGACGAGATAACGGCTCTGCTCGACAAGCAGAAGCCGTCCGGCGGCGGCGCCAAGCGCTCTACCCAGCAGGCCTCGCTCGGCGGCGAAAAGGATCAGGGCCAGAAGCTCTCCAGGTCGGAGCAAGGGGCGCTGGAGGATCAGCTCGGTGGTTGCTGGACCCTTCCGGTCGGCCTCGAAGGCTCGGAGAATTTCACCGTGGTGATCCGTTTCAACCTGAATGCCTTCGGCAAGCTGGAGGGCCGCCCAATCGTCGAGAAGTCCAGCGGCAACCCCCAATTCGACGCCAGCGCGATTCGCGCCGTGCAGAAATGCGATGTCGCCGGGCTGCAGGTTCCCGCCGGAAAGCAAGACATCTGGTCCGACATTCGCGTCAACTTCGATCCGAGAGCGATGCTTGGCCTGTAGCCTGAGCGTCCAAAAAAATCAGCAAGAGAAGCGAGAAGACATGAAATCCATCCTCAAGCCGCTCCTGATGGTCGCCGCGATGGCGATGGGCATAAGTTCTGTCGCCACCTTGCCTGCCCAGGCAACTCTCGAGCTGAACGTCAACAAAGGCAATGTCGAGCCGATGCCGATCGCCATCCCTGACTTCCAGGGAGGGCTTGGCCCGCAGATATCGGAGATCGTCGCAGCCGATCTGAAACGGTCAGGACTGTTCGCGCCGATCGACAAGGCCGCCTTTGTCGAAAAGATCTCCAATCCGGATGCCACGCCCCGTTTCGACGACTGGAAGGTCATCAACGCGCAGGCGCTGGTCACCGGCAGCGTGAGCAAGGAGGCGGATGGCCGCATCCGCGCCCAGTACCGACTGTGGGATATTTTCGGCAACCAGCAGCTGGCCGGCGAGCAGTTTTTCGCCAATGACGCCAATCAACGCCGCGTCGCGCACATCATCGCCGATGCGATCTATGAGAAGATCACCGGCGAAAAAGGCTACTTCGATACCCGCGTCGTCTTCGTCGACGAATCCGGGGCAAAGAACGCGCGCAAGAAGCGCCTCGCCATCATGGACCAGGACGGCGCCAATGTGCGCTATCTGTCGGACGGCCGCTCGATCGTGCTGACGCCGCGTTTCTCGCCGAACCGGCAGGAAATCACCTATATGTCCTATGAGAGCGGACAGCCGAAGGTCTATCTGCTGCAGATCGAGACCGGCCAGCGCGAGCTGGTCGGCAATTTCCCGGGCATGACGTTCGCGCCGCGCTTTTCGCCCGACGGCCAGAAGGTGATCATGAGCCTGCTGCGCGACGACGGCAACTCCAACATCTTCGCCATGGACCTTAGGAGCCGCTCGACGACGCGGCTGACCGACTCCACCGCGATCGACACCTCGCCCTCCTATTCGCCGGACGGCTCGCAGATCGTCTTCACCTCCGACCGCGGCGGCGGCAGCGGCCGCTCGCAGATCTATGTCATGGGCGCGGACGGCTCCAATCCGCACCGCATCTCCTTCGGCGACGGCGTCTATTCGACGCCGGTCTGGTCGCCGCGCGGCGACCTCATCGCCTTCACCAAGCAGAGCGGCGGTGAATTCCAGATCGGCGTCATGAAGACCGACGGCTCGGGCGAGCGCATCCTGTCCTCCGGCTTCCAGCAGGAGGGGCCGACCTGGGCGCCGAACGGCCGCGTCTTGATGTTCTTCCGCGATTCCGCAGGCGGACCCAAGCTGGTCTCGGTCGATCTGACCGGCCGCAACGAGCAGCAGATTCCGACCGCGAACTACGCTTCCGACCCGGCTTGGTCGCCGTTGCTGGAATGAGCGACCGGGACTGGGGAATTGAAGAACCTGGGGAATTGAAGAAACTGAAGAATTGAAGAAATGACGAAAGCGGGCGGCTCAAGATCCGCTTTCCCCCGTGGTCGCGTTTTGGCCGCATTTCTGCCTAGGGTCCGCGCGCAGTCTTACCCTTTGTAAATGCGTGGGACGAGAAGGGCCGCGGACGGCGGCTCGAAAACCAAACATTAACCGTGTTTCTTGAATGCCGGTTAACCCAAACGTGGTTACTGGGTGATCAACGAAATCACTCATATGCGAAGGAGAGGCGGCATGAGCCGTATCGCAGCACTTACCAGAAACCCGGCGATGATTGCGCTGGTGGCGGCTCTCGCCATCACCGGTTGCGCCTCGAAGAAGACCCCCAACAGCGCGGCCGATCTCGGCCTCAACGGCGCCGGCGCTGCGACGCCGGGTTCGGCGCGGGACTTCACCGTCAACATCGGCGACCGCATCTTCTTCGACACCGATTCCTCGTCGATCCGCGCAGATGCGCAGACCACGCTGTCGCGTCAGGCGCAGTGGCTCAACCAGTATCGTCAGTACGCGATCGTCATCGAAGGCCATGCCGACGAGCGCGGCACGCGTGAGTACAATCTGGCGCTGGGCGCCCGTCGCGCCGCCGCCACGCGCGACTTCCTGGTCTCCAAGGGCGTCTCCGCCGGCCGCCTGAAGACGATCTCCTACGGCAAGGAGCGTCCGGTCGCGGTCTGCGACGACATCTCCTGCTGGTCGCAGAACCGCCGCGCCGTCACCACGCTTTCCGGCGCCGGCTCCTAAGAGCCAGGTCCTGCGGCGTCGCGTCGACGCGGGCGACAAAAATACAACATACCGGACATGAAAGGCGGCCTCAGGGCCGCCTTTTTCATTTGCAACAAACCGAAACAAAATTTGGCCGAAGTCTCGCGTCCTGCTATGAGCGCGAGGGCGCTTCCTCCCCTTGTTTGATTTGGAAAGGCGCATCAGGCCAACACCCACCGCGAGAGACAGAATGCACTTCAGAACGGTCCTGAGCGGCACGCTTGCGCTGCTGCTCGTATCAAGCCTTCCAAGCCTTGCAGCGCCGGCCGACAGCGCCGGGCAGGCTTCCGACGGCGGATTCACCTTCCATCTGCCGACACTCGGCATCTTCGGCGACAAGAAGAAGCCGGAGCAGGCGCAGATCGCGCAGGATAGCAGCGGTGGTGTGACTGGTCTGGAAGACCAACTGCGCCAGCTGAACGGCAAGATCGAGGAGATGAATTTCCAGATCCTGCAGATGCAGGAACAGATCCGCAAGCAGCAGGAAGACAACGAGTTCCGCTTCCAGCAGCTTGAGGGCGGTTCGCAGGGCGGCGCCAAGCCGGCCGGACAGAAGAAGTCGGAGGCCGCGCCCCAGGACGGAAATAGCAACGGCAACACCAATCTCGGCGATGCCGGCACCGGGAATTCCGGCACCGGCGACGCCGGAACCGACAACAGCGTCGCCCAAGCCCCGGCGACGCAGGCGCCGGCCGGCACCGGCGGGCAAAATGGCGGCGACAAGACAGTCGGCGATGTCATCGTGGAATCGCAAACCGGCGATCCCGGCAAGCTGATCACCGGTGCGCCGCCGAAGGATTTCGGCACCATCACCGTCGACAAGAACGGCAACGTCGTCAATGCCGAGACCGATTCGCACGCCAGCGCGCCGGCGCAAGCTCCGGCGGCCACGGCAGGCGCTCCTTCCGCCGAGACCCCGGCCAGGAAGAACAAAGCCGGCGGCACGGAAGTCGCGGCCCTGCCGTCGACCAACAATCCCGACGAGCTCTACCGCAATTCCTACCAGTTCATCCTGTCAGGCGATTACCCGACCGCCGAGCAGGGTTTTCGCGACCATATTTCGCGCTTCCCCAAGGACGCCAAGGCAGCGGATGCGCACTACTGGCTGGGCGAGTCGCTGCTCGGTCAGCAGAAATACCGTGATGCGGCGGAAGTCTTCCTCGCCGCCAGCAAGGACTATCCGAAGGCCAAGAAGGCGCCCGACATGCTGCTCAAGCTCGGCGTTTCGCTGGTAGGCCTGAAGCAGAACGACGTCGCCTGCGCCACCTTCAACGAGATCGGCAAGCGCTATCCCGACGTTTCGGGCACGCTCAAGGAGCGCATCAAGCAGGAAAAGGCACTGGCGGCGTGCTGACGCCCGATACCAAAGCTAATTTTTCACACGGCCTTTTCTCAGACCTAGACTTTTCGAGCGGCGCCGTTGCGGCCGTATCCGGCGGCAGCGACTCGACCGCCCTTCTTCTTCTCCTCAAGGATCACTTCGACCGGACCGCATCCGGCGCCAGGCTGCTTGCGGTGACGATCGATCACGGCTTGAGGCCGGACTCGGCCATCGAGGCGCAGCAGGTTGCCAATTTCTGCGCCGAGCGCGGCATCGCGCATCGCATTCTCGCCTGGCACGGCGACAAGCCTGCGACCGGGCTGCCGGCCGCCGCGCGCGAAGCGCGCTACAGGCTGCTTGCGGAAGCCGCCGGCGCCCAAGACATCAAGCTGATCCTGACCGGCCATACCGCCGACGACCAGGCCGAGACGGTGCTGATGCGACAGGCGCGCGACGATGACGGCCGCGGTCTCGCCGGCATGGCGCCCGCTACGCTGCACGACTGGCGGACATGGATCGTCCGGCCGCTGCTCGGCACAAGGCGCGCGGCGCTGCGCGAGATGCTGCAGGCTCGCGACATCGGTTGGATCGAGGACCCGACCAATATCGATATCCGCTTCGAGCGGCCGCGCGTGCGGGCGAAGCTCGCGCAAGGTGAAGGCGAGCGGCGCATCGCGGAAGCGCTGGCACGCTCGCAGCAGGCGGCTTTCGCGCGCCAGGACATCGGTCGCCGCGCCGCCATGCTCATCGACGCCTTTGCCGACAGACCAAGTCCGGGCCTCATCCGCCTTAATCGCGATTTCGCGGGTCATGAGGATGGCGAGGCCACCATCTATGCGTTGCGCATCCTTTTGGCCGCCGTCGGCGGCATGTCATTCCTCGCCGATGAGGCGCGCTGCGCTGCGCTGCTTTCGCGTCTGCGGTCGGGCTCGCTTTGCGCTACATTGTCGCGGACAGTGGTCGACGCGCGCCGAACCGGCATTTTCCTTCGCCGCGAAAACCGCAACCTGCCCGCCCCCACGCCGCCGGTGGACAACCTGCTCTGGGACAATCGCTGCCGCATCACTTTCAAAGACGGGCCGGGCGATTTGGTGATCGCGCCGCTGGGGTCCGCCGCGGCCAGGCAAGCGCCCTTGAGCGAGGATATTCCACAAAGCCTCTCACGCGCAGCGCTGGCTGCGGAGCCTTCGTTGTGGTCCGGCGGCGTATCCCTTGGTTTTGCGGGCAGCAATGCGGGCCTGCTGCCGGTCTCGGCCGTTCCGGCGGTGGCACCTTTCGCGCGCTTCCTGCCGTCCTTCGACATCGAGCCAGCCGCCGCCACCGCTGCGCTTATGGGTGCGCCGCCGTTGCCGGCGCCGCCATTCCACGGCCATGATGGTGGGCGAGGGTGGGCGAAAGCTTAACCGATACGTGCTGTTCTGCTTGGCAAGGGGGGGCGCTCTCCCTATGTTAGGCCGAGCTTCTCCATTATCGCGGGCCCGCAGGCGGGCCCCAACGGGACAATAGATGAATCCGAATTATCGCAACCTCGCGCTCTGGGCGATCATAGCGGTCCTGCTCATCGCCCTGTTCAATCTGTTCCAGACGCCCCAGACGCGCGGTGCCACGACGGATATCGCCTATTCGCAGTTCCTGCAGGATGTCGCCTCCGGCCGGGTCAAGAGCGTGACCATCGCCGGCGCCCGCATCTTCGGCAACTACACGGACAACGCCAACGGCTTCCAGACCTATTCGCCTGGCGACCCGTCGCTGGTCTCCAGGCTGCAGGACAAGAACGTCACCATCACCGCCAAGCCCGAAACCGACGGCTCCAATTCGCTGTTCGGCTACCTGATCTCGTGGCTGCCGATGATCCTGATCCTCGGTGTGTGGATATTCTTCATGCGCCAGATGCAATCCGGTTCCGGAAGAGCGATGGGCTTCGGGAAGTCGAAGGCCAAGCTTCTGACGGAGGCGCATGGCCGCGTCACCTTCCAGGACGTCGCCGGTGTCGACGAGGCCAAGGAAGATCTGGAAGAGATCGTCGAGTTCTTGCGCGATCCGCAGAAGTTCCAGCGCCTTGGCGGCAAGATCCCGCGCGGCGTGCTGCTGGTCGGCCCGCCCGGCACCGGCAAGACGCTGCTCGCCCGCTCGGTCGCGGGTGAAGCCAATGTGCCGTTCTTCACCATTTCCGGCTCGGACTTCGTCGAGATGTTCGTCGGCGTCGGCGCAAGCCGCGTGCGCGACATGTTCGACCAGGCCAAGAAGAACGCGCCCTGCATCATCTTCATCGACGAAATCGACGCCGTCGGCCGCCATCGCGGCGCCGGCCTCGGCGGCGGCAATGACGAGCGCGAGCAGACGCTGAACCAGCTGCTGGTTGAGATGGACGGCTTCGAGTCCAACGAGTCGATCATCCTGATCGCCGCCACCAACCGCCCTGACGTGCTCGATCCGGCGCTGCTGAGGCCCGGCCGTTTCGACCGCCAGGTCGTGGTGCCGAACCCCGACATCGTCGGCCGCGAGAAGATCCTCAAGGTGCATGTGCGCAACGTGCCGCTGGCGCCCAATGTCGATCTCAAGGTCATCGCGCGCGGCACGCCCGGCTTCTCCGGCGCCGACCTGATGAACCTCGTCAACGAATCCGCGCTGATGGCGGCGCGCCGCAACAAGCGGCTCGTCACCATGGCCGAGTTCGAGGACGCCAAGGACAAGATCATGATGGGCGCCGAGCGCCGCTCCTCGGCGATGACGCAGGCCGAGAAGGAGCTGACCGCCTATCACGAGGCCGGCCACGCCATCCTGGCGCTCAACGTGCCGACGGCCGATCCGCTGCACAAGGCGACCATCATCCCGCGCGGCCGCGCGCTCGGCATGGTCATGCAGCTGCCCGAAGGCGACCGCTATTCGATGAGCTACAAGTATATGATCTCCAGGCTGGCGATCATGATGGGCGGCCGCGTCGCCGAGGAGTTCAAATTCGGCAAGGAGAACATCACGTCGGGCGCCTCCTCCGACATCGAGCAAGCGACCAAGCTGGCGCGCGCCATGGTCACGCGCTGGGGTTTCTCCGACAAGCTTGGCCATGTCGCCTATGGCGACAACCAAGAAGAGGTCTTCCTCGGCCATTCGGTGGCGCGCCAGCAGAACATCTCGGAAGAGACGGCGCAGATCATCGACGCCGAGGTGCGGCGGCTGATCGACGACGCCTATTCGACCGCGAAGTCGGTGCTCACCAAGAAGAAGAAGGACTGGATCGCGCTTGCCGAAGGGCTGCTTGAGTATGAGACGCTGTCCGGCGAAGAGATCAAGCAGCTGATTGCCGGGCACAAGCCCGCTCGAGGCCTTGGCGACGACACGCCGCCCAGCCGCGGGTCGGCCGTGCCGAAGGCCGGCACGGGCGGCCGCCGCAAGAAAGGCCCCGAGCCCGAAGGCGGCATGGAACCGCAGCCGTCAAGCTGAGGTTGGTGCGCGAAAGACTTCGAGAAACGCCGCGGCTTGCTCCGCGGCGTTTTTGTTTGGGCATTGAGACAAGGCAAGGCTTCCCTCGTCCTGGCGCGTAGATATCGCCCAACAGCAGATCCCCAGATACGCCCGAGGATGATGGCTCAACGTCTGCGGGAAAAACGGTGAACCGCTTTATCCGCCGTATTTGATTTTTATGATTCAGCTTTCAGCCGCGCATTGCAGAGGCTGTAGTAACCGCCGCCCTTCTGGATCCAGCGAAGGCCGTTCAACGTACCCGCTTCCTTGTTGTCGTGGTAACCCTGCAGGCAGGTCTTCATCCGGGCCTTAGCGGGCTTTTCGGTCTTGAACTCGGCGGCGAGGGTGGTTGGGAATGTCAGGCCCGCCGGCGCTACCGTGGGGGCGACCGCCGCGCTGGTTTCCGCTTTCTGCTGCTCCGCGGATGTGACCGGATCCGCGCTGACGCTCTCCGTGGCGGACGTCGCGCATTTCTCCTTGCGGAAAGCGGCCCAGTCCATGCCGTTCAGAGTGCCGCCTTCCTTGGCCGCCCGATAGGTCTCGCCGCATTCCTTCATCGTCAGCGCGCTCGCAGGTGAGGCGTTCCAAGCGACCAATGCCGTCACAGTCAACGCCGCCAATTTCAAACTGAACATTGAGACCCTCCTGATTGATCATAAGTTCGACATCTTTTTGTATACTGTTTGTTCCCTATATGTTCAACCGGAATCTTTTGCGGGCTCCCGACAAACCTGGCGGTGGGCAGTGTGGGCAAATCGACGATGCCGACAGTCCCGCCATATGCAGATGCGAGCAAGGCCGCAGGCGTCTTCGCCTGCAACAAAAGGCCCGCGCATCTTGCGACGCGCGGGCCTTTTCCCTTCGAATAATTAGGCGATCAGCTCTTCAGCTTGGCGTTGCAGAGGCTATAGAAGCCGCCGCCTTTCTGGATCCACTTCAGGCCGTTCAGCGTGTTGGCATCCTTGTTGGCATAGTACTGCTCGAGGCAGGTATGCATGCGGGCCTTGGCCGGGGTCTCGTTGGCGAATTTCGGCGAGATGGCGGCCGGGAAAGTGACGCCCTTCGGAGCGGTCACAGTCGGCTTGGCCGGTTCCTTCGTGAAAGTCGCCTCAGTCGGAGCCGGCACGGTGTCGTCATCGTCGGCACCTGCGCCGCATTCGGCCTTGCGGAAGTCGTTCCACTTCATACCGTTCAGCTTGTTGGCGGTCTTCGCAGCCTGGTACTTGGTGCTGCACTCGGCCATGGTCAGGCCCTTGCCGCCATCGGCAGCGGCGGTCGAGGTCTTGGTCGTCGTGGCGGTTTCGGTGGCGGGGGCGGTGGCAGCCGCGGCGGTTGCGCCAGGGCCGCACTCGGCCTTGCGGAAGTCGTTCCACTTCATACCGTTGAGCGTGCCGGCGGATTTTGCGGCTTGGTACTTGGTGCTGCACTCCTTGGCGCTCAAGCCCTTGGCTGCGTCGTCGGCAGCGGCGGCCGTCTTTGCCTTCTTGGTAGTCGTCTTGGTGTCGGCGGCCTTCGTATCGGTCGCCGTCTTGGCATCGGTGGCCGCCTTGGTGTCAGTCGCGGCGGAAGCATCGCTGCCGCACTGCGCCTTGCGGAACTGGTTCCAGGTCTGGCCGGCGAGCGTTCCCGCATCCTTGGCCGCGTTATACTTGGTGCTGCACTCGGCCATGGTCAGCGCGTTGGCGGGCGCCGCCAGGAACAAGGTTGCGACGGCGATACCCGTCAAAGCTGCAAGTCTATGAATAAGCATGGCGTTTTCTCCCTTGCTGCCGCCAATAAGTGTCCCTATGCCAAATCAATAGCTCTCAATGCCCGGTTGCGCCAGATGCTTCCGCGTCGGTACGCTCACAAAGTGTGTTGCTCCTGATAAGGTATGAATTGCTTGCCGGAGTGGTGCCAGCCAAGGTTTGCCGGTGGATAGGACACTGAAATGCCTCGCGCGGGCACTTGCGCCGCCCGCGACAATGTTTTTCTAAGGATTGGTAATATACAATCACGAAATTTGATGATCGGATGCGGCCCAATTGTGGCAATACGGGCGGCTGAAAAACCGACGGGGACTGTAAGGCACATGGCAGGTCAGTATTTCGGCACAGACGGTATCCGCGGTCGCGCCAACAAATTTCCGATGACGGCAGAGGTCGCCATGCGCGTCGGCATGGCCGCCGGGCTCTCGTTCCAGCGCGGCAATCATCGTCACCGCGTCGTGCTCGGCAAGGACACACGGCTTTCCGGCTACATGATCGAGAATGCCATGGTCGCAGGACTGTGCGCAGCCGGGATGGACGTGTTCCTGCTCGGACCTATTCCGACACCGGCGGTCGCCATGCTGGTGCGCTCGCTGCGCGCCGACATTGGCGTGATGATCTCGGCCTCGCACAATCCTTATTACGACAACGGCATCAAACTGTTCGGTCCCGACGGCTACAAGCTTTCAGACGAGATCGAGGAGCGCATCGAGAGCATGCTCGACAAGGACATCGAACTGGCGCTCGCCGATTCCGACGGGCTCGGCCGCGCCAAGCGCGTCGACGGCGTGCATGACCGCTATATCGAATTCGCCAAGCGCACGCTGCCGCGCTCGATGTCGCTTTCGGGTCTGAGGATCGTCGTCGACTGCGCGAACGGCGCGTCCTACAAGGTGGCCCCCGAGGCGCTGTGGGAACTCGGCGCCGAGGTGGTGGCGATCAATGTCGAGCCGAACGGCTTCAACATCAACAAGGAGTGCGGCTCAACCCATCCGGCCGGCCTGCAGAAGAAGGTGCACGAAGTGCGCGCCGACATCGGCATCGCGCTCGACGGCGACGCCGACCGCGTGGTTATCGTCGACGAGAACGGAGCGATCGTCGACGGCGACCAGATCATGGCGCTAATCGCCGAATCCTGGCACCAGAGCGGACGGCTGGCCGGTGGCGGCGTCGTCTCCACCGTGATGTCCAATCTCGGCCTGGAGCGCTTCCTCGGCGACATGAAGCTGCAGCTCCATCGCACCAAGGTCGGCGACCGCTATGTGGTCGAGCATATGCGCGCGCATGGGCTCAATGTCGGCGGCGAGCAGTCGGGCCACATCGTGCTTTCCGATTTCTCGACCACCGGCGACGGCCTGGTCTCCGCCTTGCAGGTGCTGGCCTGCATTAAGCGGCAGAACCGCCCGGTCAGCGAGCTGTCGAAGAAGTTCGAGCCGGTGCCGCAGCTTCTGAAGAATGTCCGCATCTCCGGCGGCAAGCCGCTGGAGGAGGCGCCGGTCAAGGCGGCGATCGAGGAAGGACGCAACCGGCTTGGTACGTCCGGCCGACTCGTCATCCGGCCCTCGGGAACCGAGCCGCTCATCCGCGTCATGGCCGAGGGCGACGATCCGCAACTGGTCGAAGCGGTCGTCAACGACATCGTAGAAATCCTCCAGGAAACCCGCAGCGCCGCCTGAACGCGGTCGCGCAGTTTCTCTAAATCCGCAAGCCCGCCGCCAGGCGGGCTTTTTCGTCGCCGGGCGGGCCGTTCGGACAACGGCCTTCCCTCTAAGATTGTATAGATTCGTGGTTAATCGGTACGGTTAAACGGCTTTTAACCTTTGCAATTCATTATCCAAACCCGAGGTCAATCATCTTCGGGCGATGTCGTCCCGAGGCGTCTTAGGGGTGACAGAATGTTCAAGACAGCAAGAATGGCATTGCTTGCCGCGCTGTTCGCGGGGATAGCCGGGCCGGCTCTCGCCGCCGATCTCGCGGAGCCGCAAATCGAAGAAGCTCCGCCGCCGGTGGTCGAACAGCAGCCGATTGATGTCGGCGGCTGGTATATCCGTGGCGACATTGACTATCACAAGTCGACTTTGCGTGGCATAGACTACATTACGTACGGACCGCCGCCCGGCACCAACGATTTCGATTTCGGCAAGCTGAAGGGTGGCTTCTCGCTTGGCGGCGGTGTCGGCTACAAGGTCAACGACTACTTCCGTACCGATCTGACTGCTGACTATTGGTTCAAGTCGAACTTCAACGGCCAGACCTCGGACCTCACCACGACATCAACCGAAGTATCGAGGATGAGCGCCCTGCTGCTGCTCGCCAATGCCTATGTCGATATTGGCACCTGGCACGGCATCACCCCCTATGTCGGCGCCGGCATCGGCGGCGCGCACATCAAGTGGGACACGGTCCACGATCCGAATACCACCGAGACCAATCCGGGTTCCTCCAACTGGCGCTTCGCCTACGCTCTCATGGCGGGCGCTTCTTACTGCCTGACCGACAGGGTGATCCTCGATGCAGGCTACCGCTTCACCCACATCCAGGGCGGCCGCATGTTCGAGTTCGATTCGACCAGCTCCGGGCCGGGGTTCGATCATGGCATCAACACGCATGAGGTGCGCGGCGGCCTGCGCTACCAGTTCAGCGGCAACAATGGCTGCGCCGCACCGGTGGTCGCCTATCAGCCGGAACCGGAACCGATCTACACCAAGTAATCGCTTCCTGAATCCTGGAATTTCAAAGCCGCCCGGCGCCAGCCGGGCGGCTTTCGTTTATGCGTCGTCGATAAATATCGATCGAAATCAATTCGGTAACTCCCTGTTATCCTTAACCGCCACTTAACCACTATGGTTAACAATAGGTCCTTGAAACGGCGCTCGCGTTCGCGGCTGGCGCCAATTTCAGGAGCCGGGGACCATGATATCCAGATCGCGTATCGCGTCAGCGCTTGCCGCAATCATCCTGTTGCCGATGACGCCGGCGCTCGCGGCCGACTACGATCCGCCTATCTATGTCGACCAGGCGCCGGACTACCAGCCGGTCGAGGTCGGCTCGGGCTGGTATCTGCGCGGCGATGTTTCCTATCTCGCGCGGAAGAGCTTCAAAAACGGAGATTTCACCTTCCCGTCGACGATCAACAACGAAAGCTTCAGCGAGAGCCAGGACGCCTACTTCGCGAGCATCGGCTTCGGATATCACTTCAATGATTACCTTCGCGCCGATCTCAACCTCGGCTATCTGCCCGGCAACAAAGCCAGCTTCAGCTATGATGATACAGGGACCGCAACGCCGTCGGCCGTGGGGTTCGGAAACCTGAAGAACTATGCGATCTCAGGCATACTCAACGGCTATGTCGATCTTGGCACATATGTAGGCATCACGCCTTACGTTGGCGCTGGCATCGGCGTTGTTCGCAGCACGCGCAAGCTTTCGGCCAGTTACACCGATATCAATGACTCCGCCAATAACTTCACCGTCGAGGATAATAAATCTCGGTACTCTCTCGCCTATACGTTGAATGCTGGCCTTGCCTACCAGGTGTCCAAGAACGTGCTCGTCGACCTGGGGTATCAGTATTTCTCCGCCCCCGATGCGGAATACGTTACCGCCGCAAGCCTTACCTCCTTCCCTGTCCACAAAGGCATCAGCAATCATCAGGTCAAGCTCGGGCTGCGTTACGATCTCTGGTGAGCGACGCAGCCGGAGAAGTTTCGGCGGGGTCCTGAAGGCCCCGCCGTTTTTCTTTCGGCTCGGGCATCAGTCGGAACGAATATCCCGGCAGCGACAAAAACTTTCCCCTTGACGCCGAAAGGCTGAGCGCATATCGCCGTCCGTGGGCCACCCCTCCCCAACGAGGGGCCACTATCTGGAAGGATAGACCACGATGACGACGCTTACCAAGCCCGGACTCCGTCCGGCAAACCCCAATTTCTCCTCAGGTCCCTGCGCAAAACGCCCCGGCTGGTCGGCCGAGGCGCTGAAAGCCGCCGCGCTCGGACGCTCCCACCGCGCCAAGATCGGCAAGGCGAAGCTCGAACAGGCGATCGAGCTGACGCGCGACATCCTCAAGGTTCCCGCCGGCTATCGCATCGGCATCGTGCCGGCGTCGGACACGGGCGCGGTCGAGATGGCGCTCTGGTCGCTGCTCGGGGAGCGCGGCGTCGACATGGTCGCCTGGGAAAGCTTCGGCTCCGGCTGGGTAACGGATGTGGTCAAGCAGCTCAAGCTCGCCGATGTGCGCAAGTTCGAGGCCGGCTACGGCCAACTGCCCGGCCTGGCGCAGGTCGATTTCGACCGCGACGTGGTCTTCACCTGGAACGGCACGACCTCGGGCGTGCGCGTGCCGAACGGCGATTTCATTCCGGCGAACCGCAAGGGTCTGACTATCTGCGACGCCACCTCGGCGGCGTTCGCGCAGCGGCTCGATTTCGAAAAGCTCGATGTGGTCACCTTCTCCTGGCAGAAGGTGCTGGGCGGCGAGGGCGCGCATGGCATGCTGATCCTGTCGCCCCGCGCCGTCGAGCGGCTGGAGACCTACAAGCCGGCCTGGCCGCTGCCGAAAATCTTCCGCCTCACCTCGGGCGGCAAGCTGATCGAGGGCATCTTCAAGGGCGAGACCATCAACACGCCGTCGATGCTGTGCGTGGAGGATTATCTCGATGCTCTTCAGTGGGCGAAGTCGATCGGCGGCCTGGAAGCGTTGATCGCCCGTGCGGACGCCAATGCCGCCGTGCTCGACCGGTTTGTTGAGAAGTCGACGTGGCTCGGCCATCTCGCCGTCGAGCCGGCAACGCGCTCGAACACGTCCGTGTGCCTGTCCTTCACCGATCCTGACGTGGCGGCGCTCGATGCCGACGGCCAGGCGGCCTTCGCCAAGGGGATCGTGTCGGCGCTCGACAAGGAAGGCGTCGCCTACGACATCGGCTCATATCGCGATGCCCCGCCCGGCCTGCGCATCTGGTGCGGCGCCACCGTCAAGACCTCCGATCTCGAAGCGCTGATGCCTTGGCTCGACTGGGCCTTCGCCGCGCAGAAGGCGTCGCTCAAGGCAGCGGCCTGAGTTTCATGGTGGCCCGCGGGCCACCATTTCCCGATACATCCATTCCCACGTCAAGGAGGCCGCAATGGCGCCCCGCGTTCTCGTTTCGGATAAACTTTCCACCACCGCCGTGCAGATCTTCAAGGATCGCGGCATCGACGTCGACTATCTGCCCGATCTCGGCAAAGACAAGGAAAAGCTGCTCGAGGTGATCGGCCAATATGATGGCCTCGCCATCCGCTCGGCGACCAAGGTCACCGAGAAGCTGATCAATGCCGCCGGCAAGCTCAAGGTCGTCGGCCGCGCCGGTATCGGCGTCGATAATGTCGATATCCCGGCTGCCAGCCGCAAGGGCATCATCGTGATGAACACGCCCTTCGGCAATTCGATCACCACGGCCGAACATGCGGTAGCGATGATCTTCGCGCTGGCGCGGCAGATACCGGAAGCCAATGCCTCGACCCATTCCGGTAAGTGGGAGAAAAACCGCTTCATGGGCGTCGAGATCACCGGCAAGACGCTGGGCGTGATCGGCTGCGGCAATATCGGCTCGATCGTCGCCACACGCGGCGTCGGCCTGAAGATGCATGTGATTGCCTTCGACCCGTTCCTGTCGGACAGTCGCGCGGAGGAACTCGGCGTCGAGAAGGTCGAGCTCGACGAGCTCTTTCACCGCGCCGACTTCATCACGCTGCATACGCCGCTGACCGACAAGACGCGCAACATCATCGACGCGGCGGCGATCGCCAAGATGAAGAACGGCGTGCGCATCATCAATTGCGCCCGCGGCGGGCTGGTCGTCGAGGCCGACCTCGTCGCGGCGCTGAAAAGCGGCAAGGTGGCGGGCGCCGGTGTAGACGTGTTCGAGATCGAGCCGGCGGAGAACAACCCGCTGTTCGGCATGGAGAATGTCGTGGCGACCCCGCATCTCGGCGCCTCGACCACCGAGGCGCAGGAGAATGTCGCGCTGCAGGTCGCCGAGCAGATGAGCGACTACCTCATCAAGGGCGCGGTCTCCAATGCCATCAACATGCCTTCGATCACGGCCGAGGAAGCGCCGCGGCTGAAGCCCTTCGTCAAGCTTGCCGAAGTGCTCGGCGCCTTTGTCGGCCAGGTCACCGAGGATCCGATCAAGGAGGTCGAGATCCTGTTCGACGGTTCGACCGCGACGATGAACACGCGCGCGCTGGTGAGTGCTGCCCTTGCCGGCCTTATTCGGCCGCAGGTTTCCGACGTCAACATGGTGTCGGCGCCGATCATGGTGAAGGAGCGCGGCATCATCGTCGCCGAAGTCAAGCGCGACAAGTCGGGCGTCTTCGACGGTTATATCAAGCTCACCGTCAAGACCGAGCACATAACGCGCTCGATCGCCGGCACCTGCTTCTCCGACCACAAGCCGCGCTTCATCCAGATCAAGGGCATCAACCTCGACGCCGAAGTCGGCCAGCACATGCTCTACACGACCAATGCCGACGCGCCGGGCATTATCGGCCTGCTCGGCACGGTGTGCGGCGAGAACGGCGTCAACATCGCCAACTTCCAGCTCGGCCGCAATCGTCCGGGCGGCGATGCGATCGCGCTGCTCTATCTCGATGCGCCGTTTCCCGAGACCGTGCTCGAGAAGGTGCGTGCGCACAAGTCGATCGACTCGGCGAAGCGGCTGCGCTTCGACGTCGGCGGCGAATAGTCCGATCCTCCAGCGCTCGACATCAAAACGCGCCGCCTGCGGCAGCAGGCTGGGCGTTGATGGGATAGCCGTCAACCGATCGCTGCTTGGCGCATGATTTGAGACATCATCCTGCCTGCAGCGCAGCGCGGCTGCCGCTGTATTCGGCAAGCGCAATGCCGCCGAGGACAAGCGCCAGCGCGAAAGCCTGATAGGCCTGAAACTGCTCGCCGACGATCAGCACCGAAAGCAGCGTGCCGAAGATCGGCACCAGGTTGATGAACAGACCGGCGCGGTTGGCGCCGATCATCTCGTTGCCCTTGATATAGAGAACCTGCGAGACGACCGAAGCGCCGAGCGCCGTGTAGAGCGTGAGCGCCCATCCACGCGCATCCGGCACGATGACGCGGCCAGCCACAACCTCCCAAATGAAGAAGGGCACTGACGTCAGCAGCGCGGCGATCGACAGCGCCAGCATGAAACTTTGCCAGCGGATTGCCGGCTTAAGGCGCAGCCCCACCGAATAGAGGCTGTAGCAAAGCACCGCGACGAGCATAATGGCATCGCCGAAGTTGAGGTCGAGCTTCAGCAACTGGCCGAGATTGCCATGGCTGGCAGTCAGCGCGACGCCGACGATGGTGAGCACGACGCCGACGATCTGCAGAGGCCGCACGCGCAACCTGAACAGCACGAAATTGGCAAGGATGATGACGATCGGGATGGCTGCCTGCTCGATCGAGACGTTGATGGCGGTCGTGTAGTTGAGCGCGGTGTAGAAGATGACGTTGAAGATGGTGAAGCCGCAAGCGCCGAGGCCGGCAATCAGCCTCCAGTGACTGCGCACTTCCGGCCAATCCTCGCGCAGCGTCCGCCAGCCGACGGGAAGCAGGATCAGCACGGCCATGACCCAGCGCAGGAACACCAGCGTCATCGGCGAGACATGGCCGACGGCAAGCTTGCCCGCCACCGAATTGCCGCCCCACAAGAGCATGGTCGACAGGAGCAACAGATAGGCGGCTCTGTGCATGGAGGATCCGGCCCTGCAGCGTATTCGAGGGTTCAGGCCGGCCTAGTGCGGCGGCGGCGACAAGTAAATGATGCGAAAGCCGGATTTTGTTGTGCCTGGACCAGATTGATGTTCGCCGACCTTCGCTTCGGGGATCATGCTCCAGGATGGTTTCGACGGCAAAGAAAGGGTCGCGCCGGCCGGCGCTTGACGCTATAGAGGCCTGTCGTTTTCAGGCCGCCCGCGCGGCATTTCAAGGGAAAAGAACATGGCCAATGTGGTGGTCGTCGGCTCGCAGTGGGGTGACGAAGGCAAGGGCAAGATCGTCGACTGGCTGTCGGAACGGGCCGATGTGGTCGTGCGCTTCCAGGGCGGCCACAATGCCGGCCACACGCTGGTCGTCGACGGCAAGGTCTACAAGCTGTCGCTGCTGCCATCAGGCGTGGTCAGGCAGGGCAAGCTTTCGATCATCGGCAATGGCGTGGTATTCGATCCGCATGCCTTCGTCGCCGAGGCCAAGAAGCTCAAGGAGCAGGGGGTGGAGGTCACGCCGGAGCGCCTGAAAATAGCCGAAAACACCGCGCTTATCCTGTCCTTGCATCGGGAGCTGGACGGATTCCGCGAAGACGCCGCCTCGAATTCCGGAACCAAGATTGGCACGACCCGCCGCGGCATCGGCCCCGCCTACGAGGACAAGGTGGGCCGGCGCGCGGTCCGGGTGATGGATTTGGCGGATTTGGAAACGCTCCCCTTGAAGGTCGACAGGCTGCTGACGCACCACAACGCGCTGCGCCGCGGGCTCGGCCATCCGGAAGCGACGCATGAGGCGATCATGCACGAGCTGACTTCGGTGGCCGCCGAAATCCTGCCTTACATGGACCGCGTCTGGAAAGTGCTCGACGATAGGCGTCGCGCCGGTGAGCGCATCCTGTTCGAGGGCGCGCAGGGCACGTTGCTCGACATCGACCACGGCACCTATCCCTTCGTCACCTCGTCCAATACGGTCGCGGGGCAGGCCGCCGCCGGTTCAGGCGTCGGCCCCGGCGTCATCGGCTACGTGCTCGGCATCACCAAGGCCTATACGACGCGCGTCGGCGAGGGGCCGTTCCCGACCGAGCAGAAGAACGAGATCGGCGAGTTCCTCGGCACCCGCGGCCACGAATTCGGCGTCGTCACCGGACGCAAGCGCCGCTGCGGCTGGTTCGACGCCGTGCTGGTGCGCCAGGCGGTCGCCGTCAACGGCATTAAGGGCATCGCGCTCACCAAGCTCGACGTGCTGGACGGGCTGGACGAGATCAAGGTCTGCACGGGCTACAGGCTCGACGGCGAGACGATCGATTACCTGCCGGCCAGCCAGGGCGCGCAAGCGCGGGTCGAGCCCATCTATGAGACGCTCGAAGGCTGGAAGGGAACCACGGCCGGTGCCAGAAGCTGGAACGATTTGCCGGCGCAAGCCGTCAAATATGTCCGCCATATCGAGGAGCTGATCGGCGCCCCGGTGGCGCTGCTCTCCACCAGCCCCGAGCGGGACGACACAATACTTGTGACCGACCCGTTTCAAGACTAGTTTCACAGCCCTTCCCGGCGCTATGGCTGATTTGCGGCCGGCGGGAAAAGAATGCAGGTCACTTGACGCATGGCAGATTTCGTTAGTGTTCTGAAAAAGCAGCTCGACAAGAAGGCGGACCCTTCGTTCGAGGTGCGCAAGCAGATATACGACGGTGCCCGCGCGGTGCTGTCGAAGAAGCTCGCCGAATATTCCCCGCCGCTTGCGCCCGATGTCGTCAGCAAGCAGAAGCGCTCGCTGGAAGACGCCATCTCCAGCGTCGAGCGCGACTATGTCAAACACGTTCCGGCCGAGGATCCGCTGGCGGAGCTGGAGCATATCTTCTCCTCCATCGACCGTAACAAGAATCAGCCCACCCACTTCCGCCAGCCGGCGGCGCCGGCGCCTGCCAAGCCGGATCCGTTCAAATCCGAACCGTTCAAGCCGGCGGCCCCGCCCGCCAGGACGGAGCCGAGCTGGCAAAGCGCGCCGAAGGCGGAGCCCGCGCCGCAGAACGCTGCGAAGGCCGAGCCGGCGTGGCAGAACACGGCAAGGACGGAGCCGAATTGGCAGGCCGCACCAAAAGCGGAGCCAGCGTGGCAGAAAGCCCCGCCACCGCCGATGCCTTCGCCGCGTGAAGACGATGTAGGCCTGGCGGGCTTAGACGATGCCGATGATGGCGGCGACGTCTTTGCCAATGACGAGCAGCCGGCGGCCGACACCTTCCAGCGCCTGCGGCCGCAGCCGCGGGAGCGCAAGCGCGGCTATGGCGGCTTGATCGCCGCCGTCATCGCGCTCCTGGTGCTGGCGGGCGGCGGCTACGGCGTATGGCTGAACAAGAATGCGTTCGGCTCGCTGTTCGGCCTTGGCGGCGGCAGCAAGACGGTCTCTACCGAGCCGCTGGCGAAGGCGGCTCCGGCCAAGCCCGCCACCGAAACGGCCGCGGCGCCGGCCCCGGCGGCTAGCAGCGAGCCAGCCGAGACGACCAAGTTTACGCAACGCCTGACGCCCGAGGGCAAGGAGACCGATCCCGGCCCCGCCGGCGGACAGCCCACGATCGGCGAAGGCGAATCCGTCGCGGCGCTGACGTCGCGGCCGCCGCCCGCCGCCGCAACGACGCCGGCGGCGACCCCGCCTGCTGCGGCCACGCAAACACCCGGGGCGCCTGCCGCGGGAG
>NZ_JAPYKO010000018.1:0-127155 GCF_037179585.1 Mesorhizobium argentiipisi (SeqCode)
TCTCATCCGACGCCGCAAAACCGTCCGCTAGGCTCAATTGGCCAAGCACTCGATCGACCATCGCGAATCCCTCCTCGCCGGATATCCGCATGGAATCACCGATCCGATTCTGTGCAAAGCCCTCACAGGGGGAGAAGGAGAGAACTTACGCTGCTTCGTTCACCGCACGGCTGAGGCGGCGGACCTCTTCGTCGTTGAGCAGGCCGCCGGCGCGCAGCAGGGCGGCGAAGCGGCCGTTGCGCAGCGACAGCTCGGTGAAGCCGCCCATCTCGACCACCCTGCCCTTGTCCATGAAGACGACGAGATCGGCGTCGCGGACCGTGGTCAGGCGGTGGGCGATGATGAAGGTCGTGCGGTTGCGGCGCAATTCGTCGATCGCCTCCTTGACGCGATCCTCGGTTTCGACGTCGAGCGCGCTGGTCGCCTCGTCGAGCACCAGGATCGGCGCATCCTTGAGCACGGCGCGGGCGATGGCGATACGCTGGCGCTCGCCGCCCGAGAGCTGGCCGCCGCGCTCGCCGACGACGGTGTCGTAGCCGCCGCTCTTGGCCAGGATGAAGTCCTGGGCGGCGGCGGCATTGGCGGCGGCGTGGATTTCGTCATTGCTCGCATCGGCGCGGCCGACGCGGATGTTGTCCTCGATCGAGCGGTTGAGCAGGCCGGCGTCCTGGAAGACGGTGGCGATCGAATGGCGCAGCGACTTGCGGGTCACCGTGCGGGTATCGATGCCGTCGATCAGGATGCGGCCGCTGGCCGGCGTGAAGACCCGCTGCAACAGATTGATCAGCGTCGTCTTGCCGGCGCCGGTCGGGCCGACGATGGCGACCGTCTGGCCGGCCTGGACCTCGAAGGAGATGTCCTCGATGCCGTGGCCCGAATTGGCGAACTCGAAGCTGACATTCTCGAAGCGGACATGGCCGGTGACGTTGGTCAATTCGCGCAATCCGTCCGGCTCGGCGGTCTCGGCAGCCGAATCCTCGAGATGATAGAAGTCCTCGAGCTTGGCGCGGGCCTCGGAAATCTGCGTGGTGAAGGCCGACATCTGGTCGAGACGGGCGATCAGCATTCCGGCAAAGCCGGTGAACGCGACGACGTCGCCGACGCGGAGCTGGCCACGGGTGACGAGGTAAGCGCCGATCGAGAGCACGATCATCATCGAGATGGTCGAGGACAGGCGGTTCAGCGCGTTGGCGATTGCCCACCAGTCGAGCACCGGGTTCTGCGCGTCGAGCAGATCCTTCACATAGCGCTTCAGCGTCGCGGTCTCGTGGCCGATGCGGTTGTAGCTCTGCAGCACGGCGACATTGCTGACGCTGTCGGTCACGTGGGCAAACACGGTGTGGTAGTGGCGTTCCACGGCAGTCTGCCCCGACTTGGTGCGGCGCATGACGATGCGGCCGATGCCAACGTAGAGCACGCCCAGGCCAAGCAGCACGACGGACATGCGGATGTCCATGGACAGCGCGGTCGGCACCAGCAGCACCAGCGCGATGGCCGTCGAGAGATGCACGCGCATGAATTCGAGCCACAGGCTGAACAGAGTCTCGACCGCGCGCAGCAGCGTGTGAAGGGAATTGGATGTGCCGCGCTGATGGTGCCAGGCAAGCGGCATGGTGATGACGCGCTCGAAGGACTGGCACAGCACTTCGGAGCGGCGGGCATGGGCGAAGCGATCGGCGCCGCGCGCCACCAGCACGAAGGCGACGACGTTGAAGGCACCGAGAGCGGCCCAGACGGCGAGCGTCGAAAACACAGCGCCCTTTTCGGAGATGGCACCGATCACCCGGCCCAGCAGGATGGGTTCGAGGATCGCGATCGCCGCGAGCGCGACGTTGGCGCCGCAAATCAGCGCAACGCGCTTCTTGTCGGACGCCAGATAACCCAGCGCTCTAAAGTAGATCTGCAGAAGTGACACTTCAGCTACTCCGCCAAACTCTTATCTGTGCTCAATGCCCGAATTGTGCACCGCACCATTTTTTGACACGTATCGGTTAACGTGTCGCGAAACAATGCGTCGTCTATCGCTTCCGTTCCCATTTAGCGAACAAAAGATGACGACGGTACGAAATCTGACGTGATCACCTAACGGTTTGAGATAAAAGGTGAAATGTCAGGCTTGCGGCAAAATAATGGCACTTGCCTCGCGCTGCCACATTTTTAATCACAAGCTGCTTGCTTAGGCTGCCCTAAAGGAAGGCGCACGATCGGACGCGAGAGCCGCGCCAAGTAAAAAAGGAGATCGGCCGCGCACCCCGAGGGATGCGCGGCCGATGAACCAAACCTTTGATTTTACGCAGGTATCCTGACGACGACCTCGGCCTTGTTGCCGGCTTTCGGCTCGAAAGAGGCCGATTTTTTCTTCGAACCATCGACTTCCAGCGAGATCGACTTGGTCTTTTTGTCGCGGATAACGCGAAGCTTGACCTCGCCGTCGAACATCTTGAGCGTCGCAGCGTAGCCGTCCCAGTGTCGGGGCAGCTTCGGCCTAAACGTGATCTCCTTGCCACGCCGCTCGATACCTAGAATGCCCTCCACCGCGGCGCGGTAAAGCCAGCCGGCCGAGCCCGTGTACCAGGTCCAGCCGCCACGGCCGCCCTTGCCTTCGCCGGCATAGATGTCGGCGGCCACGACATAGGGTTCGACGCGATAATGCTCGGCCGCCGCCTCGTCCGAGGCGTGGTTGACCGGGTTCAGCATCGAGAAGCAGCGATAAGCCTCGTCGGTGCGGCCCATTTCGGCCAGCGCGATGACGAACCAGGTCGCGGCATGGGTGTATTGGCCGCCATTCTCGCGCACGCCCGGCGGATAGCTCTTGATATAGCCGGGATCCTTCTCGCTTTTCGAGAAGGGCGGCGTGAACAGCTTGACGATCTTGAGCTCATCATCGACCAGCATATTGGTCGCCTGTTCCATGGCCGTCGTCGAACGGGCAGGATCGCCTTCGCCCGACAGCACGCTCCAGGATTGGGCGATGGAGTCGATCTTGCACTCGTCCGAATTGTGCGAGCCGAGCGGCGTGCCGTCGTCGAAGCTGCCGCGCCGGTACCACTGGCCGTCCCAGGCGGTGCTTTCCAGGGCCCGCTTCAGCGCGTCCGCATGCTTGGTCCAGGCCTGGGCCCGTTTGGTGTCACCCTGCCCCTTGGCGACAGGCGCGAAGTCGGTGAGCGTCTTCAAGAGGAACCAGCCCAGCCACACGCTCTCGCCCTTGCCGCCGTCGCCGACACGGTTCATGCCGTCGTTCCAGTCGCCGCCGAGGATCAGCGGCAGGCCGGCAGGGCTGCTGCGCTTGATCGCGAGATCGAGCGCCCGCGCGCAATGGTCATAGAGCGGCGCGGTGTTCTTGGTGATCTCGGGCGTGAAGAAGGCGTCATGCTCGCCCTCGCCGAGCTGCTGCCCGTCGATGAAGGGCAACTGCTCCTTGAGGATGCCGGCGTCGCCCGTCACCTCGATGTAGCGGGCCGTCGCATGCGCCAGCCAGACGACGTCGTCCGAGATCATGGTGCGCACCCCGGCATCGGTGCGCGGCAGCCACCAGTGCTGCACGTCACCTTCCGGGAACTGCCGGCGTGCCGCATTCAGGATCTGGTCGCGCGCCAGCTTCGGATCGTGCGCCAGAAGGGAGAGCGTATCCTGCAACTGGTCGCGGAAGCCGAAGGCGCCGCTCGCCTGGTAGAAAGCCGAGCGCGCGCGGATGCGGCAGGCCAGGCTCTGGTAAGGCAGCCAGTGGTTGACCATGGCGTTCATCGCCTCGTCCGGCGTCTCGACCTGGATGGTGTCTAGGAAGCCGCGCCAGGTCTTTTCGTTGTCGGCCAGGCGCTGATCGAAATCCTTGCCGCGATGGGTCTGCACCAGCGCGCTTGCCTCGGCGGGCGTGGCCGCGTCGCCAAGCAGCCAGAGCAGCGTGACGTCGCCGCCGGCCGGAATGTCGATATCGCTGGCGACAACCGCGCAAGGGTCGTCGCCGGCCTCGATACGGCCGGAAAGCGCAAGCCCGCCAAGCACGGACTGCGGATATTCGGTCGTGCCGTGCCTGCCGATGAACTCGCTGCGGTCGGCGGTTACCGAATGGACAGGATGGCTGGCCGCCAGGAAGGCGACACGCTCGCCGAAGTCCAGACCATAGGGGTTCTGCGCCAGCATGGCGCCGGTGGCGGCGTCGCGCGACGGCACGATGGTCGCCGCCGTGCGCGAGCGATGGCCGCCCAGCACCCATTCGGCATAGGCGTAAATGCGCAGCCGCGCCGGCGCCGGGCCGGCGTTCTGGATGCGCAACCGCGTGATCTTCACCGGATCGGCCGGATCGACCACCTGCGTCAGGTCCATCGACAGCGAACCGCGCTTGGAGCGGAAGGTCGAGAAACCCTGTCCGTGCCAGGTCTCATAGGTCATCGACGGATCGCGCACCATCGCGGCCATCGGCGAGAAGGCCTTCCCGCTCAGCTGGTCATAGATATAGAAGCCCTCGCCCGGCCGGTTCGACACCGGGTCGTTCGACCACGGCGTCAACTGGTAGTCGCGGCTGTTGCGGCTCCAGGTGAAACCGGCGCCTTCCGCCGAGACGTGGAAGCCAAAGGAGGCGTTCGAGATGACGTTGATCCAGGGCTGCGGCGTCGACCGCCGCCCGGTCAGCCGTGTCACATAGTGGCGGCCGTCGCCGTCGAAGCCGCCAAAGCCGTTCCAGAGGCGCAGACCGCTGCCATCGGCGGCGATGTCGCCTCCGCCCTGGCTTGCCGGCACCGGCAGGGGCAGCGGCGGGCTGGGCTCGCGCGGCGAGCCGCCCTCCGCCTGCAGCAAGGCATCGCGGGCCTGGAGGGCCGCGGTCTCGGCGCGTTCGAGCTGGTCGAAGATCGTGCCGTTGCGGGTATGCAGGACGACGCGCGCGACCGACAGCAAGGTCTTGTAGGTCGGCTCGTCCATCAGGTCGCGGCGCACCGCGAAGATGTGCTGGCGGGGTCCCAGCTCGCGGCCGCGCAGGCGGCTGTTCTCGCACAGCGTCTCCACCGCGCGCTGCAGGTCCTGCACATAAGACGAGGCCTGCTCGTTGACGACGACGAAGTCGATCATCATACCGCGAGCGCGCATGTATTCCTGGAAGCGCAGCGCCTGGGCGACGATCTCGAGATCGGCGACGTCGCCGATACGCACGAGGAAGATCGGGAAATCGCCGGAGATGCTGGTCGGCCACAGGCTCGACTGGCGGCCGAGGCCCGAGGCGATGGATTCGGCCGGCAGGCGCAGGAACGGATCGGGATAGATCAGGTAGCGCGCCAGCTTCTGCACATTGGCCGCATCGGTGAGGCTGAGCCCCATATGGCGTGTCTGCACCTGGCTGCGCGTCCAGGCAAGCATGGCCTGGCGGGCGAAGCTTTCCTGGTGGTCTAGCCGGGCGATCGCCTGGTCGAGCTCCTCGCGAGTGGCGCCGACGGCAGTCCAGAAGGTCAGCGAGATCTTCTTATTGGCCGGCACGCGCACTTGGCGGCGCAGCGCCGCCACGGGGTCGAGCGTAAAACCCTGGCTGCCGGAGAGCCTGACGCCGGGATCGAAGGCGACGGCATCGGCGATGGTGCGGCCACGGCCGATGAAGGCGCGCCGGTCGGTCTCGGCCTCGGCGTCGCGCGACGGGCCCGAGGGATCGGTGACGAAATGCACCATGGTGAGGTCGGGGTCGTTCTTGTCGCGCTTGCGCCGCGTGGCGAAGATCGCGCCGTTGTTTGGCGCGATCTCGGTCTCGACGAACATCTTGGAAAACGCCGGATGCGCGTTGTCCGAGGCCTCGTTGCCAAGCACCAGCTCGGCGAAGGACGTCACCTCGATATGCCGGTCGGTGGCGCCGTCATTATAGAGCGTGATGCGGCGGCCTTCGCCATTGCCCTCGGAAATGACGATGCATTCGACCTCGGAACGCAGCGATCCGACCGATTTGGTGAAGCTCGCCTTGTCGTCGGCAAACAGCGTCTGCACGCGCTCGCCCTCTGCGCGCTTCGGCTCGGCCGTAGCCGACCACCAGTCGCCGGTCGCGGTGTCGCGCAGGAAGATATAGTAGCCGAGGCGATCCTCGCTCGGATCCGGCTGCCAGCGGGTCACGGCAAGTTCGCCGAAGCGGCTGTAGCCGGAGCCGGTCGCGGTGACCATGACTGAATAGCGGCCATTGGACATGACGTTGGTCGCCCGCAGCGCCTTGATCGGGTCGAGGATGATGCGGCTGTCCGGGCTCTCTGTCTCGGCCGTGTCCTTGGAGCGCTCGTCGGCTTCCGTCCTGACGGTTGCGGTCGGAATGTCGCGCGGCGCCTTCTCCTGCAACAGCAGCTCGGCCGACTCGATCACCGGGTCGCTGTGGAAACGCTCGCGCAGCCGGCCCTCGAAAATGGCGTCGGCGACCGCCGCGATCGACATGCCGGAATGGTGCGCCATGTAGTTCTGCACCACCGCGTGGTCGGCGCCTTCGGGCACGCGCTGCGGGGTGAAATCGACGGCGTCATAGAAGCCGTGACGGCCAAGCGCGCCGATCGAGCGCAGCCGCTGCAGGTTCTGCACCGCCTCGCGCGGGCTGAACTGCGCAGCCAGGATCGTCGCGTAAGGCGCAATCACGGTGTTCTGGCCAAGGCCGCGCTTCAGGCCGAGGCCGGGCACGCCGAAATTGGTGTATTGATAGGTGAGTTCGCGATCGCGGGCATTGTAGGCCGCTTCCGAAATGCCCCAGGGCACGTTCTTGGAACGCGCATACTGGATCTGGCGCTTGATGATGAGCTTGCTGGTCTGGTTGAGGATCGAGCCCTGCGGCTCCTTCATCACCAGCGGCGGCATCAGATACTCGAACATCGAGCCCGACCAGGACATCAGGGCGCCCTGGAAGCCGATCTCGACGATCGGGCGTCCCAGACGGAACCAATGCTCGGTCGGCAGGTCGCCCTTGGCGATGGCGAACAGGCTGGTGAGCCGCGCCTCGGAAGCGAGAAGGTCATAGCAGCTCTCGTCGAGCTGGCGGTCCTCGACGCGGTAGCCGATCGAGAGCAGCTTGCGCTCCTGCCGCATCAGGAAGGAGAAATCCATCTCGAAGGCATAGCGGCGGCACCGCTCGCGCAAGGCGAGCAGCTTGGCGCGCAGAGCGGCGACGGCGCTCTCGTCATTGTGCGAATCATGCACATGCGCCTCGCAGGTCGCCTCCAGCCTGGCCGCCCAATCGGCGATGATATCGCTTTTCGGAGAGGTTGCCTCGGTGTGGATGGCGGTGGCGAGCTTGCGGATCTCGCCCGCGAGCACAGCAAGATTGATGGTGCGGATCGATGCCATCTCAGGCTGGGCCTTGATGGTCGCCACCGCGCGTCGCATGCCATCCAGACGGTCGGCCAGCCGCTGGCGCAGCGGCCGCAACTGCCGGCGGTCGTCCGGCAGCTCGTCCAGGCTTTCGTCGAGAATGGTGACGGTGTCGATGATGCCTTCGAAATCGCCCTGCAGGTGCACGGACGGGGCTTCGGCCCATTCGGCGCAGGAGGCCGCAACCGCGACCAGATGTCCGGCGAGATTGCCGCTGTCGACCGCGGAGATGTAGAGTGGATAGAGCGGCTTCAGTGTCGTCGTGTCGTACCAGTTATAGAGATGACCGCGATCGCGCGGCATGTTCTCGATCGTCGTCATCGTGGCGTCGATGCGGGTGATGGCGTCCGACAGGCTGATCCAGCCGAAATCGCGCGCCGACACCACCGAAAGCAGATAGACACCGATATTGGTCGGCGAGGTGCGCGGCGCCACCACCGGCGCCGGGCTCTCCTGGAAATTGTCCGGCGGCAGGTGATGCTGCTCGGCCGTCACGAAGGTCTCGAAATAGTGCCAGGTGCGGCGCGCGAAGGTGCGCAGCGCGTGGATGTCGGCGGGTGAGATGCGCAGCCTGTCCTCGGTCTCGGCCGAACGGCTGATCCAGCAGGCGACCGCGGGCGAGGCGATCCAGAAGATGGCGAAGAAGAAGGCGACGAAGGCGCCGGTGGAATCGGCCAGCACGGGAATGGCGAGGCCGACGACGCCAATGATCACCGCGCCGTACATCATGCCGTAATAGGCGCCGAGATCGTTGCCGCCCTTGGCGGCTTGCGAGGCGGTGCGCCATTCCAGAAGATTTTGCCGGCTGACGAATAGCCGGTAGATGGTGCGGATGATGGCATCGCCCATCATCCAGGCGAGATGCGCCATGAGAAGCACCTTGAGCGCCACTAGTGCTGTGCCGAACACGGTGTCGCGGGCCAAAGCGGAGAAGTGGCCGCGCGGCGTCTGGTCGCCGCTCTTCGGCAGGATGCCGTTCACGATGTCGAAGGTCGGCGCCATGAACAGGCTGAGGATCATAAGAGCCTGCCACTGCGCGGCCTGGGTGAAGGGCAGCAGCGTCCAGCCGGCGACGCAGGCCATGACCCAGAAGATCGGGGTAACCGAGCGGCGCAGATTGTCGACCATCTTCCAGCGCGACAGCGCAGGCACGCCGGAGCGCGGGTCGAAGATATGGCCGAGCAACTGCCAGTCACCGCGCGCCCAGCGATGGTGGCGCGAGGCGTCGACCGAGTAGCGGGTCGGATAATCCTCGACCAGCTCGACATCGGTGACCAGCGCGGCGCGCGCCAGTGCGCCCTCGAGCAGATCGTGGCTGAGGATGGTGTTCTCGTCGATGCGGTTCTTCAGCGCCGCCTCGAAGGCATCGACATGGTAAAGGCCCTTGCCGGTGAAGGACCCGTCGCCGAAGACGTCCTGATAGACGTCGGAGACGGCAAACACATAGGGGTCGAGACCGCGATTTGCCGAGAAGACGCGCTGGAAGAAGGAGGCATCGTCGCCGCTGGTGAGCGAAGCCGTGATGCGCGGCTGCAGGATGGTGTAGCCGGCTGTGACGACGTGCTTGACCGGATCGAAATGCGGGCGGTTGAGCGGATGGGCGAGCTTGCCGACCAAGCTGGAAACCGCATCGCGCGTGGTGCGCGTGTCGGCGTCGAGCGTCATCACATAGACGACCTTTTCCGGCAGCGGCACGTCGAGCGGCAGGAAGGTGGTGTCGCTGTCACCGCGCAAAAGAAGGTTCAGCTCATGCAGCTTGCCGCGCTTGCGCTCCCAGCCCATCCAGCAGCCCTGCGCCTGATTGTAGAGCCGGCGCCGGTGCAGGAGGTAGAAGCGGGGCGAGCCGTCCGACGGATAGCGTGCATTGAGCCTGGCGATCTCGTCGCGGGCATATTGCAGGATCTCGATATCGGCGGCGTCGATCTCGGTCTTGGAGTCCGGCCAGTCGGACAAGAGCGCGAAATGGATTTCCTCGGCCGTGTTGGCGAGGTGATGCACCTCGATGTTGCGGATGTTTTCCTCGACATCATCGCGCGAGCCGATCAGCGACGGAACCACGACCATCGTGCGCGACTCGGCCGGTATGCCGTGCTTGTTGTAGTCGTAGCCGACAAGCCGGGTCGGCTTGAGAAACAGCGCCACCACGGTGTTGAAGAAGGCCAGCGCGCCCTCGCTGGCAGGCACGGCGAACAGCGCCAGCATCAGCGTGATCGATTCCACCGACAGGCCGAGATTGACGAGCGCTTTGCCCGACAGCACCAGCAGCAGCGCCGTCAACAGGAAGACCGGCACGACAATGCCCAGCCAGCCGGCGCTGGCAAAGCCTCGTTTGAAGGTCACATGGAAAGGCGGCCGGTAGCCGATCGCCTTTTCCAGCTCCTGCCGGCGCGGGCCGACCAGGAAAAAGCCGACATCGGTGTGCACGGCCGGGTCCGCTGTTTCCGGCAGGCCGGACGCATCGGTGAGGCCGGGGGTGTGACCGGCGAGCTCGATCGCCTTTTCGGCGACGCGGTACTCGGAGAGATGCGAGCGGCGCGCCAGCTGTTCGATCGCGGTGCGGTACTGGTCGCGCGAGAAGAAATCGAGGTTGGCGAAATCGGTCTTTTCACGCAGCAGCGTGTCGATGCGGCTGACGCCCTCGAACCAGACCGTCCAGTCGACGTCGTTGATGAGGCGCAAACCGCGAATGATGTTGCCGGTGGTGACATTGCCCGAGGACAGCGTCTGATGCTCGGAGATGATGATCTCCTCGGCGTCGGAGCCGGTCTTTTCGAGCTCGCCTTCCAGCCATTCCAGCGCGCGGCCGGCGTTCTGCGACCCGTCGCGCAGGCGGTAGAGCAGTTGGGTGGCGAAAGTGGTGTCCTGCGCATGCGCGCTGTAGTGCGACAGGATCCTGGTGCGGTCGGCATTGTCGTCGGTCGCCAGAACCCGGTCGGCGACCTCGTTGGCGGTCTGGCGCATTTGCCTGGTGCGCTCGACGCGCACGGCGATGCGGCGCAGATTCTCGATCAGCACGAAGCGCAGCAGCGACGGCAGCGCCCAGAGCTCGCCGATCTTCATCGGCTCGACCGACTGGAAGCCCTCGACGATCGCCTTGAACATGCTGGCCGACACGGAGCTGTCGGAATGCTCGACATAGCTCCAGGCGACGACGAAGGCGCGCGGCAGCACCGTGCCGTCGCCGAGCGTGAGCGTCGGCAGCTGCCGGTAGAAGCGGCGCGGCAGGTCGCGCTTGACCTGGAAGATGGTCTCCTCGACCAGATAATTGTTGTCGAGCAGCCATTGCGCGGCCGGCGTGATGGTCTCGCCCTTGGCCTGCGCGGCATTGGTCGAGCGGTAGACTTCGAGAATCTTCTTGGCGCTGTCGCGGATGCGGGCCTGGAACTCGAAAGGAGCGAGGCCGAACAATTCCTTGACCTCGCCCTTGGCGAGCGCGACGCCCAAGGCGCGCAGCCGATCCTCAGGCAGGAAATTGGAGCGTATCGGCGCATCCGTCGCCGCCGGGAAGCCGGCGCTTGTCAGTTCGATCTTGTTGGGATTGGTCTGAATGTTCATTGAAAATTCCGTAAGCGGGGGCGCAATGCGGCGTCACCGCCACGGCAATGGCCCTAAAACCGGTTCAATTGCAATTGGTTGCATCACTGATCGGCCGAAAGTTTGTTTTGCGCACCACAACCGGGGCGTGCCCTTTCGACAGCTCGTGGGCGAACGCCCCTCACTCTCCGCCCCCGGTTGGATCAGGGCAAGGATTCGGGCTTTTTCGTGATACATGCAAGGGGCCGGGCGATAATTCGCCCGAGCCGCGATCATGTTTGGCAACAGCCGTTAACGGTTGGCCGCGAGGCGGTGGAGCCCGATCACGAAAAGCAGGCCCGGCCCCTTGGGCTGAAGCCGCATTTCCGGGCTGTCGCGATGGAGGATCAGCGTGTCGAGCGGTCCGAGGCTCGACGCATCGTCCGTGAAGAGGGTGGCGCCGGCGCCGACGGCAAGAACGAGCGTGGTGTCGGCGCGCGGCGTGATCCGAATCTCGGCGGTGAAAGACCGGCGCTCGACCTCATGGGCCACGCGGCCGCGGCGGGTCATGATGTTGAGATCGGTGATCGGACCGCCGATCAGCGCCGCACCGGTGGGTATGTCGCCCGGAAAGGCGAGCGGCGCCGAAGCCGAGGTCAACCGCAGCGGCGGCCGGCCGGCGACGTCAAGGACAATCCCCTCGCCTTCCAGCACCGACAATGTTCGGTCTACGCCTGCGAAGCTTGAGAACGGCCCGCTGGTCTCGACGCGGGCCATGGAAATGCGCCAGTCGAAATCGTCGAGTCCGGCTCCGTCAGGCGAAACGGCGATTTCGGTGGTCGTGCCGCCTCCATTCTTCCACGGCATGACGCGGTAATCGGCGGCACGAAGGATGCGCATTTGGATCAGCCCAGGATGCCCGGCAGGTTGAGCTGGTGCTCCCTGGCGCACTGGATGGCGATGTCGTAGCCGGCATCGGCATGGCGCATGACGCCGGTCGCCGGGTCGTTCCACAGCACGCGCTCCAAGCGCTTTGCTGCCTCGGGCGTGCCGTCGGCGACGATCACCATGCCGGCATGCTGCGAGAAGCCGATGCCGACGCCGCCGCCATGGTGCAGCGACACCCAGGTGGCGCCGGACGCGGTGTTGAGCAGCGCGTTGAGCAGCGGCCAATCGGAAACGGCGTCGGAGCCATCCTTCATCGCTTCGGTCTCGCGGTTCGGCGACGCGACCGAGCCGGAATCGAGATGGTCGCGGCCGATGACGACCGGCGCCTTGAGCTCGCCCTTGGCGACCATTTCGTTGAAGGCGAGGCCGAGCCGGTGGCGGTCGCCGAGGCCGACCCAGCAGATGCGCGCCGGCAATCCTTGGAACGAGATGCGCTCGCGCGCCATGTCGAGCCAGTTGTGCAGATGGGTGTTGCCGGGGGTGAGCTCGCGCACCTTGGCGTCGGTCTTGTAGATGTCTTCCGGATCGCCCGAGAGCGCGGCCCAGCGGAACGGGCCGATGCCGCGGCAGAACAGCGGCCGGATATAGGCCGGCACGAAGCCCGGGAATGCAAAGGCGTTCTCGAAACCCTCGTCCTTGGCGACCTGGCGGATGTTGTTGCCGTAGTCGAGCGTCGGCACTCCGGCGTTCCAGAATGCCACCATCGCCTCGACATGCTCGCGCATCGAGGCGCGGGCGGCCTTTTCGACGGCCTTCGGATCCGAGATGCGCTTCTCGCGCCACTCGGCCATCGTCCAGCCCTTCGGCAGATAGCCGTTGATCGGGTCATGCGCCGAAGTCTGGTCGGTAAGGATGTCGGGGCGGATGCCGCGCCTGAACATCTCCGGCACGATCTCGGCGGCGTTGCCGAGCAGTCCGACCGATTTTGCTTCGCCGGCCTTGGTCCAGCGATTAATCATCTCCATGGCTTCGTCGAGCGTCTCGGCCTTCTCGTCGAGATAGCGGGTGCGCAGGCGAAAATCGATCGAGTCCGGATTGCACTCGATCGCGAGGCAGGAAGCACCGGCCATGACGGCCGCCAAGGGCTGGGCGCCACCCATACCGCCGAGGCCGCCGGTCAGGATCCACTTGCCCTTGAGGTCGCCGTTGTAGTGCTGGCGACCGGCCTCGACGAAGGTCTCATAGGTGCCCTGAACGATGCCCTGTGTGCCGATGTAGATCCAGGAGCCGGCCGTCATTTGGCCGTACATCATCAGGCCCTTCTTATCGAGCTCGTTGAACTTCTCCCAGGTCGCCCAGTGCGGCACGATGTTGGAGTTGGCGATGAGCACGCGCGGAGCGTTGGAATGGGTTTTGAACACGCCGACGGGCTTGCCCGACTGCACCAGCAGCGTCTCATCCTCGCCCAGCGTCTTCAGCGAAGCGACGATGCGGTCGAAATCGTTCCAAGTGCGCGCCGCCCTGCCGATGCCGCCATAAACTACGAGTTCGTTCGGGTTCTCAGCGACCTCCGGGTCGAGATTGTTCATCAGCATGCGCAGCGGCGCTTCCGTCGTCCAGTAGCGGGCGTTGAGCTTGTCGCCGCGCGGGGCGCGCACTTCACGTATGTTGTGGCGGGGATCGGTCATCATTGTCCCTTTCAAGCAAGGCGGGCGGCGCGGGTCAGCGCCCGGCCCAGTCAATGGCGGTTTCGAGGATTGTTTTCAGCGTGGCGCGGATCGGCGCGGCATAGGTGGCATCGTAAGGCACCGGCCAATTTTCCGGCGAGCCCTTCCCGGCCGGCTCGCGCATGTAGCCCCGGTTGGAGAGCTCCATCTGCAGCGCGTGGACGCCGTTTTGAGGCTGGCCGAAGCTGCGGGTGATCCAGCCGCCCTTGAAGCGGCCGTTGACCACCCAGGTCTCGCCGGTCGCAGCGAGGATGGCGGCCACTTTTTCCTGCAGCAAGGGATCCGTGCTCTTGCCGTCATTGGTGCCAAGGTTGAAGACCGGCAGCGTGCCTTCGAACAGGCGCGGCAGCACCGAACGGATCGAATGGCAGTCGTAGAGCACGATCCGGTCATGCATGCCGCGCAGCCGATCGATCTCGGCCTGGAGGGCGGCGTGGTAGGGAACGAAATAGGTCTCGCGACGCTGGTCGATCTCAGCCGGCGTCGGCTCCTCGCCCATGCGATAGAGCGGATCGCCGTCAAAAGTTTCCGTCGGGCAAAGGGTTGTCGTCGCCTGGCCGGGATAGAGCGAAACGCCCGATGGATCGCGATTGATGTCGATAACGGTGCGCGAGATTGCGGTGTGGACGACCGTGGCGCCGAGGTCGGCGGCGAAATCATAGAGCTTGTCGATCCACCAGTCGCAGTCGCGCCGGCCGAGCCAAGGCGAGACGAGGCGCGAGTCGAGGCCGGCAAGGTCAATGCCGGTGTGCGGGATCGAGACCAGCAGCGGTGCGGTGCCCTGGGTGACGGTGAGCCAGCTTGGTGAGGCCATCATGCCGCTCCCGCGATCGACGGCAGCTTCACGGCACCCGCCGCCTTCACCGCGGCGCCGCTGCGGACCATGGCGATCGCCTTTTCCATGTCGGGATGGAAATGGCGGTCATTGTCGAGATGCGGGACTTCGGCCCGCACCAGCTTGCGCACCGCCTCCAGCGCCTCGCTGGACGCAAGGGGCGCGTGAAAATCGCAGCCTTGCGCCGCGGCCAGCAATTCGATGCCGATAACGGCGGTCGCATTCTCGATCATGCCGAGCAGCCGGCGTGCGCCATGGGCGGCCATCGAGACATGATCTTCCTGGTTGGCCGAGGTCGGAATGGAATCGACGCTCGCCGGATAGGCCTTCTGCTTGTTTTCGGAAACGAGCGCCGCCGCCGTCACCTGCGGGATCATGAAACCGGAGTTCAGACCCGGCTTCGGCGTCAGGAAGGCCGGCATGCCCGACAGCGCCGGGTCGACCAGCATGGCGATGCGACGCTCCGACAGCGAGCCGATCTCGCAAACCGCAAGCGCGATCATGTCGGCGGCGAAGGCCACCGGCTCGGCGTGGAAATTGCCGCCTGACAGCGCGGTGTCGTCCTCGGCAAAAATCAGCGGATTATCGGTGACGCCATTGGCCTCCGTCTCAAGCGTATCGGCGGCCTTGCACAGCACGTCGAGCGCGGCGCCCATCACCTGCGGCTGGCAGCGCAGGCAGTACGGATCCTGTACGCGCTCGTCGCCGACACGGTGCGATTCACGAATGGCGCTGCCGGCCATAAGGTTGCGCAGCGCGTCCGCGGTTTCGATCTGGCCGCGATGCTTGCGCAGCAGATGGATGCGCGGGTCGAAGGGTGCGTCGGAGCCTCGGGCGGCATCGGTCGACAGCGCGCCGGCGACCAGCGCCGACTGGTAAAGCACCTCGGCCTCGAACAGGCCGGCGAGCGCGAAGGCGGTCGAGAACTGCGTGCCGTTGAGCAGCGCGAGCCCCTCCTTGGCGCCTAATGTCACCGGCTCCAGTCCATGCGAGACGAAGGCGACCTTGGCCGGGAACCGGCCATGCGGGGTAAAGCATTCGCCGACCCCGATCATGACCGCGGTCATATGCGCGAGTGGCGCGAGGTCGCCGGAAGCACCGACCGAACCTTGCGCCGGCACAACCGGAATGACGTCGTTGGCGAGCATCCCTTGAAGCAGGTCGATGGTCTCGGCGCGCACGCCGGAAGCGCCCTGAGCAAGGCTGGCGAGCTTCAGTGCCATCATCAGCCGCACCACGGCGACGGGCATCGGCTCGCCGACGCCGGCGGCATGCGACAGTACGATGTTGCGCTGGAGCGTTTCGAGATCGTCAGCCGGGATGCGGACGCTGGCCAGTTTGCCGAAGCCGGTGTTGATGCCATAGACCGGCTCGCCCTTGGCGACGATGCGGGCGACGGCCTCGGTGCTCGCCTTGATCTTCGGCCGGCAAGCGGCGTCAAGCTTCGGCACAGCGCCGCGATAGATGGCGCGCCAGTCGGCAAGCGTGGCGCTGCCGGGCTTCAGGGTAAGTTCCGTCATTGTCCTCTCCAGATACGGGCATGGAGCGGGTTGAAGCCCATGCGGTAGACGAGTTCGGCCGGGCGCTCGATTTCCCAGATGGCGAGGTCGGCCGATTTGCCGGCTTCCAACGTGCCGGTCTGGCCCAACAGGCCAAGGGCGCGCGCAGCCTCGCGGGTGACGCCAGCCAGGCATTCGTCGACAGTCATGCCGAACAGCGTCGCGGCCATGTTCATGGTGAGCAGCAGCGAGGCGAGCGGCGAGGTGCCGGGATTGGAGTCGGTGGCGACAGCCATTTTTACGCCGTGGCGGCGAAAGAGATCGACCGGCGGCTTCTTCGTCTCGCGGATGAAGTAGTAGGCGCCGGGCAGGATGGTCGCCACGGTGCCGGCCTTGGCCATCGCTTCGGCGCCGGCTTCGTCCGTATATTCAAGATGGTCGGCAGAAAGCGCGCCATAGCGGGCGGCAAGTGCCGCGCCATGCAGGTTGGAAAGCTGGTCGGCGTGGAGTTTTACGGGTAGGCCGAGCGCCTTCGCCTTGTCGAACACGCGCGCCATTTGCTCCGGCGAGAAGGCGATGCCCTCGCAAAAGCCGTCGACCGCGTCGGCGAGTTTTTCAGCGGCAATCTCGGGGAGGATCGTGCCGGCGACGAGATCAATGAAGGCGTCCTTGTCACCCTTGGCTTCCGGCGGCAGCGCGTGCGCGGCAAGACATGTCGTGCGGACCGTGACGGGGCGCTCATTGGCCAGACGGCGGGCGGCGCGCAGCGACTTTTTCTCATTCTCGGCATCGAGGCCGTAGCCGGACTTGACCTCGACGGCGGTGACGCCTTCGGCGATCAGCGCATCGAGCCGCGGCAGCGTCTGGGCAACAAGCTCGTCTTCGCTCGCGGCGCGCAGCGACTTGACCGAGGAGACGATGCCACCGCCGGCGCGCGCCACTTCTTCATAGGTGGCGCCGGCCAGACGCATCTCGAATTCGTTGGCGCGGTTGCCGGCATAGACAAGATGGGTATGGCAGTCGATCAGGCCGGGCGTGATCCAGCGTCCAGAGCAATCGACGGTCTCGGCGCCCTGCCCGACCGAAGCCGGCATGTCGGCCTCGGGGCCGGCATAGAGAATAAGCCCGTCGCGCACGGCGATCGCGCCTTTTTCGACGATACCGAGACCGGCCGCACCCTCGGCCGTGGTCGCCAGGCGCGCATTGCGCCAGACCCGATGATCGCTCTTCCCGTTTGCTCCACCCATCATCTTTTCCATTTGCTTGGATGGCGATTATGTATATACATATTGGGACGCGACGCAAGTGATAATGTCGCACGGGCATTCAGATTCGGAGATGGACGTGACGGCGATCTTTGCGGAACAGGCGCTTCTGCCCGAGGGCTGGCAAAGCAATGTCAGGATCGCCTTCGAGGATGGCCGCATCTCGAAGGTCGAGACCGGCGCTGCCGCTTGGGCCGGCGACGAACGCCACGCCATCGTCCTGCCGGGCATGCCCAATCTGCACAGCCACGCCTTCCAGCGCGGCATGGCGGGTTTGGCCGAATTGCGCGGCCCTTCGGCCGACAGTTTCTGGAGCTGGCGCGAGGTGATGTACCGTTTCGCGCTGTCGATGACGCCGGACCAGGTCGAGGCAGTCGCCTCACAGCTCTATGTCGAAATGCTGGAGGCCGGCTTTTCGCGCGTCGGCGAGTTCCACTACCTCCACCATGATCGCGACGGAAAGCCTTACGCGAATATCGCCGAAATGGCAGAGCGGATCGCGGCTGCCGCCGCAGACACCGGCATCGGCCTGACACTGCTGCCGGTCTTCTATGCCCATTCCGCCTTCGGCGGCGCCGCTCCCAACGAAGGCCAGCGGCGATTCATCAATGATGTCGAGCGCTTCGGGCGCCTGCTTGAGAAAAGCCGCCAGGGCGTTCGCTCGTTGGAGCAGGCCGTCGTCGGCGTCGCGCCGCACAGCCTGCGCGCCGCAACGCCGGATGAGCTCAATGCGGTCGCGGCGATGGCGCCGGATGGTCCGATCCACATCCATGTCGCCGAGCAGATGAAGGAAGTCGAGGACTGCGTCGCCTGGTCGGGCAAGCGGCCGGTAGAGTTCCTGCTTAGCCAGGCGTCGGTGGACAAGCGCTGGTGCCTGATCCACGCCACGCATATGACCGACGCGGAAACAGCCGCGATGGCGAAGAGCGGCGCGATTGCCGGCCTCTGTCCGATCACCGAAGCCAATCTCGGCGACGGCACTTTCGCGGCCCCACTCTTCATCGAGCATGGCGGGCGCTTCGGCATCGGTTCCGATTCCAATGTGCTAATCGGCCTGCCGGACGAGCTGAGGCAGCTCGAATATTCGCAACGCCTCGCCCACCGCGCCCGCAACGTGCTGGCCCGCGCGGGCGGATCCACCGGGCGCGCGCTGTTCGACGCCTCGCTCGACGGGGGCAGCCGGGCGCTCGGCGCCGGCCAGTCGCGGATTGCCGCCGGCGGCCCTGCCGATTTGGTCTCGCTCGACGCCGGTCATCCCTCGCTTGCCGGCAAGGCGGGCGACGCGATCCTCGACGCCTGGATCTTTGCCAATGGCACCAAGGTCGATTGCGTCTGGGTACATGGCAAGAAGCAGGTCAGCGGCGGCAGGCATGCGAAGCGTGAGCAGGTCGCCGGACGGTTCCGCGAAGTGATGACCGCATTGTCGCAGGGCTGAACAGGAACATCCAATGAGCCTTGTAGAGACAGATGACATCGAAGGCGGCGGGATCCTCTCGCTGCATCAGCGCATCCTGTCGGACATCCGCGAGAAGATCCTGTCGGGCGCCTGGGCGCCCGGACACCGCATCCCGTTCGAGCACGAGCTGACGGCTCACTATAATTGCTCGCGCATGACGGTGAACAAGGCGCTGTCGCAGCTCGCCAAAGCCGGATTGATCGAGCGCCGCCGCCGCTCCGGCAGTTTCGTGCGCCAGCCGCAGTCGCAGGCGGCGGTGCTGGAACTGCACGACATCAGAATCGAGGTCGAGGCGCTCGGCCTGCCCTATCGCTATGAGCGACTGGAGCGCTTCAAGCGGCGCAGCGGCGCCGAGGACCGCGCGCTGCTCGGGCTTTCCCAATCAGGTCCGGTGCTCGCGCTGGAGGGCCTGCATTTTGCCGGCGAACGGCCGTTCGCGCTAGAGCAGCGCCTGATCAATCTTTGTGCGGTGGCCGCGGCAGCCGAGGAGGAATTTCTCGAGATCGCGCCGGGCCCCTGGCTGATCGGCCGCGTGCCCTGGAGCGAGGCCGAGCACCGCATCCGCGCCATGGCCGCCGACGACACAGTCGCCGATGCGCTCGACATCGATCCGGGCGCGCCCTGCCTGGTGGTCGAACGCCGGACCTGGAGCGCCGAGTATCCGGTGACACATGTTCGGTTCATCTACCCGGCGGAGAGCCACACGCTGGTGGCGCGGTTTACGCCTTCGCAGGGGTGACTCCCCCTCACCCAGCCTCCACTTCGCTCGGCTGACCTCTCCCCAAGGGGAGAGGAAACGGTCAGCGCCGGCGCAAATCTCTTCTCCCCGCCGGGGAGAAGGTGGCCGCGAAGCGGCCGGATGAGGGGGAGTGCCGCCTCAGATCGCCGCCGTCACTATAATCTCGACCAGATATTCCGGAGCGGCGAGCTTGGCTTCGCCGGTGGCGCGCGCCGGGGTGTGGCCCTGCGGCACCCACTTGTCCCATTCCGAATTCATTTCTGCGAAGGTGCCCATGTCGGCCAGCCAGATGATCGCCTGGACGATCTTGGTCTTGTCGGTGCCGGCCTTGGCCAGCAATTCGTCGATGGTCTTCAGGATGTCGCGGGTCTGCGAGGCGACGTTGCCGCCGGGCTCGCCGACCTGGCCGGCCAGATAGACGGTGTTGCCGTGGATGACGATCTGGCTCATGCGCGGGCCGACATCGATGCGACGAATGCTCATTGGAGGTTCCTTCGTTGTGGGAGTCGCTGCTCTTTAGAGTCCGGGCCGGCCTGGAGCAAGGCCGGCGGCCACGAAACCAATTGAGCCAAATGTCTGATTTCTGCCCATCCGCCTACACGGCGAGTTGACCGGCGTGACACAATTCCGCCGGATCGCCATGTTGACTAATGTAATAACATCACATATCGACGACACACTCGATTTCGCGGACCGACTGTCTGATGACCAATGCCTGCCTGACCTTCCGCGACCTGACGCTTGGCTACGGCAGCCATCCGGCGATCCATCATCTCAACGGCATCGTCCGCAAAGGCTCGCTGACCGCCGTGGTGGGCGCCAACGGTTCGGGCAAGTCGACGCTGATGAAGGGCATCGTAGGCGTGCTGAAGCCGATGGAAGGCGCGGTGGTCCGCATGCCCGGCGTGCGCACCGCCTATCTGCCGCAGCAATCGGAGCTCGACCGCTCCTTTCCGGCGCGCGTCGTCGACCTGGTCTCGCTCGGCCTATGGCCAAAGCGCGGCATGCTCGGGCGCTACACCAAAGAGGACCGAGAATCCGTCAGCAAGGCGCTGATGGCGGTCGGGCTCGGCGGCTTCGAGAAGCGGCCGATCGACACGCTGTCCGGCGGACAGCTGCAGCGCACGCTGTTTGCCCGCGTGCTGTTGCAGGACGCCGACCTCATCCTGCTCGACGAGCCGTTCAATGCGGTCGACTCGAAGACGGTGGGCGATCTCATCCAGTTGATAAAGCGCTGGCATGGCGAGGAGCGCACGATCATGGTCGTGATTCACGACCTCGATCTGGTGCGGCAGAATTTCCCGGAGACGCTGCTGCTTGCCCGCCAGCCCGTCGCCTGGGGCGACACCAAGGAAACGCTGCGGCCAGAAAATCTGCTCAAGGCGAGGCGCTTCCACGAGGCGTGGGAAGAAAACGCGCCGTGGTGCGAGCCGGACGATCACGACCATGGCCATGATCAAGCGCACCCCGATCACGCGCATGATCACCACCATGACCATCAGCATGGCTCCGGACCGATGGCGGCGTGATGGATCTCTACGGCCTGTTCATCGCGCCCTTTGCCGATTTCGCCTTCATGCAACGGGCGCTGTTCGGCTCGCTGATGCTGTCGCTCGGCGCCTGCCCGGTCGGCGTCTTCCTGATGCTCAGGCGCATGAGCCTGTCCGGCGACGCAATGGCACATGCCATCCTGCCGGGCGCCGCCGCCGGCTTCCTGCTCTATGGGCTCGAAATCCTGCCGATGACCGTCGGCGGGCTGATCGCCGGCATCATCGTCGCGCTCGGCGCTGGCGCCGTCTCTCGCTTCACCATCCAGCGCGAGGACGCGTCGATGGCGGCCTTCTATCTCATCTCGCTTGCCGTCGGCGTGCTGATGGTGTCGATCCGCGGCTCCAGCGTCGATCTCATGCATGTGCTGTTCGGCACGGTGCTGGCGCTCAACAATGAGGCGCTGATCCTGATCGGCGGCATCGTGGTAGTGACGCTCGCCTGTCTCGCCATCTTCTGGCGCGCGCTTGTCGCCGAGTGCCTCGACCCGCTGTTCCTGCGCTCGGTGAGCCGCATGGGCAGCCCGGTGCATTTCATCTTCTTAGGCCTTGTCGTGCTCAACCTCGTCGGCGGTTTCCAGGCGCTGGGCACGCTGCTCTCGGTCGGGTTGATGATGCTGCCTGCCGCCGCCGCCCGCTTCTGGACGGTGCGCGTCGAACCGATGTGCGTGCTCGCCGTGCTGATCGGCTTTGCCTCCTGCATTGCCGGGCTGCTTCTGTCCTACCACGCCTCGCTGCCCTCCGGCCCGGCAATCATCCTTTCGGCCGGCGTCGTCTATTTCTGCTCGATCCTGTTCGGCACGCGCGGCGTGCTGCGCGCACGCATCGTGCATCACCGCCACCGCACCGCCTGATCCCAATTCCCAAAGCAAGGAGACCGACCTAATGCTGAAATCCATCTGTGCCGCGCTGGCGTTGAGCGTTATAACATTAAGCGCTTTGGCAACCTCCTCCGCTTTCGCGGCGCCCTTGAAAGTGGTGGCGAGCTTCACCGTCATTGCCGACTTTGCGAAAAATGTCGGCGGCGACCGGGTCAACATCACCACCATTGTCGGACCGGACGGCGACGCGCATGTCTATGAACCGAGCCCGGCGGACGCGGTGGCGATGGCCAAAGCCGATGTGGTGCTGGTCAACGGCCTGCATTTCGAAGGTTTCCTCCAGCGCCTGGTCGATGCCAGCGCCACCAAGGCCGCGATCGTGACGCTGACCAAGGGCGTCACGCCGATCGACTTCAAGCCGGAATTCGCCGATGCGGATGCCGCCGAAGGCGCTGGCACCGGCGGCGGCAAGACCGTCACCGATCCGCACGCCTTCCAGTCGATCGCCAACGCCAAGATCTATGTGAAGAACATCGCCGAGGCGTTCTGCACGGCCGACAGCGAGGGATGCGACAGCTACAAGGCCAACGCCGCCGCCTACACCACTAAGCTCGATGCGCTGGAGGGCGAAGTGAAGGCGGCGATCCAGTCGATCCCCGAAGCCAAGCGCGTCGTCATCACCTCGCATGACGCCTTCGGCTATTTCGAGCACGAATACGGCCTGACCTTCCTGGCGCCGCAGGGCATCTCGACCGATTCAGAACCGTCGGCCGCCGATGTCGCCAAGCTGGTCGGGCAGGTCAAGCAGGACAAGGCGGCGGCGATCTTCGTGGAAAACATCACCAATCCGCGGCTGATCGAGCAGATCGCCGGCGAGACCGGCATCAAGGTTGGCGGCACGCTCTATTCGGACGCGCTGTCTCAGCCCGATGGTCCCGCCTCGACCTATATCGACATGATGCACAACAACATCACGCAGATCAAAGGCGCGATCCTCGGCAGCTGAGCGGCCAACATCCAACCGGACCAGGATCGGCCCGGTTGGATTTTTCGATCGGCCGTCGCTATTTGGCAGGGAATTCCTTCAATGCGGATTGCCGCCCCTCTCCCGGAGTGGCAAGACTGCCGCCAAAGAGATTGCGAGGACCACATCATGGAATACCGCCAGATTAGCGATGGCTATTCGGTCTCCGGCCAGATCCAGCCGCAGGATATCGCCGCCATCAAGGACGCAGGCTTCAAAAGCGTGATCTGCAACCGGCCGGACGACGAACAGTCCGGCCAGCCTTCGGCCGGGAGCGTTCAGGCCGCGGCCGAGGCAGCCGGCCTTGGCTTCCGCTACATTCCGGTCATCAGTGGCCAGATCACCCTAGACAATGTCGAGGACCAGGCCGCCGCGCTGGATGAACTCGAAGGGCCGGTGTTTGCCTACTGCCGCTCAGGCGCGCGCTGCACCAATCTTTATGGGCTGATCCAGCAGCAGCGGGGGTGACGGATTTGCCGCGAAAGTGTGCTGAGATTCAGGTCAGGCCGAGCCGAAAATGGTGGCTTCCGAGAACCGGAGCGGAGCGTACTTAAAGTACGTGAGCACCGGAAGCGCAGGAAGCCGCCATTTTGGCCGGCCTCACCTGAATATCGGCACACTTTAAATCGGCAGCGCGCCGGTTTCCTTCAGCGTCTCCAGCACGATCGCGGTCTTCACATGCTGCACGGATTCGTGCGGCAGGAGCACGCCGTTGACGAACTCGGACAGTGACTTGAGGTCGGGCGTCACCACCTTCAGGATGTAATCCATCTCGCCGGTCAGCGCGTGCGCCTCCTGCACTTCGGGCAGGCGGGCCACCAGCTCGCCGAAGCGGCGGGCATTGTCGCGGTTGTGGGTGGCTAAAGTCACCGAGATGACGTTGACCAGCGAAAAGCCCAGACGATCGCGGTCGAGCACGGCGCGGTATCCTTTGATGTAGCCATCATCCTCCAGCCGCTGGCGGCGGCGCGAGCATTGCGAGGGCGAGAGGTTGACGCGCTCCGCAAGGTCATTGTTGGTATAGCGTGCATCCTCCTGCAGAAGCGCCATTATCTTGCGGTCAAATTGATCGAGACGCGTGTCATCCACGAACAATCCTCCATTCATGCACAATTTGCGCACATGATGACCATTTCAAGCGGTTGAATGCAAGCACCGTGCGGCTGCTCCGCGCTATTATGGTGAAGATGGCCAAGCTTGGCCGCAACAGCTTTCGGAGGACTGCCATGGGCCCCTTCCCGCACGACGCCCCGCCCGCCAGGATCAGCAAGCAAAACCCCGCCGGCACCGACGGCTTCGAATTCGTCGAGTTCGCGCATTCAGAGCCGGCAAAACTGGCCGAGCTCTTTGCCCGCATGGGCTATGTCGCGGTTGCCAAGCATCGCAGCAAGGATATCACCGTCTGGCGCCAGGGCGACATCAACTATGTCGTCAATGCCGAGCCCGGCTCGCATGCGATGAAGTTCGTCGAGAAGCACGGCCCCTGCGCCGCCTCGATGGCGTGGCGCGTAGTCGATGCCAAACATGCCTTCGACCATGCCGTCTCAAAGGGTGCCACGCCCTATGAGGGCACCGACAAGGCGCTCGACGTGCCGGCCATCGTCGGCATCGGCGGCTCGCTACTTTATTTCATCGAAGCCTATGGCGAGAAGGGCTCGGCCTATGACGCCGAGTTCGAATGGCTGGGCGAGCGCGACCCCAAGCCCGAGGGCGTCGGCTTCTACTATCTCGACCATCTCACCCACAATGTCTATCGCGGCAACATGGACAAATGGTGGGATTTCTACCGCGATCTGTTCGGCTTCAAGCAGATCCATTTCTTCGACATCGACGGTAAGATCACCGGCCTTGTCAGCCGCGCCATCACCTCGCCCTGCGGCAAGATCCGCATTCCGCTGAATGAGTCCAAGGACGAGACCAGCCAGATCGCCGAGTACCTCAAAAAGTATAATGGCGAGGGCATCCAGCATATCGCCGTCGGCACCGACGCCATCTATGAGGCGACCGACAAGCTCGCCGCCAACGGGCTAAAATTCATGCCCGGCCCGCCCGACACCTATTACGAGATGTCGCATGAGCGCGTGCACGGCCATGACGAGCCGATCGAGCGCATGAAGAAGCACGGCATCCTGATCGACGGCGAAGGCGTGGTCGACGGCGGCACGACGAAGATCCTGCTGCAGATCTTCTCGAAAACCGTGATCGGGCCGATCTTCTTCGAGTTCATCCAGAGGAAAGGCGACGAAGGCTTTGGCGAGGGCAATTTCCGGGCGCTGTTCGAATCGATCGAGCAGGATCAGATCAAGCGCGGCGTTATCAAGCTGGACGGCAAGGCGGCATAGGGCCGAAAGCTCGTTTGCGGCTCGACCGGCATTGATCTAAGCTCCGGTCCCAAGGGGTGGAGCCGTGAACGTCTCTATAACCGAAGCCGGGGCCAACTGTCGGAACTCGTCAGGCGCGCCAACGCCGGCGAGGAGATCGTGATCACCCGGCGCGGGAAAGCTGTAGCGCGTCTTTTGCCGCCTCCGGCGAAGCACGGCATTTCGCCCGGCGACGGTGCGGTTTCAACCCGGTTGGATAGGTCGAGTGCTTAAGGCTGCAGCCCCAGCCGCTCGACTTCATCCTTTCTGAGCTTCAGGTCATAGTCGAGCAGGAACTCATCCAGTTGCGGCGGCGGAACGGAGGTGCCGGAAAGCATGGCGTGCACCTGGCCGCGATGATGGATGTCGTGCAGGAAGAGATGGGCGAGGATATCGCCGATGCACTCGGGGACCATGCCGTCCTCGCGCCGGTCGGTGATGACGCGGCGGTCGAGATCGGCTTCGGACAAGTGATCGCAGAAGGCAATCAGCCGGCGGTCGAAATCGGCCTGCGCCGTCGCCAGGGTCGCCGCATCGTCGAACGGCAGGTAGTCGTCGTAGGCTGCGGCACCCCGGCCTCCATCCGTCAGGAAGTCGAGATAGAGAAGGTCGACCGCGAGGATGTGGTTGAGGGTTTCGCTGATCGACGGAAAAAAGCTGGTGCGTCCGGCCTCGAACTCGCCAGGCTTCAGCGCAAGCACCGCGCGGTAGAGCCGGTCGTTTGACCAGAGATTGTTGCGGGCCATGCGGCGCAGGTGATCGAGCAGGGTCACCGTTCGGGTTCTCCCTCACCCCTCGTATTTTTCGACCTTCTGCTCGATGGCGCCGAAGATCGAGTGGCCGGTTCTGTCCTTCATCTCGATGCGCACCGTGTCGCCGAAACGCAGGAAGGGCGTCTTCGGCTCGCCTGACTCGATGGTCTCGATCATGCGCAGCTCGGCGATGCAGGAATAGCCGGCGCCGCCCGCCGAGACCGGCTTGCCAGGCCCGCCATCGAGCTTGTTGGAGACGGTGCCCGAGCCGATGATGGCGCCGGCGGCGAGCGGTCGCGTCTTGGCGGCATGCACGATCAGCGCCGGGAAATCGAAGGTCATGTCGACGCTGGCATTGGCGCGGCCAAACGGCTTCCCGTTGACGTCGACCAGCAGCGCGAGATTGACCTTGCCACCGTCCCAGGCATCGCCCAATTCATCAGGCGTGGCCGCGACCGGCGAGAAAGCGGAAGACGGTTTCGATTGGAAGAAGCCGAAACCTTTTGCCAGTTCCGGGCCGGTGACGGCGCGAAGCGTGACGTCGTTGACCAACATAATTAGGCGGATTGCCTCCTTCGCTTGTTCCAGACTGGCGCCCATCGGCACATCGTCGACGATGACCGCGACCTCCGCCTCCAGGTCGATGCCGAATGCCTCGTCGGCCATGCGGATCGGATCGCGCGGCGCAATGAAGGAGTCCGAACCGCCCTGGTAGATCAGCGGATCGGTCCAGAAGCTCGCCGGCATCTCGGCGCCGCGCGCTTTGCGCACCAGCTCGACATGGTTCACATAGGCCGAACCGTCCGCCCATTGATAGGCGCGCGGCAGCGGCGAATGCGCGTCGTGCTCATGAAAGCGCGCCGAAGGCACCGCGTTGGCCTCCAGCGATTCCGCCATGGCCGCCAAATGCGGCGCGATGCGGCGCCAGTCGTCTAGCGCGGCCTGCAGTGTCGGCACCAGGAAGGAGGCATCCGTGAACCGCGTCAGATCGCGCGAGACCACGACCAGCTTCCCGTCGCGCGTCCCGTTCTTCAGTGTGGCAAGCTTCATGCGGTTTCCTCTCCTGACGCGGCGTGTTCGCCGCTTAGCGGTACAACAAGGCCGTCGCGGGCAATCGTCAAGTCGCCGGACCAAGTTTTCCTGACGGCGTCGATCCAGTCGGCTTCGCCGATAGCCGGATCGTCGGCTGGAATGAGATGGTTGAGCACAAGCCGCTTCACCCCGGCATCGCTGGCGATGCGGCCTGCTTCGTCGGCAAAACTGTGGCTGGCTAAGAGATGCTCGCGCAGCCGCGCACCGTTGCCGGTCCTGGCGACCAGCCTTTCCACGCCTTCCGCGAGCATGGCTTCATGGACGAGGATGTCGGCTCCTTTGGCAAAGCCGGCCAGCGGCGGAAAAAATGCGGTGTCGGCCGAAAACACCACGCTCCTGCCGCCATTCTCGACGCGCAGCGCAAAACAGTCGGTCACCGGCGGATGGTCGACGCGCAACGCCGTCACCGTGAGGCCCCGCTCGTCCAGAACAGACCCTTCGCCGAACTCCTCGACCGTGATCAGGTCGCGGATGTCCGGCCTGCCTTCGTCGACGATGCGGATTTCGATGTCGAACTCCATCGCCTGGCAGAAGCGTTGCCAGTAATGACCCGTGCCAGGTGGGCCGAAAACGGTCACCGGCGTCGCCAGCCCCGCCGTCCAGGCGGTGTGGATCAGCGACCCGAGTTCCAGAACGTGGTCCGAATGAAGGTGCGTGATGAAGGTCAGGTCGAGCGCCTTCAGGCTTATGCCGGCATCGACCAAGCCGCGTGTGACGCCAAGTCCGCAATCGACGACAATGGTTCGTCCACCGAATTCCAGCAGCGAGGCGGTCGGCCATGGACCGCCCGGCCGCAACGCCGGGCCGCCTTTGGAGCCCAGAAGCACCAGCCGGTCGTTCATCGGGCATGCCTCAAGACCAATCGCCTTTCGGGGTGCCGTTGAAGCGCTTCTTCAGGTCGGCCCAGCAGTCGATATAGTTCTCCTGCAAGGTGCCGAGCTCGGCGGCGTAGCGCGTCAGCATCTGGGGAAAGCGCGTCTCGAACATGAAGGCCAGGGTGTTGTCGAGCTTGACCGGCTTCAGGTCCGCGCGCGTCGCCTTCTCCAAGCCGGACGCATCCGGTCCATGCGCTAGCATCTGATTGTGCAGGCTGATGCCGCCGGGCACGAAACCCTCCTCCTTGGCGTCGTACTGGCCGTGGATCAGGCCCATGAACTCGCTCATGATGTTGCGGTGATACCAAGGCGGCCGAAAGGTATTTTCCGCCACCAGCCAGCGCGGCGGGAAGATGACGAAGTCGACATTGGCCGTGCCCTCTTCGCCGCTCGGCGCGGTCAGCACGGTGAAGATCGATGGATCGGGGTGGTCGAACAGGATAGCGCCGACGGGCGAAAACGTCGCCAGATCATATTTGTAGGGCGCGTAGTTGCCGTGCCACGCGACGACGTCGAGCGGCGAATGGCCGAGCTCGGTAACGTGGAAGGCGCCGCACCATTTGACGATCAGCCGGCAGGGCGTCTCCTTCTCCTCGAACCAGGCGCAGGGTGTCTTGAAGTCGCGCGGATTGGCCAGGCAATTGGCGCCGATCGGGCCACGGTCCGGCATGGTGAACTTGGCGCCGTAATTCTCGCAGACGTAGCCGCGCGCCTCCGCGTCGACGAGCTCGACTTTGAAGACGAGGCCGCGCGGCAACACCGCGATCTCGCCGGGGCGAAGCTCGATCACCCCCATCTCGGTGACCAAGCGCAGCGCGCCTACCTGCGGCACAACTAGCAACTCGCCGTCGGCGTTGAAGAAGTGGTCGTCCACCATCGAGCGGTTGGCGACATAGACATGGGCGGCCATGCCGGACTGGCCGACCGCGTCGCCGGCCGTGGTGAAGGTGCGCATGCCGGAAATGAAGTCGGTCGGCTCGGTCGGCATCGGCGTCGGGTTCCAGCGGTACTGGCCGAGCGCCAGCTCGTGGTCGCCGATATTGGGCCCGGTCTTCCACAAGGGATAGCTGGCGCCCTTGAAGCGGCCGGTGTGCTTTACGCTAGGACGGATGCGGTAGAGCCAGGAGCGCTCGTTGGTGCCGCGCGGCGCGGTGAAAGGCGAGCCCGAAAGCTGCTCGGCATAGAGCCCGTAGGCCGGCCGCTGCGGCGAGTTGCGGCCGTGCGGCAGCGATCCGGGCAGCGTCTCCGTCTCGAAATCATTGCCGAAACCCGGCATGTAGGAAATGCCCATCCGATCCTCCCTGATCCCGACTTGCGAGCGTCCCGAGACGCGGCCCGCCGGCGATGTTGACCAAAACTGGTTTCATTTGTAACCATCTAAAATGTAACTATCAACGGCCACGATGCATCCCGGGAGCGCTTCATGGAACCGGATATCCTTGAGCTGGAAAGCTTCCTGCCCTACCGGCTCTACCGGCTTGCCGACACCGTCAGCCGCGAGTTCTCGCGCATCTACAACGAACGCCACGGCCTGACGCGGCCGGAATGGCGCACGCTGTCCGGGCTGGGTGAATGCGGCACGATGACGGCGACGGAACTCGGCGAACAATCGGCCATGCACAAGACGAAGGTGTCGCGGGCGGTGGCGGAGTTGGAACGGCGGCGGTGGTTGACGCGCACGCCGGATGAGAGCGATCGCCGCGTCGAACACCTCGCCCTGACGAAGGCGGGGCTCGCCGCCTATCGCGAGATGGTGCCGCTGGCGAAGGCGTTTGAAAGGGAGTTGCTGGGGAGACTGAGCGAGGAGGAGCGGACGGCGATTACCAGGGGAGTGGCGGCGCTGGAAGGGGCGTTATCCGCAACGTAGCGATCCTTCACACCCCCTCTGGCCTGCCGGCCATCTCCCCCTCTTGGCGGAAGATTAGCAGCTTCAGCAACGGCGCCTTTTCTGCAACTGGTTATTGGCGAAGACCGGCGTGACGGCTGATCTCCCCCCTTGAGGGGGAGATGTCCGGCAGAACAGAGAGGGGGCGAAGGAACTCGACATCTCTCCAGAGGCCCCTACCAATCCATCACCACCTTGCCGGAACTGCCGCTGCGCATCGCGTCGAATCCGACCTGGAAATCGTCGATCCCGATCCGATGCGTGATCAGCCCGGAAACATCCAGCGGCCCCTGCACCAAAGCGATCATCTTGTACCAGGTCTCGAACATCTCGCGGCCGTAGATGCCCTTCAGATGCAGCATCTTGAAGATGACCTTGTTCCAGTCGATCTCGAAGCCGGTCGGCGCGATGCCGAGGATGGCGATCTTGCCGCCATTGTTCATGGTGTCGATCATGTCGCGGAAGGCGGGGGCGGCGCCCGACATCTCCAGCCCGACGTCGAAACCTTCAGTCATGCCGATCGACGGCATGACGTCGCGCAGCTTTTCCTTCGAGGCGTCGACGACGTGCTGGACACCGAGTTTTCGCGCCAAATCCAGTCGCACCGGGTTGATGTCGGTGATGACGACCTTTCGCGCACCGACGCATTGCGCCACCAGCGCACCCATAATGCCGATCGGGCCGGCGCCGGTGACCAGCACGTCCTCGCCGACCAGATCAAAGGACAATGCCGTGTGCACGGCATTGCCCAGCGGATCGAAGATGGCGGCGATCTCGTCCGGCACGTCGTCGGGGATCGGCACGACATTGTGCTGCGGGATGGCCACATACTCGCCGAAGGCGCCGGGCCGGTTGACGCCGACGCCCAGCGTGTTGCGGCAGAGATGCCCCCTGCCCGCGCGGCAGTTGCGGCAATGGCCGCAGACGATATGACCCTCGCCCGAGACGCGCTGGCCGACCTTGTATTCAGTGACCGCGGCGCCGTAGTCGGCGACGGTGCCGACGAATTCGTGGCCCGTCACCATCGGCACCGGCACGGTCTTCTGCGCCCACTGATCCCAATTGTAGATGTGGACGTCGGTGCCGCAGATCGCGGTCTTCTTGACTTTGATCAGCACATCGTTGGGGCCGATCTCCGGCACCGGCACCTCTTCCATCCAGATGCCCGGCTCGGCCTTGGCTTTCACCAGCGCCTTCATCATGTTGGACATCAGACGCTCCTCAAAAATCTTGCCTGTCTTGATGGATCGGTTTCATCAGTGCGCCGCCTCCAGAATGTTCTTCAGCCGGAGCAAGTCTCGATCCGTCGAACGCCGAACGGTCAGGGCGATAAACGGTGCCACGAGACTGGAAAAGCCTGTCGGGGTGCCGCGGTTCCGGAGCGCCATATGGGTAGCGCCTTCTCGGGTATCGCGCCATGCATAACTCGTTTCCATGGGAAACGGTCCTTCGGCGGTTCGCATCACCAGCCGCTCGCCCTGCACGAGATCGACAATTTCGTAGGTGTAAACAAGCCGCCGTCCGAGGAACTGCGCTACGAATGCAATTCTCGATCCTACCTGGGCCGGTCGGGGCGTCTTCCATTCGACCGATTTGATATTGACGTACCAGCGGGGCACGTTGTCCGGATCGGCGGAAAAGGCGGCGACGACTGCGCGTGGCCTGGCGATCTCGATCCTGCTCGTGACATCGATCGTCATGGCCGACTTCTGTTTTCCTCAGCATGGGTCAAGCGATTACACCCAGTTCTTTTCCCACGTCGCCGAAGGCAGCGACCGCCCTGTCGATATCGGCGCTGGAATGGGCGGCCGACATCTGCGTGCGGATGCGGGCCTGGCCCTTCGGCACCACCGGGAAGGAGAAGCCGATGACGTAGATGCCGCGCTTCAGCATCCGCGCGGCCATCTCCTGCGCCAGCGCCGCGTCGCCCAGCATCACCGGGATGATCGGATGATCGGCGCCAGCCAGCGTGAAGCCGAGCTTGCCCATCTTGGAGCGGAACCGGTCCGCATTGGCATATAGGCGCTCGCGCAGCGCGACGCCATGACGGATCAGGTCGAACACCTTGATCGAGGCGCCGGCGATCGCCGGCATCAGCGTGTTGGAGAAGAGATAGGGCCGCGAGCGCTGGCGCAGCCAGTCGACCACCTGGCTTTTGCCCGACGTATAGCCGCCGGAGGCACCGCCCAGCGCCTTGCCAAGCGTGCCGGTAATGATGTCCACCCTACCCTCGACACCGCAATGCTCGGCCGAGCCGCGGCCGTTCTTGCCGACGAAGCCGACCGCATGGCTGTCGTCGACCATCACCATCGCATCGTATTTCTCCGCGAGATCGCATACGCCCTTGAGATTGGCGATGATGCCGTCCATCGAGAACACGCCGTCGGTGGTGATCAGCCGGAAGCGGCAGTCCTTGGCCTCTTTCAGCCGGGCCTCGAGATCGGCCATGTCGTTGTTGGCGTAGCGGAAGCGTTTGGCCTTGGAGAGCCGGACACCATCGATGATCGAGGCGTGGTTGAGCGCATCGGAGATGATGGCGTCCTCCTCGCCGAGCAGCGTTTCGAACAGGCCGCCATTGGCGTCGAAGCAGGAAGAATAGAGGATGGTGTCCTCCATGCCTAGAAAGGACGAAATCGTCGCTTCGAGTTGCTTGTGTTCCTCCTGCGTGCCGCAAATGAAGCGCACCGAGGCCATGCCGTAGCCGTAGCGGTCGAGCGCGTGTTTTGCCGCATCGCGCAAATCGGGGCTGTCGGCGAGGCCGAGATAGTTGTTGGCGCAGAAGTTAAGCACCTTTTCGCCACCGACCTCGATCTCGGCGGATTGCATGGAGGAAATGACCCGCTCGGACTTGTAGAGTCCGGCCGATTTCAGGCCTTGAAGCTCGCTGTCGATGTGGGAAAGGAATGCTTTGCTCATGGTCCGGCCCTGTTCGGTTCGAGGCCGGACTGTCGCGCTACGGGCACGAAAAATCCATCGCAAAAGCGACCGTTTCGGTGGCGCTGCGAAAGCCCGGTCGCGATCCCTGCGATGGTACGGCAATACGATCAAAAAAGCGGGGTGCGGGAAAGAACGTGATAACCATCTTGCGAGCATTGTCGAATCGCGGTGACGGCCGCAGTTCTCCCTTGCCAACCTGTTAACCCTTTCAACGTAATCGTTTTCCCGCCACGAAATCCTTGGCAGGAAATCGGTCGACCGGAGGGTCAGCAAGTTATGTCGCAGCAGCCAGTGCAGAGCGTTTCGCGCAAGCTGATCCTGCTCATCAAGACCGGCTACTGGCTGGCGCTGACGATCATCGCCGCCATGGTGATCGCCTCCTTCATCCTTCTGCAGCAGTTGATGGCGCAGCAACAGCACAATGATGCGCTGCTCGACATCGTCCAGACACAGAAGGCACTGTCGCAGCGCATCGTCTTCCTGGCCAGCGCCACGGGTGCCGCCTCGCGCGACAAGCAGCCGGCGCTGGTCACTGCGCTCAAGCAGGCGACGGGCGAGTTCGAGACCAATTACGATCGGCTGCTCAGGGAAACAGGCGCCGATCCGCTCTCGCCGGCGCGCAACGATCCCAGGTCGATCGAATATGTGCTGTTCAGCAAGCCGTTCCATCTCGACTATTTCTCAGTCGGCCTGGTGGCCAACGGAGAGCGACTGGCCTCGTCCTTCGGATCCCAACTCGGCATGCAGAGCGACGGCTATAAGGGCGGCGGCGACCGCGTCGGCCTCGACGCTTCCGTCGCCAACGCCACCATGTCCGGCTATGCCGCGCTCGGCCAGCGCATCAGCGCCTTCGCCGACGAAAAATCCAGCAACATCCTCGACTTGCACCGCACGTTGTTTTTCGCCACGCTCGGGGTGATCGTTCTGGTGGCGCTGTTCATCTTCCGGCCGATGTCCAACGCCATCCTGCGCAAGACGCGCGAGCTGGTCGACGCGCGCAACTCGATGGCTTTCATCGCGGTGCATGACGGCCTGACGGGGCTGCACAACCGCACCTTCCTCACCGACCATTTCGATACGCTGATCAAGGGAGCGCACCGCCGCCGCGAGCGCCTGGCGGTGATCCAGCTCGATCTCGACCGTTTCAAGCAGATCAACGATACGCTTGGCCATGCCGCCGGCGACTATGTGCTGGTGGTGACCGCCCAGCGCATGCGCGATTCCTGCCGGGCCTCGGATCTCTGCGCGCGGCTCGGCGGCGACGAGTTCGTCATGATCCTCAACGGCGCCGGCACGACCGAGGACATCCATGCGCTCGCCAAGCGCATTCTCGGCGAGATCAACGAGCCGATCACCTTCCAGGGCACGACCATCCTGCCCGGCGCCAGCGCCGGCATCGCGGTCTATCCGGTCGACGCCGACAACGCGCAGGACCTGCTCGTCCATGCCGACCTGGCGCTCTATTCGGCCAAGAAGCTCGGTGGCGGCAATTTCTCCTTCTTCTCCGAGGAACTGCGGCGCGAGCTCGACTATCGCAAGCAGCTCGAACAGGACATCCGCACGGCGATCGCCGATCGGAGCTTCGAGGTCTATTTCCAGCCGCAAGTGTCGCTGACCAGCGGCAAGATCAGCGGCATCGAGGCGCTGGTGCGCTGGAAGCACGCGACACGCGGCATGATTTCGCCCGGCGAGTTCATTCCCGTCGCCGAGAAATGCGGCTTCATGCCGGATATCGGCCGCATCGTCATCGGCAAGGCGATCAACGAGGCCGCCGAATGGGACCGCGCCGGCATCGATTTCGGGCGCATCGCCGTCAATGTCTCGGGCACGGAACTGCGCGAGCCCGATTTCGACAGCTTCCTGTTCGGCACGCTGGAGAGCGCGGGGCTGCCGCCGCAGAAGCTCGCCCTGGAGATCGTCGAATCCGTCATCCTCGACGACGAGAAGACCGGGATCGCCGCGAAGCTCCGCCATATCCGCGCCGCGGGCGTGCATCTTGAACTCGACGATTTCGGCACCGGCTATGCCTCGCTCAGCCACGTCAACCCGAACGAGATCGACCGGCTGAAGATCGACCGCCGCTTCGTCCAGAACATCAACGAGAACGGCGACAACAGCAAGATCGTGCGCGCCATCACCGAGCTTGCCCGCGGGCTCGGCATCTCGATCGTCGCCGAGGGCGCCGAAACCGAGGCCGAGCTCGACTCGCTGATGGCGATCGGCTGCGACCAGGTGCAGGGCTATTCCATCGCCTTCCCGATGCCGCAGGACAAGGCACGCGAATGGCTGACGGCACGCAGCCCGAAGAAGGCCAAGCTGAAAGTACTGCAGGGCAACCTGGCATAGCGGACAAACTTGACATGCCCGTATGGGCATGGCGGCCTATGTGATCGCAACCGGATCTCACGGATGCCGCTTCGTTTCGTCCTGTCGCTGCTGCTATTGCCAGCGACGCTGTTCATGGTCGGCATGCATGCCGAGGCCGACGCTATCAACCGGGCGCTGCTGCAGCGCGCGAAATCGATGCCGCTGGTGACTTGGCAACCACAGCTACAGCCATGCCTACAATCACTACCGGCATTTCTACGGCGACACAGAAGGCGTGGTCGCCGATATGCCGAGGGCCAACGCCGTGCTTGGCCTGAAGCCGGCCGTGCATGCGCGGCTGCCGGGACGCGACGTGTTCCGGCTGCCCAATTGCTCGAAGTGCGACAATTCACTCGGGCTGGCTGAAGACGGCCGCGAGGATCCGACTACGAATTCGTCGCGGCGTCGGGCTTCTGGCTCTATGGCTGGGACCACGAACGGGTGCATGAGGACAGCGGCAAGCCGCTGCAGAGCGTCGACCATCTGGTCAGCGAGATGGACCATCTATTCGGCTATGGCCATTTCGCCAAGCCGAACAAGCTGATCCTGCTCATGCATGAGAGATGTTCCAGGACGCCTTCGACGGCAAGGCGAAACTGACGGCGTTAATCGCGGCGCTCAGGCTGCGCCACTACGCCTTCGGCGCAATCCCGGGTTACGACTGAGGCGGCTCAGCGTTCCGCCTAAGCGCCGCAAGCACCTCGGCGAATTCGGCAAGCCTGTCGTCGGGAATGCCAGCGCGCAGCCGCTTGTCGAAGGCGACGGCCGCGAGACGCAGCTTTTCGAACAGCGCTTCGCCGGCCTCGGTCAGCGCCACCTGATGGACCCTGCGGTTTTCCGGATCGCGGCGGCGCGTCAGCAAGCCTTGCGCTTCCATGGCGTTGAGGTGATGGGTGAGCGTCGCGCCCTGGATGCCGATCATGCCGGCAAGCTCGCGCTGGTTCGCGAGTTCCTTCGACTTGACCGACAGCAAGGTCAGCCAGACCGGCAGCGTGCCGCCGACCTCGGCCATGGCGGCATCGAAAGCCTGCGCCACCACTTTCGAGGTGCGGGCGAGATTCATGCCGACGGGCGGGCGATCAAACGGTGTCATGACTTGACAGTAGAGCAAAGCGATTGGCACACGAAACTTAGCTTCATGATTGACATCTAACCGTTAGATATCTAACTTTGTCTTATTGATGGCGTCTACATGCTGCGACGCGCGGCGGGCGGCAGAGAGGAATGCGGTCATGCAATTTGTCTATATCGTCACCATCGGCCTGCACGTCATGGCCGGCGTGTTCTGGGCCGGCACTACCATTGCGGTTGCCCGCGATCCGGGGATCAGGGCGGAGCACTTCATCCGACCGCAGCTCGGCGCCTCCGGCCTGGCGTTCCTGACCGGCATACTGCTCTGGTATTTCTTCCACGACGGTGCTTTCGGGTCGATGGAGAAGGTGTTGGCGCTGGGCATTTTGACGGCGCTGATCGCCGCCGGCGTGCAGGGCGCGCTTGTCGCCTCGGCCAGCAGGCGGCTGGCTGGCGCCGACGCTGCGACTCAGACCCAGTTGCGGGCGAAGATGACCAGAGGCGAACGCATCGCGGGCGGGCTGCTGGTCATCACCGTATTTTGCATGGCGACAGCCAAGCTGTTTTGACATCGCACGGCCGGCGAAGCCGACCGGGCGCGGCGCGCAACGGACCGAAGCGGCAGGTGGCTCTCCTTGCAAAGGTCCGTTGCGCGTCACCAACCCTCAAATCCTGATCCCGAACCGGATGCCGTCATAGATGGCGGCGTGGATGTTGCGCGACGCGACCGCGTCGCCGATGCGAAACAGCACGAAGCCACCTTCGGGATGGCGTACGGGGAAGATGTCGCCGCCACTCACCAGCCGCTCATAGTCGACCGCGCCGCCATTCTTCGACAAAGGCTTAAGCGCAAGGTAGAGATCGTCGAGCGGCGCGGTGCCGTGCTCGACCACCACCTGGTCGATGCGGCGCTCGCCGCGCCAGCCTTCGGCAAAGTCCGATGCCAGCTCAGCGACGAGTTGGTTGCCCTCACGTCGCACAGAACGCAACCTTGTGTTGATGGTGACGGTGACGCCCTTTTCGTGGAAGGCGCGCATATAGGGCACGTGGTTCATGCCGCCCATTTCCGGCGCGAAGAAACGCTCCGGCGAGACCAACTCCAGCCTGGAGCCGCTGTTCGCGATGAGTTCGGCGGCGCCCATGCCCTGATGGCCGCCATTGTCGTCGTAGAGCAGCACGTTCTCGGCCGGCTTGACGCTGCCGGCCATGATATCCCAGCTCGAGGTGACGAGATTGTCGCCAGCGCTCAGCGGCGGGTTCTGCGGCATGCCGCCGGTCGCCACGATCACCACATCCGGCGACAGCGCCAGCACATCGTCCTTCTCGGCCCAGGTGTCGTAGCGGATCTCGACGCCGAGCCGGTCGAGCTCGGCCAACCGCCAGTCGATGATGCCGATCAGTTCCTTGCGGCGCGGATTCTGGGTCGCCAAGCGCACCTGTCCTCCGGCCTGGCTGGAGGCTTCGAGCACCGTCACCTGATGGCCACGCTCGGCCGCGACGCGGGCGGCCTCCAGGCCGCCGGCGCCCGCGCCCACCACCACGACTTTCTTCTTCGGTCCCTCGCTCTTCGCGATGACGTGCGGAATGGTCGCCTCGCGGCCGGTCGCGGCGTTATGGACGCACAGCGCCTCACCGCCTTCATAGATGCGGTCAAGGCAATAGGTGGCGCCGACGCAGGGGCGGATCTCGTGCTCGCGGCCCTCCATCACTTTTCGGATGATATGCGGATCGGCGATATGGGCGCGGGTCATGCCGACCATGTCGAGCTTGCCGGTGGCGATGGCGTGGCGGGCGGTGGCGACATCGGAAATGCGCGCCGCATGGAAGGTCGGGAATTTCGTCGCCGCCCTCACCTCGCCGGCGAAATCGAGATGCGGCGAGGACCGCATGCCGGTAACCGGGATCACCTTGGTCAGCGACGCATCGGTCTCGATCATGCCACGGATGATGTTCAGGAAATCGACCTTGCCGGATGAGGCCAAGCGCCTGGCGATCTCGATGCCCACTTCCTTCGAGATGCCATTTTCGACATCCTCGTCGGCGACCATGCGGATGCCGACGATGAATTTCTCGCCGACGGCGGCGCGGACCGCATCCAGCACCATGTCGGTGAAGCGCAGCCGGTTATCGAGCGAGCCGCCGAACTCGTCGTCGCGGTGGTTGGTCAAAGGCGACCAGAAGCCATCCATCAGATGGCCGTAGGATTCGAACTCGATGCCGTCGAGGCCGGCTGCCTGGCAGCGCTGTGCGGCCGACGCATAGTCGGCGACGATGCGCTCGATGTCCCATTCCTCGATCGCCTTCGGGAAGGCGCGATGCGCCGACTCGCGCACCGGCGAGGCCGAAAGCACCGGCAGCCAATCGGCCTTGTTCCAGCCCGTGCGGCGGCCGAGATGGGTGATCTGGATCATCACCTTGCAGTCATGTTCATGGCAGGCGTCCGCCAGTTCGGCGAGCCACGGAACGATGCGATCGTCATAGACATGCAGATTGCCGAAGGCGGCCGGGCTGTCGCGCGAGACGATCGCCGAGCCCGCCGTCATGGTCAGCGCCATGCCGCCCTTGGCCTTCTCGGCATGGTAGAGCCGGTAGCGCTCCTTCGGCATGCCGTCCTCGGAATAGGCCGGCTCATGGCTGGTCGACATCACCCGGTTCTTCAGCGTCAGGTGCTTGAGCTGATAGGGTTGGAGAAGCGGGTCGTTGCTGGTCATTGTCTTCCTGCCGTTTCAAATTGTGCTAATGAGCGGTCAAACGCGCTGCGCCCGTGAGGACTGCAACGCTTCTTTCAACCTTCGTTTCGCGCCCGCCGCATTGAACTGCGCTTCCAACGGCCGGGAGCAAGGAGCCCGCCCATGACCGACGCCAAAAACCTCACCCAGCTCGGCAAGCACGTCGAGACGCCACAGAGCCCCGAACAGGCGGTCCTGGAAACCGTGCCTTTCAATCGCGGTGACGGCCCGCCGGCGATCGTGCGCTTCACCTGCCCGGAATTCACCTCGCTGTGTCCGGTCACCGGCCAGCCGGATTTCGCCCACATCGTCATCGACTACGCGCCCGATAAGACGCTGGTGGAATCGAAGTCGCTGAAGCTGTTCATGACCTCGTTCCGCAACCATGGCGCCTTCCATGAGGAGTGCACGGTGATGATCGGCCGCCGCATCGTGGAGGCCACGAAACCGCTCTGGCTGCGCGTCGGCGGCTACTGGTTCCCGCGCGGCGGCATCCCGATCGACGTCTTCTGGCAGACCGGCGCGCCGCCCAAGGATGTATGGCTGCCCGACACCGGCGTTGCGCCCTATCGCGGGCGCGGTTGAGATTTGTTGCGAAAGGCTGGCGGGACAGCGCCCCCCTCTGTCCTGCCGGACATCTCCCCCGCAAGGGGGGAGATTGGCAGCTTCGGCGCCCGGTCTATCCTGCAACGTCGGAGATTGGCGAAAGCCGGCGCGGCATCTGATCTCCCCCCAAGCGGGGGAGATGGCCGGCAGGACAGAGGGGGGCGCGAAAGATCGCCAGCCCTGATCTTCAATCACCACCATCACTCGCACTGATACTGGCTGAGCGCCCATTCGCCGGTGACCGACAGAAGATCGGAGACCTTCCAGGCGCCGCCGACCTTCTTCAGCTTCCATTCCAGCCGGTGCTGGTGGCCCTCCACGACAAAGGCGACCACCACCTTGGCCTCGTCGCCATTGACCGCCTCGATGGTGCGCAGGCTCCGGTCGATGGCGAGCTTGTCGTAATCTGCATTGTCGAGCGCCATGTTGGGGTCGAGGCACTCGCCCTGCCCCGAGACGCGCAGCGCATCGCTTTTGTCGATCACGGTTTTCGCCGGATCGATGAAGTTCTTACGCTGCGCGGGATCGACTTCGAGACCAAGATGCTCGTAGAACGGCTTGACCACCGCTGTCGGCGATCCGGGCAGGACGGGCGCGGCAGGCACCGGTTCGGCCGGCGCGGTTTGCGGCGCCGGTGTTGTGGCAGGCGGCGCCGCACCATCCGCCGGCGCATTGTCGTCGGGTGAGGCTTTTGGCGGCGGCGGGCCGAAGAGCTGCGCCGAGGCTCCGCCGCTCAGCCCCGCGGCCAGCATCGACAAGCTCGACAGCGCGAGGACGAGAAGGCGAAGCACGGCATCACTCCGTCGAGGCGCCGCATTCCAGCGCGCTGAGCTTCCAGTCGTTGGTCTTGGAGCTGATGTCGGCGATCTTCCACTTGCCGTCCACTTTCTTCAGCGACCACACCATTTCGCGTTTGGAGTCATCGCCTTCCGGGAAAAGATTGAAGCTTGCCGTCACCTCCGCGGTGTCGCCATTGACGGCCTCGGTGAGCTTCAGCGTCTTCGATAGGGTCTTCTGATCGAAATCTTGCGCGTCGAGGCCGGGGTCGAAGTCGATGCAGGACACCTCGTCGGGCTTCTCCTTCTGCGCCTTGTCGTTGGCTTCGAACAGCCTGGTGACCGGCTCAGTGAAACGGTCACGGTATTTGGCGTCCGCCTCGAACTTCACTGCAGGCACATAGAAGAACTTCACGGTGTTGGAAGCCGGCCCGGCAAGCGCGGCGCCGGGCAAGGCAATCGAAAGGACAGCGGCAAGCACTACCAGCTTCATGCAGGATCTCCGGGGTTCGGTGCGTGGCGGCAAGCTCGCCGCCATGCATCCTGCATATCGCCTTTTTTGCGGCTCATGAAGTCCAGGCGCGCTCAGGCATCCAGCCAGACGTTCTGGAAGTCCATTTCGTAGGTCTGGTGCATCGAATAGTTCTTCACCTTCTTGTTCATGTGGCAGTAGAGCTTCTGCCAGAAGGGCTGGACGATGACGCCGGAGTCCTGCAGGATCGCCTCGACGTCCTTCATCACCTCCTTGCGCTTGGCGACATCGATCTGCGACAGCGCCTCCTTGAGCTTGGCGTCGAACTCCGGGTTGGAGTAGGCCGTCTCGTTCCAGGCCTCGCCGGTGCGGTAACCGAGCGCCAGCACCTGCACGCCGAGCGGGCGCATGTACCAGATGGTCATGGAATAGGGATATTTCGTCCAGTCGTTCCAGAAGGTCGAACCCGGCAGCACCGTGCGCTTCACCTTGATACCGGCGTCGCGCAACTGGCCGGCAATCGCATCGCCGGTGTTCTTCTGCCATTCGTCCTCGACGGTGATCAGCTCATGCTCGAAGTCGGCTTGGCCTGCCTCCGCCATCAGCTTCTTGGCGCCGGCGGCATCGCGCTCCTTCTTGGGCAGCGGGTAGTATTCGGGATGGATCGGGGCGACATGATGGTTCTCGCCGACTGTGCCGCGGCCACTATAGCCGAGCTGCATCACCTGGTTGTTGTCGACTGCCATCTGCAGCGCGTTGCGCACCCGCTTGTCGTCATAGGGCTTATGCGTGATGTTGGTGCGGGCAACGAGCGTGGTCGCCGTCGCGACCTCCGACTTCACCAGGTCCATCTTGTCGAGCGGGTCGATGAAATCGGCCGGCGTTTCGAAATCGAGGTCGATCTCGCCGGAATCGAAGGCATTCAGCGTGGCGTTGAAGTCGGTGCCGTAGTCGATGAATTCGACCCCGTCGAGCGGCGCTTCGCCGCCCCACCACTTGCCGTTCTCGCGACGCTTGACGACCGCCTTCTGACCAACCGAATAGGACACCAGCTCGAAAGCTCCGGTGCCGATCGGCTTCTTGATCGGATCGGCGCCATCCTTGTCGAAGTCGCGGTGCACGACCAGGGCCGGATAGTCCGTGAAGCTGGGGATGATGGCGATATCGGCTTCGTTGAGCTTCAGCTTGACCGTGTGGTCATCGACCTTGGTGATCGCGCCGTCCTTGGCCTTGCCGGTCTTGGTGTCGATCAGCGCGCCGACACGGGCGGCCATGGAGTTGCCGGAAGCCCCCTTCTCGCACCAGCGGTTCAGATTGGCGACCACATCATCGGCGTTGAAGGCATCGCCATTGTTCCAGGTGACGCCCTTGCGCAGATGCAGCGTGTATTCGGTGGCGTCGTCATTGACGTCCCAGCTTTCGAGCAGCACCGGCTCGAAAGTGAACTGGTGCGTGTAGCGCACCAGCGGCTCCAGCCACGTGCGGGTGACGTTCGCCATCTCCGTCCAGTCATAGGTGCGCGGGTCCTTCTGCGCCTTGACCGACATCGCGACATGCAGCGTTCCGCCCTTCTTGGGCTCGTCGGCCAGCGCCTTGGTCGGCGCGGCAAGGCCGAGCATGCCATAGGCGAAAGCCGTCGATGCACCGAAAGCGCTTGCCAGAGCCAGGAATTCGCGCCGGTCGACACGCCCTGCCCGCGCCTCCTCGGCCATTGCTTCGATAGCGGCCGGAACCCGGTCGCCATTGCTTCTGAACAGTGTCATTCTCTTTCTCCCATTGGTTTGAGCGGGTCTTTTGCCCTTTTGCTTGAACTATCGTCTATTAACTAACGCTGTCCGGCAGCTTTTCCTCACGCCGGGCGATCAAATCCCTTAGACCTTCGGCGATGCCCTCGTCGAGCTTCGGCTCCTGGTAGTCGGCGAGCATGGCGCGCGCCTTTTCGAGGCCGCGCGTGTCGTGGTCCTTGGCGCCTTCGGCGCTCCACTGCTCGAAGGAATTGAAGTCCATGATGTTGGGCATGAAGAAGGCGCTCTCGAAATGCTCGAGCGTATGCTGTGTGCCGAGGAAATGCCCTTGCGGGCCGACCTCGCGGATTGCCGCCATCGCTTCCTTGAAATCGTCGAAGGGAACGCCGCCGGCATATTTGTACCAGCCGACCAGCTGCTCGCTGTCGGTGGCGAATTTCGAATAGCCGCAGGTGAGGCCCGCCTCCAGCCAGCCGGCCGAATGCCAGATGTAATTGGCGCCGGAAAGGATCGCGGCATGCATCAGCATGTTCGCCTCATAGCCGGCCTGGGCGTCGTTGAGCTTGGAGCCGACATGGAAGCCGGAGGTGCGCCACGGGAGCTTGTATTTCCTGGCCAGCGCGCCCATCAGATACATCATCTGTGCCGCTTCGGGCGTGCCGCCCATCGGCGCGCCGGTCTTCATGTCGACGGTGACCATGAACTGGCCGTAGAGCTGCGGCGAGCCGGGCCGGATGAGCTGGGTCAAAGCCACGCCGGCGAGCGCCTCGGCGTTGACCTGCGCCACCGCGCCGACGGCGGAGGCTGAGGTCGAGGCGCCGCAGAGCGCGAAAGGCGCCAGGATCAACGGCTGGTTGTGGCTCGCATAGACCCGCATGGCGTCGATCATGGTGGCATCCCACACCAGCGGCGAATTGCAGTTGGTAATCGCCACCAGCACGGGGTTGTCGCGCACGAACTCCTCGCCGAAGACGATGCCGGCCATCGCCATCGTGTCCTCGGCGCGCTCCTTGGACGTCACGATGCCCATGAACGGCTTGTCTGAATGTTTCAGCGCCGAGTGGATGATATGTAGGTGCCGCTTCGGCACCGCGATTTCCATCGGCTCGCAGATGACCGAGCTCGACGAATGCAGCGCCGGCGCCATGTAGGCGAGCTTGTGGAAATTGTTGAGGTCGGCGAGCGTACCGTAACGCCGCTTGTTGTCGAGGTCGCGGACATAGGGCGCGCCATACATCGGCACGAAAATCGAGTTCTTGCCGCCGACCCGCACGGTGCGCTCCGGATTGCGCGCGTTGAGCGTGAACTCAGGCGGAACTTTCGAGACGAGTTCCATCAAGAGCGCGCGGTCGATGCGGACGCGCGTTTGCCTGACATCGGCGCCGGCGGCCTTCCAGAGCTCGATCGCCCCGTCGTCGCGGAATTCGCAACCCACCTCCTCGAGGATCTTGAGCGATTCCTCGTGGATCAGCTCCACCGCCTCGTCGGGCACGATCTCGTAAGCGGGGATCTTGCGCACGAGGGTCGGGAAGGACGCGATCGGCGCGCTTCTCAGCGCCTTGCGGCCAAGACGGCCACCGCCGCGGCGGTGGGTCTGTTCGGTCAATTCAACGGCCGGTGCGTTCATGGAGGCTCCTTCTTCCCGCCACTCACGTTAGCGAGGCAAAATATGGCTGTGACGCTGGAAAATCCTGATCTTCTGTATAAGTTCACCTTATGCGAAGCTTGCGCCACCTCCTGCCCTCCGCCGGCAGCCTCATCGTCTTCGAAGCCGCCGGACGGCTGTCGAGCTTCACCGCCGCCGGGCGCGAGCTCGGCATGACACAGGCCGCCGTTTCCTATGCCGTGCGCGGGCTGGAGGAGCAGCTCGGCGCCAAGCTCTTCCAGCGGCGCCACCGCCAGGTGCTTCTGACGGAAGCCGGCGAGCGCTTCCATGCCGACGTCTCGCTCGGCCTGTCGCATATCCGCAAGTCGGCGGAGGACCTGCGCCTGCAGGCGACCGGCGGGCATGTGACGTTAGCCGCCTCGACCGCCTTCGGGTCGTTCTGGATGATGCCGCGCCTGCAGCAGTTCCGCGACGAACTGCCGGGTATCGACCTGCGTATCCAGACCGCCGACCGCGACCTCGACATCATCGCCGAGGGGATTCCGCTCGGCGTGCGCGGCGGCGTGCCGCGCGACTGGCCGGATTATCACTCGCTGTCGCTTTCCGACGAAGAGATCTTCCCGGTCGCAGGCCCGAGCTATCTCGCCAAATTCGGCAAGCCGAAGACGGTCGAGGAACTGGCGACGCACCGGCTGATCCATCTCGAGGAGCCCTATCGCGAGGCGCCGAACTGGGACGAATGGTTCGCATCCGCCGGAACCAGCCTGCGCAATGCCGAGCGCGGCCTGCGCATCAACGACTATGCCCTGGTGATCCAGGCGGTAATGGAGGGACAAGGCATCTCGCTCGGGTGGCGGCACCTGGTGGAGCGTCTGGTGGCATCAGGACTGCTGGTGCCGGTGACCGATCATGTGATGCGGACCGGCATCGGCTTCCATGTCATCTGGCCTAAGAACCGCGATCTGAGCGAGAATGCCCGCAGGGTCAGGGACTGGCTGGTGGCGCAGGCGTGAACTGACCCCTCCCCTACGCCGTTCGAATCCGCCTATAATCGCCTCATGCCCATCCGCCAGCTTTCCGAAACGATGATCAACCAGATCGCCGCCGGCGAAGTCATCGAGCGTCCGGCGAGCGTGGTGAAGGAACTGGTCGAGAATGCGCTTGATGCCGGCGCATCGCGCGTGGAGATCGTCACCGCCGGCGGCGGGCTGAACCTGATCCGCGTCACCGATGACGGCTCGGGCATTCCCGAGCCTGAACTTGCACTGGCGATCGCGCGGCACTGCACCTCGAAGCTCTCCGACGACATCCACGATATCCGTTCCCTCGGCTTCCGCGGCGAGGCGCTGCCCTCGATCGGTTCGGTGGCGCGGCTGTCGATCCGGTCGCGCACGGCCGGCGGCGACAGCGCGGCCGAGATCGGCATCGATGGCGGCCGCGTCTCGGCGGTGAAGCCGGCGGCGGCGAACCGCGGCACCACGGTCGAGGTGCGCGACCTCTTCTTCGCCACGCCGGCCAGGCTGAAATTCATGAAGGGCGAGCGCGCCGAAAGCTCGGCCACCAGCGACGTGGTGAAGCGCATCGCCATCGCCTTTCCTGCTGTCCGCTTCACGCTGGCCGGCGCCGACCGCTCGACGCTGGAACTGCCGGCAACCAGCGACACGCCGGAAGGCCGGCTCGCCCGCGTCGCGCAGGTGATGGGCAAGGATTTCCCGGAGAATGCCATCGCCATCGATGCCATGCGCGATGGCGTGCACCTTGCCGGCCACGTCTCGATCCCGTCCTACACGCGCGCCAATGCGCTGCAGCAATATGCCTATGTCAATGGACGGCCGGTGCGCGACAAGCTGATCGCCGGCGCGATCCGCGGCGCCTTCGCCGACGTGCTGCCGCGAGACCGCCATGCGGTGACAGCGCTCTTCCTGTCGCTCGACCCCTCGACGGTCGACGTCAACGTCCATCCCGCCAAGGCCGATGTGCGTTTCCGGGATCCCGGCCTGGTGCGCGGGCTGATCGTCGGCGCCATCCGCGAGGCGCTGGCCGGCGCCGGCATCCGCGCGGCGACGACGGGTGCCGCCGGCATGATGGCGGCATTCCGGCCGGGCGCGGCGCCCTACTTGCATCCCGGCCCGGCCAACGGCCATCGCAGCTACGAGGCCGCTTATCACGCTTCCGGCCCGGGAGGCTTCGATCCGTTGCGCTCGGCGCAGCGGCCGCTCGACATGGGCGAAGCACTGGCGCCACGAAACGGCTTCGACGAGAACGAGCAGGCGGCCTTCGACACCGGCCCGCTCGCCAGCGCCGATGTCCGCGCCGGCATGGCCGAGCCGACCGAGGCGCTGCTCGGCATGGTGCTGGGCGCGGCGCGCGCGCAGGTGCATGAGAACTATATCGTCGCCCAGACGAGGGATTCGCTCGTCATCGTCGACCAGCATGCCGCGCATGAGCGGCTGGTCTACGAGGCGCTGAAGAATGCGCTGCACTCGCGCGCCGTGCCGTCGCAGATGCTGCTTTTGCCCGAGATCGTCGACCTGCCGGAAGAGGATGCCGAGCGGTTGGCGATGCATTCCGAGACGCTCGCCAAATTCGGCCTAGGCCTCGAGCGCTTCGGTCCCGGCGCGGTGGCGGTGCGCGAGACGCCGTCGATGCTGGGCGAGACCAATGTGCAGCAACTGGTGCGCGACCTAGCTGACGAGATCGCCGACAACGACACGGTCGAGACGCTGAAGGAGCGGCTGGACAAGATCGCGGCGACCATGGCCTGCCATGGTTCCGTGCGCTCGGGCCGGCTGCTCAAGGCCGAGGAGATGAACGCGCTGCTGCGCCAGATGGAGGCGACGCCCGGATCCGGCACCTGCAACCACGGCCGCCCGACCTATATCGAGCTCAAGCTCGCCGATATCGAAAGGCTGTTCGGGCGGCGGTGAGCGTCCCCTGGCTCGTTGCAACAGCAAGGGTCGGCGCCATACGCTGAATATCATTTCTTGAGGTGGTATTTTCCTGTCTTCGGGTTGAGAACATAGTCGTTCGCGCCTGCGAATTTGCCGCCTCCAAATTCCACCGAAATGATATCCTTGCCTGCCTCCACCCATTTTTGCACGTTCATATAAATGGGCGTCGTCGACATACCGGCGTTGCAGTCCTCATCGTCGAAGCCGATCTCCTGAACGGCCGTCTTTTTCTTCTTGTTGATCACCAGCATTTTCGTCATGCAGATGCCGGCGTCGGACTTCGTGTAAATCCCCGCAAATCTGTCGCGGGTCGTCTCAGCCCAAAAGGGAATTTCGACGGTCCCGTCGATCTTCAGGTCGCCTGTATTGTCAAGACTCGCGACCTTCCTGAGCGTAACGGGAAATTTGTCCACGCCTTTGCTCCAGCTTCCCGCCGCGCCGCTTTCACTGATCTCGATAGAGAAAGGACATCCGGTGGTGTCGACGGGTGTTTTCGACCCCATGACGAGGACGCGTTGAAATTCCTGGTCGTCCGCGATCTCGCACAGCGTGAGCTTTGAGCCCTCCGCCTTGCCGTAGATCGCGATTGGGCTTTGCTTGGCGTCGTAGAAATAGCTTCCCTTGACACTGATGCCGCTGCCGAAGCTGGCATAGCGCTGCAGGGAGACGTGAACCGGGTTCGGTCCGATGGAGCCTTCGTAGTTTTCCACCTGGTACCAGCCCGCGAAGGCTTTCCCGCTCAGCATCAGCAAGCAGAAAACCGTGGCAATGAAGCCTCTTCCCATCCCGATCCCCTCCATCAAAGGCGGATCAGGATAGCTTGCCTCACGTCCGCATCACAGGGGGGCGCCCGGTTACCGAGCCCAACTTGTCAATTCAAGTCTGGAAACGATCGCAACCCGTTGATTTAGCGTTTCAAATTCACAACGATCACGCCACCCAGCGCCAGCGCGCCGCCGAGGATGCCGAGCAGCGACGGCACTTCGCCCAGCCAGAAGAAGCCGATCAAGGCGGAGGTCGGCGAGACGAGGTAGAGGAAGTTCGAGGCGCGCGCGGCAGGCAGGCGGGACAGTGCGGTCGCCCAGGCGGCATAAGCGATCAACGAGGGAACGATGCCGAGGTAGATGACGGCGCCGAGACCGGCGGTGTCGGCGACCGCCGCCTGCGAAAACGCTTCCGGCAGAAAGGGCGACAGGCAGAGCGCGCCGAGCACCATGTTGGAAGCGGAGATCGTCAGCGGATGATGGCGGGCAAAGAGCGGCTTCTGGACGATGGTGTTGACGGCGGAACAAAGCGCTGAGCCCAGCACCAGCAGTGCGCCGGCGTTGAAATGCAGGCCGTTCCCGTCGGCGACCGCGATGATGCCGATGCCGGCGAAGGAAATGACGGTGCCCAGCCAGGCAAGCACCGAGAAGCGCTCGCCAAGCAGCGCCATCGCCATGATGGCGGTGAAGATCGGGCTGACATTGATGATAAAGCCGGCCGCGCCCGCCGAGACGGTCAGCTCGCCGAAATTGAGCATGGCGGTATAGAGCGCGACGAAGATGGCGCCGCCGAAGCCAAAGCGCCACAGCTCGTCGATCCTGGGCAGCGCCGGGCGCTTCACGGCGAGGAAGATGGCGGCTGGGAGCGCCGCAATGGCAAAGCGCAGCGCGCCGAGCTCCAGCGGCTGGAAGGCGGCAAGGCCGGCGCGGATTGCCGGGAAAGCCGAGGCCCAGCCGATGACCGTCAACGTCACCGCGACCGCAGCGGTCGTGTCCATGCGCTGTGTCTCATTCAACGTGCCGGTGTACGCGCTCATTGCCGTAGCGTCGTCCTTCTGCGTCATGGATGCAGAGAACGCCATCGCGGGCCAATTGACAAACGACCAATTCGAGGGTCAGCTGTGAGCATGGATCACAGCTCTGACCAGATACTGCCGCTGGAAACCCTGCGCGCCTTCGACGCGGCGGCGCGCACGGGGAGTTTTTCCGCGGCGGCTGAAAAGCTCAACCTCACCCATGGCGCGGTGAGCCGCCAGATCGCCAAGCTGGAGGACTGGCTTGGCTTGAAAGTGTTCGAGCGCAACGCGCGCGGCGTGACGCTGACGATCGAGGGCAACCGCCTGCATTTGAGGACCGCCGAGGCCTTCGCGCTGATCTCGTTCAACTCCGACCGCTGGATCGAGCCGCGCGGCACCGCCGTGGTGCGGCTGGCCTCCATCCCATCGGTCAGCGGGCTGTGGCTGATGCCGCGCATGGCCGCGCTGGAGAACCATCCGACCAAGCTGCGCATCGTGCTCGACGTCGACAACCGCCAGGCCGATCTCGCCGACGAAGGGATAGATCTTTCGGTGCGCTGCGGGCGCGGCCGTATTCCCGGCCGCATCTCGGTACAGCTTTTCGAGGAGCATATTTTCCCGATCGCCTCGCCCGAGTTGGCGAAGGAGATCGGACGAGGCGATCCTGCACGGCTGCTGAAGTTCTCGCTGATCAACGATTCCGACGCGTCCGCATGGCGCGCCTGGTTCGCCGCACAAGACGTCGATTACCGCCCCCGTCCGCAGGACAGGCGTTTCGAAGACTACAATCTGGTGTTGGACGCAGCGGCGCACGGGCTGGGCATCGCGCTGGCGCGGCCGCCGCTGACGGCAGATCAGCTTCAATCCGGCCGTATCGTTGGCGTCGATGAGCGCGTTACGCTCAATCCGGTGTCTTACTGGATGGACCGCCCGGTCGGCCGGCCGCGCGCGGCGGCGGCTGACCTTGCTAGGCGCATCGCAGAACAGGCTGGGCTTGCTCCGGAAAAGCTCGAGGCTTTCCTTCAGGACGACCTCTGAGCGGAATTAGCGAAGCAACAGCACCATGATCGTCGCGGTCACGGCCGAGACGATTGCCGTGACGACCGATATCGTCCAGAGCGACACCGCGACGGAATCGGAGCGCGGCGCGTGACCAGCCGGAGGAACGGCGGCACCACGAGGCTGCGGGGCATTGGCGTTGGCCGCGATCAGCATAGCGGCGGAAGCGACGGCCGGCGAAAATGTGGACAATGCCGGCGCAACGGCGGGCCTGGGCGTATTGTCGGCGACCGCTGCATGCGGTGAGGCGAAGCCGCGCGGAGCCTGATCGATATCCGTCGCCGCCCTGCCCGTCGAGGGTCTTGCCGACGCGTCGTCGGGGGCGGCATCGAGCTCCATGACGGCGCGGTAGGCATCCTCGACCTCGGAGGACGACAGGCGTTGCGATGCTTGGGCGGCAGGGCGCGGCTGCGCACTTTGCAGCGACTGGGCCGCGATTTGCGCCGCCTGCCCCGTCGAGGGTGCCGGCGGCTGGATCAGCGTCCTGATCAAAGCCGCCGTCGCCCGATCGGCCTTGGGCGATGGCACCGGCTGCGGGGTGAGCGCTTCACCGATCAGTGCATTCAAGCGGGTCGAGGTGATATCCATGCCGGCTTCCGGAAACCAATTTTCCGCTTCAGCCATACTGCATGAGCATTGCGTCAAGCTTGACGTTGTCGGCGATTTGTGGCGATTGAAACCCGATGAACGCAAGCGCCCTTTCATGATGAACCGTTTCGAAGGCCCGGGCGGCAGGGAAGCCCGGATCCGCTATCTCGACGGCGACTTCCAGGTCACCAGTCCCGGTTCCTTCGTGCGCTGCGCGGTGACGGGCGAGAACATTCCGCTCGACGAGCTCAAATATTGGAGCGTCGCCCGGCAGGAGCCCTATGTGAACGCGGCGGTCTCGCTTGCCCGCGAGATCGAGATGCATCCGGAACTGCGCAAGCGGGGATAGGCCTTGCGAGCCCATGGCGCCGTGGCGGCCAAGCTCGACCGCTTAGGGTACTGCGTTGAAAAAATTCAGGAAATCTCTCAAGACTCTTATTCGCATGCCGCTTATCATGCGCGCGAGATGGCGTGATCGGGCGGTGTCGAGGTCGCCCAGATTCAAGCTGACGGCCTGCGCCATCTTCCGCGAGGAAGCGCCGTTCCTGGCCGAATGGATCAGGTTCCACCAGAATGTGGGATTTGAGCATTTCTATCTCTACAACAACTTCTCGACCGACGACTTCAAAGCCGTATTGAACCCGTTCATCCAGGAGGGGCTGGTTACGCTGGTCGACTGGCCGCGGCCGGTGGGGCAACTGTCGGCTTATAGGGACTGCATCCGCAGGCGCTGGCGTGAAGCGTTGTGGATCGGATTCTTCGACATCGATGAGTTTCTTTTCGCGCCCGACGGACGTGACGTACCGTCGGTTCTGAGCGACTATCGCGACCTGCCAGGCGTTTGCGTCTGGCAAGCTTTCTATGGATCCTCCGGCCATGTCGAGCGACCGGAACGGCCGGTGGTCGAGGCCTATACGATGCGAGCCGGGGCAGACATCACGACGGTCAAGACAATCCTCAACCCCCGCATGGTCTACAGGGTGGGCGTCCATCAGTCGAAATTCCTGTCAGGGGAAGGATTGGACACCCATCGACGGACCATTGTCCCCGGCATGCCCCCCAAGCTCGATATATTGAGGATCAATCACTATTGGTCGCGATCGCTCGCCGACCTCGACCAGAAAATCCGGCGCGGCGACGCCTCGACGTCCGCTCTACGCGACAGGGATTGGCATGTCGCCTTCGAAAGCAAGCTCAATGTCGAGAGCGACGACGCGATCCTGAAGGCTATGCAGCGCGCAGGATAGCCGCGGCCGCCTCTTCGCCCCCATCATTCTCGAAACTCAGCCCCGCATCTTGCGCTGGCGCCAGGCGTCGAGCGTCTCGTCGACGATGCGTTCGGGCACATGATCGAGCTCGAAGACGGCCTCGATATCGAGCACATCCAGTCGATCAAGGAAACCGGCGGGCGTCTCGCCGTGGCGAAGCCGTGCTGCGTCCTTGGCCGTGGTGACGAGCCGCAGCCCCTCCTGCCGGGCAAGCGTCAGGAGATCGGCTAGCTCGTCCTGGGCGTAGAAATGATGGTCCGGAAAGGCGCGCGACTGAGCCACTTCGCCGCCCGCGCCGCGCACCGTGTCGAAGAATTTCTCCGGATGGCCGATGCCGGCGAAGGCAAGGAAGCGGCCACCTGCGAAGCGCGACGGGTTCGCCGGCTCGACATGCGCCAGGAATATCGGCCGCCCGGCGCGCGCCGCCTGGCGCACGACGCCGTCGGCGGCGGCCCCCTCGCCCATCTTCAGCAAGCCGCTGGTGAACACCAATTGGTCGACGACCTTGGCGCGCAGCGGCCCGCCCGGGATGACGCGGCCGTTGCCGATGCCGAAGCGGGCGTCGACCACCACCAGCGCGTAGTCGATATGGACGCGCGCAGACTGGAAGCCGTCATCCATGATCAGAAAGTCGCAGCCATGTTTTTCGATGAGCAGCTTCGCGCCGGCAGCGCGGTTCGCCGTCACCGCAACCGGGGCATGTTCGGCCAGAAGCAGCGGCTCGTCGCCGACATGCTTGGCGGCGTCGTGATGCGCGTCGACGACATGCGGCTTGGCAAACGAGCCGCCATGGCCGCGCGACAGGAAGCCTGGCGTGAGCTGCATGCGCTTGGCCTGCTTGGCCAAGGCGATGGCGACCGGCGTCTTGCCGCTGCCGCCGACGGTAAGGTTGCCGACGCACAGCACCGGTGCTGCGACCTTCTCGCGCGGAGCATGGCGCATGCGGCGGCCGGCGACCAGCCCATAGATCGCCGATGCGGGTGACAGCGCAAGCACCCGCCAGTCCGGCTTTTCCCACCAGAAGGGTGGCGCTTCGCTGGTCATCGCGTGGGTTCCGCGCAATTTGATTTTGCGCATGATCCTTTGGTCATACGCTAACGCCCGTTTGCGCCTTTCAGGCGCGCCTTGACGACCAGCGGCTGGATATAAGGCTCCAGCGATTTCAGGGTGCGGGCGAGCGCGCCGCGCATCTCGTCGACGGTGGCGGCACCCGCCGCCATCATTTCGTGGCGCGCCGCTTCGTTGGTCAAAAGGAAATTGACGGCGCCGGTCAACATGTCGCGGTCGCGCACCAGCTTCGCGCCGCCGCTGTCGAGCAGGCGCTGATAGGCCTCGCGGAAATTCTGCACGTTGCGGCCGGCCAGCACGGCGGTTTCGAGCATCGCCGGCTCGAGAGGGTTCTGGCCGCCTTGCGAAGTCAGCGAGCGGCCGACGAAAGCGATCTCGGTCAGCCTCAGGTAAAGACCCATTTCACCGATCGTGTCGCCAAGAAGGATGTCGGTATCGTGGGAGATGCGGTCGCCCTTGCTGCGCCGTGCCACGGACAGGCCCATGCCGGAAATCTGCGCGGCCAGCGCATCGGCGCGATCGGGGTGACGCGGCACGATGATGGTCAAGAGACCATGATGGCGCCTATGCAGGCTTGCATGGACCTCCGCGGCCACGACCTCCTCGCCATCATGGGTCGAGATCGCAGCCCAGGTCGGACGGCCGCCGATCTGGCGCTGCAGGGTGGCTAAGGCCCGCTCGTCGACCGGAGGCGGGTTGGTGTCCACCTTGAGGTTGCCAGAAACGGTGACCGGCCGGGCGCCCAGCGCGCGGAACCGCTCGCCGTCGACATCCGACTGGGCGATGACATGGGCGAGATTCTCGAACAGCGCCTCGGCAACGCCGGCGCGCTTCTTCCAGGACATGAAGGAGCGGTCCGACAGCCGGCCGTTGACCAGAACCTGCGGCACGTTGCGGGCGCCAAGTTCCAGGATGGTCATCGGCCAGATTTCCGATTCGGCGATGATCGCCAGTTCCGGCCGCCAGTGATCAAGAAAACGGCTTACCGCGGGCTTGAGATCGAGCGGTACATATTGGTGGATGATGCGGCTGCCGAGGCGCTCTTCGGCAACCTTGGCCGAGGTCACGGTGCCGGTGGTCAGAACGATGTTGACGCCATAGTCGAGGATGCTCTCGACCAGCGGCACCACCGCGATCGTCTCACCGACGCTTGCCGCATGGATCCAGATCACCGGCCCTTCCGGCCGCGGACGGCCGGCAACACCATAGCGCTCGCGCCGGCGGGCGCGATCCTCCTTGCCGCGCGAGGCGCGCCAAGCGACATAGGGACCGATCAGCGGATAGGCGACCGCCCCCGCATAGCGGTAGGCCGTGAGGGCAGCGCGCGCCCAACGCTCGCTCATTTGCCGCCATCCACGAGGCGATAGGCCTCGGCCGTCGCGGCGTTGAGGGAGGCCGTGACCTCCTGCCGCTTGCGCTCCATCTCGGCATCATCGGCATCGGCCGGCACGAAGACAGGCGGGCCCACGATGACCGCCGAGCGGCCGAAAGGCAGGTTGATGGTGGTCTTGTCCCAGCTCTTCTCCAGCACCTTGCGGCGGCTGGTGGCGATGGCCGAGGGCAGGATCGGCCGACCGGAAAGCCTTGCCAGAAGGACGACGCCGAGCCCGGCATCGCGCGGCGTGCCGTTCGGAATGTCGGCGATCATGGCGACGTTCTTGCCGGCCACGAGGGACCTCTTCAGCGCGATCAGGGCCTTGGCGCCGCCCTTGTCGAGATGCCTCGAACTGTCGCGGCCGCCGGAACCGCGCACCGCCTCGATGCCGAATTTCTCGATCATCAGCGCCTGGAGCTCCGCATCGGCGCTGCGCGAGACCATGGCGACCAGCGGCCGGCCCTTGGGATAATAGGCAGGGGTGAGAAGATGCTGACCGTGCCAGAGCGCGATGATGCCGGGCTCAAGATGCGCATAAGCCCCGCCCGCAACCTGGGTCGAGCCCTCGACCAGCGGGCTGGTGACGCGAATCAGACGAACGAACCAGGCGAACAGGCTGGCGATGAAGTTCTTGACGAAACTCGACTGCGCCAATGGCTCGCGGATGCGCCGCCACAGCGTGCGCGTTCCGCCGCGCCTGGCGGCGCGCCGCCCGGTCGTCCCTTTCACCGCTTCATGCTCCATCGACGTCAAATGCCGACCTTCGATTCTGGATCGAGCAAACGGTGCAGATGAACAACGAAATAACGCATGTGGGCATTGTCGACACTGGCTTGCGCCTTCGCCTTCCAAGCGGCGTGCGCCGATTGATAGTCGGGGTAGATGCCGACGATGTCGAGCGCGTCCAGGTCGCGAAACTCGGTTCCACCCAGCTTTTTCAGCTCGCCACCGAACACCAGGTGCAAAAGCTGCTTCTTTCCGTCTTCCGCGGCCATGCCGATCCTTCGCAGATTCATGAGTTTTGTGAAACGTTTAGCCCAAAGCAGCCGATTTTGGAACTGCGGGCCGACTCACCCGTGGTCAATCCCCGCGATGACCCTGGCGAGCACGCCGAGCAGTTCGCCGCTGCCGGCGGCAAGCGCACCATGGTTGATCACCTCGCCGGCATAGCGCGGCGGCTTGCCGGTGCGGTCGAGCAATGCGCCGCCGGCCTCGGTGAGGATGAGATCGGCGGCGGCGATGTCCCAGTCATGCGCGTTAGGCTTGACGAAGGTCGCGTCGAGCTTGCCGGCGGCGATCATCGCCAGCCGATAGGCAAGCGAGGGAATGTAGGCCGTCCGCCGCAGCCTGCCGTGCCAGGCTTGCGGCATCAGGTCGACCAGCGGCTTGGGTCCGCCGATATCGACGCTTTCGCCCAGCGGACGCACATGGATGCGCTTGTCGTTGAGATAGGCGCCCTCGCCCGGCAGCGCCCAATAGGTCTCGCGTTTGGCCGGGCATTCGAGCACGCCGGCAAGCGAGCGCCCGTCCTCGACCACGGCGACGCTGACACACCAGGCATGCAGGCCATCGAGAAAGCCGCGCGTGCCGTCGATCGGGTCGACGACGAAGGTGCGGCGGGCCGACAGCCTGGCATGATCGTCGGCGGTCTCCTCCGACAGCCAGCCATAATCCGGCCGCGCCCTGAGCAGGGTCTCGCGCAGATAGGCGTCCGCCGCATGGTCGGCCTCGCTGACCGGCGAGGTGCCGCCCTTCATCCACACCTGCGGGTTGTTGCCGAAATAGCGCATGGCGATGGCGCCGGCTTCGCGGGCGGCCTCGCGCAGCAAAGCGAGATCGTCGCGGGCAGCGCTCGAGGTCCATTGGTCAAGCGCCGGCAAGGGTCATCCCTTCGATCAGGAGCGTCGGCGCCGCCGTGCCGAAATTGCGGTCGAGATCGTTCGCAGGCACCATGTTGAGGAACATGGTTTTCAAGTTCGACGCGATCGTCACCTCGGCTACCGGATAGGCCACCGCGCCGTTCTCGATCCAGTAGCCGGAGGCGCCCCGGCTGTATTCGCCGGTCACCATGTCGACGCCCTGGCCGAACACCTCGGTGACATAGAAGCCGCGCTTCAACGACGCGATCAAATCTTCCGGCGAACGCTCGCCGGGCTCGATGGCAAGGTTGGTCGAAGACGGTGATACGGACGAGCCGCTGCGCGAGCCGCGTCCATTGGTGACAAGGCCGAGCTCACGCGCGGCCGAGGTCGACAGGAACCAGTGATTCAAGATGCCCTTCTCGACCATCAGCAGCTTTTCGCCCTCCACGCCTTCGCCATCGAAGGGGCGCGAGGCCTGGCCGCGCCGCCGCAAAGGCTCGTCGGTGACGGTGATTCCGGCCGTCGCCACCTGCTTGCCCATCATGTCGCGCAGGAAGCTGGTCTTGCGGGCGACCGCGGCGCCATTGATGGCGCCGGCGAGATGGCCGGCTATGCCGCGCGCCACGCGTGGATCGAACACCACGTCGACTGGGCCGGTCGCCGCCTTACGGGCGCCGAGGCGGCGCACCGCGCGTTCGCCCGCCTTGCGGCCGATCTCTTCCGGCGCGTCGAGGTCGGCGAAATGCTGGCGTGACGAAAACTCGTAGTCACGTTCCATTGCGGTTCCCTCACCCGCAATGACGCTGGTCGAACGCGAGAAACGCGAGGCGACATACTGGCCGACAAAGCCATGCGAGGTGGCGAGAACCATACCGCCAAAACCGGCACTGGCGCTGCTGCCGGCGGAATTGGTGACGCCTTTGACCGCCAATGCCGCCGCCTCGGCGGCAAGCGCTGCCTCCTTCAGCTGATCTGCCGACACCTCGGTCGGGTCGAAAAGGTCGAGATCGCGCAAATTCCGGGCGAGCAGCGCGGGATCGGCAAGACCCTGGAATGGGTCCTCAGGCGAGACCTTCGCCATCGCCACCGCGCGTTCGGCAAGCGCCTTCGGATCGGATGCGGCGGTCGCCGAGACGCTCGCCACGCGCTGGCCGACGAAGACGCGCAGCGAGACATCCTCGCTCTCCGACGATTCGGTGCCTTCGACCTTGCCCAACCGAACCGAGACGCCGGTCGAGCGGCCGCGCACCGCTACCGCGTCGGCGGCGTCAGCGCCGGCGCGCTTGGCCGCCTCGACGAGCGCCGCGACACGATCGGTCAATTTCGCTGCGTCGAGCTTATCGGTCATAAGGTTGTTCCTGTTTGTTCACGCAATCCGTCAGGCGAACCCCGCCGGCTATGGATGCTTGCGCACCATCATGGATGCATTTGCACCATCTATTGTTCCACCGGCGCTTGTGCAATGGCGGATGCGGCAATCTCAAGGCAATCGCGCCGTGGTTCACGCGGGATGCTTTGCCGCAGCGTCACGAAGAGCGTCGGCCGGCCACCGGCGCCCAGATCACGTCATCGATCCTGGTTGCCCCCGTCGCCAGCATCACCAACCGGTCGAAGCCCAGGGCCGAGCCGCTTGCCTGCGGCATGACGGCCAAAGCCGCGAGGAAATCCTCGTCCAGCGGATAGCGCTCGCCATAGACGCGCTCTTTCTCGTCCATCTCGGCTGCAAAGCGGCGGCGCTGCTCAGCCGCGTCGGTGAGTTCGCCGAAGGCGTTGGCGAGCTCAACACCGCAGCAATAAAGCTCGAAGCGCTCGGCGATGCGCGGATCTTCAGCGCTCGGCCGGGCGAGCGCCGCCTCCGAGATCGGATAGCCGTAAAGGATGGTGGCCCGGCCCTGCCCCAGCGCCGGCTCGATCTTTTCCACCATCACCCGGCTGAACAGGTCGGCCCAGCTGTCGTCGGGCGCGGTGCGCAGGCCGGCTCCGGCCAGCGCCTCGTGAAGCGCGTCCCGGTCGGTGCTGCCGTCGACTGAAACTGTCGCGAGCAGATCGATACCGGCATGGCGGGCGAAGGCTTCGGCCACGCTCAGCCGCTCCGGCTCGGCAAACGGATCGGCCTCGCGGCTGCGGAAGCGGAAACTCTTGGCGCCTGCCTTTTCCGCAGCGAGCGCCAGGAATTCGGCGCAGTCGTCCATCAGGCGTTCATAGCTCTCGCCGACGCGATACCATTCGAGCATGGTGAATTCAGGATGATGCAGCGGCCCGCGCTCGCGGTTGCGCCAGACGGGGCCGAGGCTGAAGATACGCTCCTCGCCGGCGGCAAGCAGTTTCTTGCAGGCGAATTCCGGCGAGGTGTGGAGATAGAGCGGCCGGCGCGACGCGTCGGGTCCGATCGCTTCGGTGGCGAAGGCGGCGAGATGTGCCTCGTTGCCCGGCGAAACCTGCAGCGCCGAGGTCGTCACCTCGATGAAATCGCGCTCCCCGAACCAGCCGCGAAGCGCGGCGGCGATGGCGTTGCGCGCCATCAGCCGGGGCCGGCGGTCGGCATGGATATCAGGCGTCCACCAGGGCGAAGCGGCTGTCATGAGCGGGAAAATCGCGCCGAAGGCTGGCGGTACGGCGCAAGATGCGCTAGGGCGCACGCGATGGCCGCCGTCGCCGCTTCGCGGAAATCGACGCTTGCAGGCCAAAAAACTCGAACGGGATCGAATATCGTGGTCAAGGTCATCGCCAGTTCCTTACGCAAAGGCAACGTCGTCGATAAGGACGGCAAGCTCTATGTCATCCTCTTTGCCGAAAACATCCACCCTGGCAAGGGCACGCCGGTGACCCAGCTCGACATGCGCCGCATCGGCGACGGGGTGAAAGTGTCGGAACGCTACCGCACGACCGAAATGGTCGAGCGCGCCTATGTCGAGGAACGCGAGCACACCTTCCTCTATTCCGACGGCGAAGGTTTTCACTTCATGAACCCGGAAAGCTACGACCAGGTCGTGGCTTCCGAAGCCGTGGTCGGCGACATGGCGCCCTATCTCCAGGAAGGCATGGCCGTGCAGCTCGCGCAGTTCAACGGCGTGCCGATCTCGCTGGTGCTGCCGCAGCGCGCCACCTTCGAGGTGGTGGAGACCGAGCCGGTCACCAAGGGCCAGACGGCATCTTCTTCCTACAAGCCGGCCGTGCTCTCCAACGGCGTGCGTACCGCCGTGCCGCCGCACATCTCCGCCGGCACGCGCGTGGTGGTGATGACCGCCGACGGCTCCTATGTCGAGCGCGCCAAGGACTGACGTTTCCACATCACTCCGGTTGACACGGCTCGTCTGCGACCAGGCGGGACGATGATCGGCATGTTTTGCTGGTCTGCTTTGCGCCGCATCTCGGTCATTAAAGTTAGCGGTGCCACTGCCTTAAAGCGGACATTGCCGGCGACGGCGCTGGAGGTCGCAGGTGCGCCAGGAGCCGCATTTGGTCGAAGTAGGTTCAAACGTTAGCTAACGCCTCAAAGGCCGACATTTGCACGCGCCATAATAATTCTGCTTCGCGAACACGGTCGACGCCAGTCGACCGACTGGCGATGAGCCAGTTCGGCGGGGGTTAGCCGCACAAGCTCGTAGGGGTCGATCGATGCAGTCGCCAGGCCAGCAAGATGGAGGGTCGCACCGCTGACCATCACCAACGCGTCGACGCCTGCACCATTCTCCCTCTTGCCAGCCTGCTCGACGCGGCGGGCGAAATTTACCTCCGAACCGACCAGAAATGAGAAATCCCACTGGCGATCGTTGATGAACATCACCTCGCCGGAGTGTAAGCCGATCCTAATGCGGCGTGACAGGGAGCCCATTGAACGCTTCCAAGCGTTGCCGAGGGAGATTTCCGGTACCAGTTCCGCGACGGCGGCCAGCGCCTTTAGCGCCGTTTCGCTAGGCGTCATTTCGCTCCCCGGCCAGAGAGCTAGCACGCCGTCGCCGGTAAAGTTTTGAACGATCCCCCCATGGGCCATCACGACCTGGCGGGTCAACGTGAAGTGCTCGATCATGAACCGCGTGGTTTCGACGAGGCCAAGCGCGTTCGCCAAGCCGGTCGAGTCCTCCACGTCGGTAAACATGATGGTGGCGATGGCGCGCTGGAATTTCGTGTCACCCATGCCGAATGACGGGAGCGCGCGGTCAGTCTGTGAATTCGTATAGGCAGTGATCGGATGCATTCGAGTCCGGCCCCGAGCGGTTTCAAACGTCGCTCGAATATGACTGGACGGCGTAGGCGGATCGTAAGCCCGCCGTGGGGGGCACGTCAGAATTACGTCAGAAATCCATTCGGGCCGGCTTTAGCGGCTTGCAGCTGACCTTTTTAGTCAAATTCGGCGGGACCCTCAGCGTAGCAACTTACGGAGGTCAAGCAGCCCCGCTCCAAACTGCTGATCGAACGAAGGCACCCTGCTCTCGCAATTAGGGCTGTCCGGTAGAATCGGAACATTAGCTTTTTCAAGCCAAGGCCATGAAACCTCCTTTGCGCCCGACTGGGTCATCTTCGCCTTAACCTCTATGCCGTTGAGCGGCCTACCGGTGGAGCGATGTTTCGACTGCAACAAAGCGGCTGCTCCCGCGACGATGGCCGAGGCTGCAGATGTGCCGCCAAATACCGTGTAGAGCCCGGCGCGGTCTCTGCTTTCGACGCTCGGGGGCTGGATTCCTTCCAGCTGTCCGCCGGAATAGCCGTGGTAGCCCGGGATGTCGGTGGTGAGCACGCCCTGCGGCGCGTATTCAACCTGGGGGAGCTTCTCGTAGATATCGAAATTGTGGTCACGTGAACGCGGCGACTCCCTGTCCAGTCGTATTTGGCAGCGCGTGCACACCTCCTGGTCGTCGGATGGCGCGGAAATGGTGACGGAATTGTCGGTCGGATCGCCGCTGTAGTTGGAATATGCTGAACGTATCGCCCGATAAGTGACGGCCGCCACCGCAATCACGCCGTTGCTTTCGCCGGCCTTGCTCGCCGGGTAAATCAGATGGTCGTAGCCATCGTTACCGGCTGCGCAGATGATGGGGATTTCCTCGCTGATCGCCTCGAAAAGCTTCTCGAAATAATCCCAAATTGGCTTTGCCTGTTCGACCGAAGTATATCTGCTGTCGCCATATCCGGGATAGGAACGGTGCGCTCGCCATGGATCGGGTACTTCCCGGGGAAAGTGTATGACTGAAACCTTCTGGTCGCGGGCATAGAGGAACGCCATAATGAGCTGCGCTGCGTCGGGCCGTGCGGAAATCTCGATCGGCAGGAGTTCAGCGCCTGGGGCGACGCCCCAATAAGGTATTGCCCCTTCACCGTTGCTAAATTGCCTCAACTTCACGGGCGAGGCCGCAGGGGCGCCGACCATCAGCCCGGCGCAGGCGGTCCCGTGCGCTGAGTAGCGCATACGCGAGGTCTCAGCAGTCTCCTGAATTACGCCGCGCCCATCTTTCAGTGCTCGAAGCAGCGATTTCTGAACCTCGACTTCCTGCGCATTGTTTCTCGATTTGATCAGGCCTGCCGCCCATGCCCAGGTATCGTCGCCCACAAAGCTCTTGCTCTGCTTTTTTTCCGGCCCTCGCAAGACGAGCGGTTGCTGCTTGGGTATGACGTAATTCAACCCGAATGGGTGAGCGGCGAAGCTGACCGCAGGACGGATACGAGGGTCGAGATTGGGATGGCTTGAGTTCACCCCCGTATCGATCTGGGCAATGACCTCGCCGTAACCGGGCTTGTCAGTACCCAACAAATCCCAGGCGTCGGCCTCCAGCAGGTATGCGGCCTCGTGCGGCAACCGCGTTTCAGGGATGCGCGGACGATCGCGCAAGGCGCCGATTGCAATCAGGTGCCACAGGTAGTGATACCAGTCATAACAAAGATGGCCTTCGCCCTTCTTGATGTCGTCCGTCATGGCACCCTCCTACCATTCGCTCTGGGCGCGCCGGATCGTTTCATCCATCGCGTCCACCAAGTACGGAGAAATGCGCGCAGCCAGTTCCTCGCCGGCATCGGTGTCGCTGGCATAGTGCAGCCCGGCCCATTCCCTGTTCTCGGCCACCCGGCGGGCGCGCGCATAAAGCGCGGTTACACCTGCGTGCTCGGGCAACATCCGTTGCAGAACGTTCGCCACCGCAAATGACTGAAATGAATGGTTGGACGGGTAGGAAGCGTGCGAAGGAACCGGAAGCGCCGGCCGCAGCCTCTGCTCAATGATGTTGGGTCGCGGCCGGTTGAATCGATCTTTGTAGTTGAGCCCGATCTCCTCCGTAAGTTCGAGGATCGCAACAATCAATGCGCATGTCCCCTCGAAGCCCGCGAGAGTGTCTATTCCGAGCGGTGCCGTGTAGTCCAAAATCCCGAACGATGCCTGGCCGACGATCTCCTCGCGCCGCACCGGGTCACCTTCCCTCCTCTTCTGCAGATCGAGAAGCGCTTCTGTCTCCCTGAGGCTCTCTGAAGGTCCGGGCGGGGGATCGATAAGAATGTCCTCCCAGATCGCGCCGAGATATTTGTTGGCGACGCTTAGTCCGATCGTGTGCAAGGCACGCTTGTCGTGCCACGCCGGCAAAGCCTCCTCGCCAGTTTCGAAAGCCGTTTGCCCCCTGCCGCGTCCCCGTCCTCGTCCGCGTCCTCTGCCCCTGCCTCGACCTCGACCTGCGCTCGGCCCCGCCCGGAAGGCCGGCGAAAGGCGCATGACACCCTCCATAGGGTCGTCAGAAATCGTTATCACGATCTGCTCTTCTTGAATCGAAAGAACGCTGCTCTTGGTCATCATAGACACGAAAGGATGCAGTTTTTCGCCGCCTCTATTTTTGATGTATTCCTCAAGAGCCTTTTCAGGTTTTGCGTCACCCAATATCAGCGGATATTGTCTTATGTCCGATCCTCTGACCAGGAAGCGGGCGTTAAACAACTTTTTGTCAAGATCAATTATCGACATCATGTCCACCCCTCAACTAAAGCTTCTAAATTCGATCCGCGCCACCTGGTGGTCGGAGCCTCGACGTAACGCCTGCGGTGCGCAACGCTAGGGCGCGTACCTTGGCAGCGTTATCCGCGACAGCCCGCTCTGGATAACCGAAACTCCGAGTATGCCTGCAATTGGATAATTCTCGTCCGAAAGCAGCTCGAGCGAGAAATCCGGCTCCGAGGCGCGCAGACGTTCGACAGTTCTAACTGCTTCCACAGTCTGCCCCAGATGCCCGTGGCAGGCAGCCGAGTATCTCAAAGCGGGTAGGTATGTGGGTTGCTGCGCAAGGACACGCTCGCCGTGACGTATCCCCTCCTCGAAGCGCCCGTTCAAAGTTGCCAAGATGCAGCACGTGGTATCGATGCAGTAACGATACAGGGGAGGCCCGCCCAGTGCACGTGCGCGCATCGCATCCTCATATCCACGCTTCACCTCGCCGAGATAGCCGAGCGTCAAGGCCCGCATGTCCCAGCAAATGGCTTGCAGCGGGTTAGCGGCTATCGCTCGATCGGCGAGTTCCAGTGCCTGTGCGTATTCACGAAAGACGAACGAATGGGCATGAGCGGCCAACGCCAGCGTGATAGGATTGAAGGGGGCCACTTCGACGGCGCGACTGGCGCATTCCCGAACCTGATCGTGAAAGGTGCCCGAACGGCCGACCCGTCTCTCGCCAAAGCGGGTGACAAACACAAACAGCTGCCACCCCAGATATGTGCTACGCGGGTCGAGCTCATATGCTTCGGCGAGCATGCGCTCCGCCGAATCCAGGTCCGTATCGCGCATACGGAACACCTGTCGCAGCGCTGTCAATGCAAGCCGAGACGCCCGGTGTCGGGGCTCGTCGCGGATGGACTTAGGATTGAGAACGAATTCGAGGATCGAAAACACGGTCTGATTGACCAGCGACATCAGCTTCAGGCTCGCCGGGCCAGTCAGGTCGGCAAGCTCGAGAAAATCCGTATGCGACCACAAGAGCCGGCTGTCACCGGGCGCAATTAATCCAAATGTCAGGCCTACTCTGTCGCCCACCACCGTTGCCCTGGTTTGCAACAGCCAGTCCGGTAACGCAGTGTCAGGCGCTTGGGTCAGCGGTCCCTGCGCTTGAAAATCCACGACGTCGACCACTTCGAAATTCAGGATCGATCGAACCACCAGATCCAGGACAAGGTCGCCGACGGCCCTGTTAGCGGAGCCCTCCGTCCACCTGGCGTCGCGAACCAGGCCCAAGCATAGCCGCGACGAATTCAGAAGTGAGGCGCTTCGCTGTCCGGACAACTGATCTGCCGCGCCAACAGGATAGACGTTTGCTGGCACTGTGCGAGGTCGGGGCCATTGGCTTCTTTGCTCACGAAGCCAATCCTCGAACTCTGGGTCGCGAATATCGAGGCCCTCAAGCAGATCACGCGTGGCAGAGCCTTCGGGCGGATCGTTCAAATCGATGCCGATCGAAGCGACGTCGAGTCGAACCACATCACGATCGGTCGAGATTAGATCAAGGCCAGCGTTGCGGAGCGACTTCCGAACCTCGGACAGTTCCTGCCGCAAGCTTGCTGCACCCTGCTCCTCGCCGCGAGTGCTCCAGAGCTTGCTTTGCAGCCATTTTCTGCTCCGCTTACCGTTGGGTGCCAGGGCGAGCATGGCCAAGAGCGCCTTGGACCGTCTGCCATGCGGCGTAACGTCCGCGCCATCCGCGCGCTCAATCGCGAATGGCCCAATCAATCTAAGGAAAGGACGGCCATCCGAGTACACTAGCGACCCCTCGCGTCCCTCGTACCTCTAATATATGATCCACTAATATAAATCTATCTGTAGCTCTCGGCTTCCGTAAGGTCAAACCTGCAAGTGGCAAGGATTCGAGATGGCATTTCTGCTGTGACGGAAGGACTCTTTAGCGACGTCAAACGGTCGTTCGATGTGAGCGGTCCCATCGTCGGAGTTGGGTCAGTTCACGTCGATGCACGGGGGCGCCTAAATGTCCGCTTCCCACATTCCACCCTCGGAGCCGCCGGTCCGCTTCGGCCCCGCCCACGACATCATATTGTCACCAAGCGCCTGCAATGGCGCTCACCGGCCTTTCCGTTCCGCCCGCCTAATCAGCCACACCATCAGCCCGCCATTTCCACCGGCAGGCCGGCGGCCTTCCATTCCGGCATGCCGTCCTCTAACCGACGTGCGGCGAGTCCAACTGAGCGCAGCGCGGCCACCGCTTCGAAGGACATCACGCACCACGGTCCACGGCAATAGGCGACGATTTCACGGCCGACAGCGATGTCGGCCGACCAGACCTTGATTTCTCCCAGTGGAACATTGATGGCGCCCGGCACATGGCCGAGCGCGAACTCGTCCGCCGGGCGGACGTCGATCAGCGTCACCAGCCCATCGCGCATCAGCGTCTGAAGCTCCTCGCGCGTGACCGGTCGCATATCGTCGCGCGCGTCGAAATAGCCGCGCACGATGCGGTCGACCTCGGCGAGTTGCCGCTCGGCGACGCCGCGCACGGCGGCGAAGGCGGAAAGCACGCTCGCATCGGCGAGCGAATAGTGCACGAATTTGCCGCCGCGCTCGGCCGAGACGATGCCGGCGCGGCGAAGCGCCTGCAGATGCTGGGAGATGTTGGCGACCGGCTGGCTGAGCTTCGCGGCGAGCGCCTCGACGCTGCGGGCACCTTGCGCGATGTGCTCGATCAACTCCAGGCGCAGCGGGTGACCGAGCGCCTTGGCGACGATCGCGAACTGTTCGTACAGCGCCTGTTTCGGATTGCGGATTGACATCGGCCTTTCTGCCGTCATTCAATGGAATAATTGAATGACGGTTTCGACCATTGCTGTCAAGCCGAGCCTGCGGGGAGGAAAAGCGATGATTCTCAGGCAGTTCCTGCACACCGACCCGGTGGCGGCTTCCTATCTGTTCGGCTGCGGCGGCAAGGCGTCCGCGGCAGTCGTCGATCCGCTCGGCGACATCGCGCCCTATGTCGATGCGACGCGTTCGACCGGCATGCGCATCCTCTATGTCGTCGACACACATATCCATGCCGACCATATCTCGGCGGGGCGTGCGCTTGCCGAGGCGACCGGTGCCGAATACGTGCTGTTCGAGGGCGCCGAAGCCGACTTCCCGTTCCGGCGTGTCAGGGACGGCGAGGTGCTGGAGCTCGGCAATGTCACGGCGACGGTGATGCACACGCCCGGCCATACGCCTGAGCACCTGAGCCTTTTGGTCACCGATCGCACGCGGTCGGCCGAACCCTGGTTCGTGCTCACCGGACACACGCTGATGGTCGGCGATCTCGGCCGCACCGAGCTTGCGTCAAGCGCCGAGGACGGGGCACGTGCGCTCTATGCCAGCGTGCGGCGGCTGAAGGAATTGCCCGACCATATCGAGGTGCTGCCCGGCGCCTATTCAGGCTCCGTGTGCGGTCGTTCGCTAAGCGGCAAGCCGACATCGACCATCGGTTTCGAGCGGCGCTTCAACAAGGCCTTCCGGATCGAGGATGAGGGTGAGTTCGTCGACGCCATGACCGCCGACGTCCCTCCCCCGCCGCCGGAGGCCGCCCGGACCCGGTCCGTCAACGCCGGAGCGAAACCTTGAGCACAGCGGCGTCCGCCGTCGCGCTCGGCCTCAAGGCCAACTGGAAGCAGTTTTCGCTCCTCGTGCTGATCAACGCCTTCGTCGGCGGCATGGTCGGAACCGAACGGACCGTCGTGCCGCTGATCGGCGCGGAGGAATTCGGGGTCGCTTCCACCACGCTGGTCGTGTCCTTCATCGTGAGCTTCGGCGTGGTGAAGGCCTGCGCCAATCTCGTCTCCGGCCAGCTTGCCGACAGATGGGGCCGCAAGCGCGTGCTGATCCTCGGCTGGCTGTTCGGCCTGCCGGTGCCGTTCATCATCATCTGGGCGCCGAGCTGGGGCTGGATCGTCGCCGCCAACGCGCTGCTCGGCATCAACCAGGGCTTCGCCTGGTCGATGACCGTGATCATGAAGGTCGATCTGGTCGGGCCGAAGTCGCGCGGGCTCGCCATCGGCCTCAACGAGTTCGCGGGCTACCTCGCCGTCGGCATCACGGCCTTCCTCACCGGCTATCTGGCGAGCCGCTACGGTCTGCGCCCCGTGCCGATCTATCTCGGTGTCGGCTATGCGATCCTAGGTGCGGCGCTGTCGATCCTGCTCGTGCGCGACACGCGCGAGCATGTGCGGCTGGAGCTGGCGAACCATCCGAAAGCAACCTCGCCGCTGAGCTTCCGAGAGATCTTCATGCTGACCTCGTTCAGCGACCGCAATTTGTTCGCAGCCTCGCAGGCCGGCCTGGTCAACAACCTGAACGACGGCATGAGTTGGGGCCTGTTGCCGCTCTTCTTCGTTGCCAACGGCCTCGGCATCGAGCGCATCGGTGTCCTCAAGGCGGTCTATCCGGCGGTGTGGGGCATCTTCCAGGTCGCCACCGGGCCATTGAGCGACCGCTGGGGCCGCAAAGGGCTGATCGTCGCCGGCATGTGGGTGCAGGCGGCGGGGCTTCTCACCACCGCCATGACGAGCGAATTCGGCTGGTGGCTGCTGGCCAGCCTTCTGCTCGGTCTCGGCACGGCGATGGTCTATCCGAGCCTGATCGCGGCCGTGTCGGACGCATCGCATCCCTCCTGGCGGGCGCGCTCGCTCAGCGTCTATCGCTTCTGGCGCGACCTCGGCTACGCGATTGGGGCGCTGTCCGCCGGCCTGATCGCCGACTTCTTCGGCTTCGTCGCGGCGATCGGATCAATCGCGGCGCTGACCTTCCTGTCCGGCGCGATCGTGGCGGTGGCGATGCGGGAAACGACAGCGTCGACGCCGGCGCGCAGCGACGGCTAGTAGCGAAAGCCTGACGCTTGGACCCGCGTAGAAGAGCCCACCTTTGCTGGCGCCACGGCACGAGTTGACCCGGATGGGGCCTCACAGCCCGTAGACAGACGGCCAGCAAGGCCCATGGCCGGTCGCCCTGAAAACTCTCGTTCTCACGGGGCATTTGAGGTATGCTTGTCACCTTAAACGCGTGCTGCATCCTCCGGTTTGCCTTGAGGAGGTGCCAAATGCGCGGGCTCCTGCTTTTTATCGCGCTGCTGCCTGTATATTTCCCAATTGAATTGCGCGCCGCCGCCATTCACGACGCCGCGAAGAACGGCGATGTCGCGGCGATTACAGCAGCGCTCGACGCAGGTGCCGGCGTCGATGAGAGCGATGGGCAGGCGACACCACTCTATCTTGCAATCAGGGGTGGGCATCTTGCGGCGGCAAAACTGCTCATAGAACGCGGTGCCGACGTCAACGCCACCCCGACATCGCTCTTAGGTCCTGCCCTCATGCCAGCTTTGGCAAAACGCAGGATCGATTTGATCAATCTGTTGCTGGACGCGGGCGCAAATCCAAATTCCGACCGTGGCGGCTAACCCGCCCTTCATGTCGCCGTCACTCTCGGTTGTCTCGACTGCGTGAAGGCACTGGTCGAGGCAGGCGCGGACGTAAATGCGAAGACAAAGGACGGCAAGACGCCGCTCCATCTGGCAAAACGCAAGGGCCAGCGCGAAGTTGCCGACTATCTCATGTCGCACGGCGTCGTCTTGCCAACACCAGCCCCAATCTCGATGAAGTTGGCTTCTGCCGATGTCGAGAAAGGCCGAACATACTTCACCCACGCGTGTGACGGTTGCCACAACGCCAAGCCAAAGGGAGGTACCAAAGCGGGACCGAACTTGTGGGGCGTCGTCGGCCGCGACAAGGCAGCTATGGCAAATATGGATTATTCTGACGCCTTGCTGAGCTGGGAAGGCGTGTGGACGTACGAGGACCTGAACAGATTTCTCTTTGGGCCTATGCTCACCACGCCGGGTGTTAAGATGGAGATGCCTGGTGTTCCGGACGAGACCGAACGAGTCGACCTGATCGCGTACTTGCGCACACTCAGTGACAAGCCGACCGCGCTACCTTGAGTCGATAATCTCTTGCGCAACCACCGCTACTGGGCTGCGTCGTCTCGTGCCCCAACTCAGATTTGTTCAAATAGCCGCCCTTTGGTGTCCCAGGAAGGCCACCGGCCCAGCGAGCATCGCAGGCCGATGAACGGGTCACCGGTCATCGAACATCTTTGACGGCACTCGGCGCTACCAAGTCGTTGGGGCAGCGGCACGCAACGGCAGTTCGCCGCCCATTGCAGGGATTCGCCTTCGGTACCAAGCGTCAGGCGTTCACCACTGGCAGCGCCGCGTTTACGATATCCGAAGCTTGATGCTGCGCGGGATGTGCCTGTCGGCTACAGTCTGACAGGTACATTTCCTCGAGATCGTTCATGAGCAATCCGAACCGCATGCCGTGGGTGGACATGGCAAAAGGCCTTTCCATCATCCTGGTGGTGATGATGTATTCGGCCTACAACACCGGCGAATATACCGGCGGCGTTGGCTTCCTGCATTATGTCATCGGCTTCGCGACGCCTTTCCGCATGCCGGAATTCTTCCTGATCTCGGGCCTGTTCCTGTCGCAGGTGATCGACCGGCCATGGCGGCGCTATGTCGACCGGCGCGTCGTCCATTACCTCTATTTCTACGTGCTTTGGGCGGTCATCTCGATCGGGCTGAAGATCGGCATCTTCAGCGGCGATCCCGCCGGCATGCTGCACGACCTCGCAATGGCTGTCGTCCAGCCCTATGGCGTCTTGTGGTTCATCTACATGCTTGCGGTCTTCGGGATCGCCATCCGCGTGCTGCGCGAGCTTCGCGTGCCGCACTGGATCGTCATCTTGGCTGCCGCCGCGCTGCAAATGTGGGCGCCGAAGCCGGACAGCTACGCGCTCGAGCAGTTCGCGGCGTATTTCGTGTTCTTCTATCTCGGCTTCGTGCTGGCGCCGCTGATCTTCCGGTTGGTGGAATGGACGCAGGCGCGGCCGGCGATCGCCGTGGCGGGCCTGCTCGCCTGGGCCCTCGTCAACGGTCTGCTCGTCTATTCGCCGGGCTATGCGATGCAACCGGTCGGCATGCAGATGGGTCTGGCGGCATGGCCGCCGCTGCATCTGGCGCTGGCCGTCGCCGGCGCCGTGGCGCTCTGCGTTGCCGGCGGTTTCCTGTCGAGATTCGCCTCGATGGAATGGCTGCGCTGGCTCGGCGAGCATTCGCTGGTCGTCTATGTCGCCTTCACCATCCCGATGTCGATCTTCCGCGGGCTCATGCTGGCGAGCGGCCTTCTGACCGACACCGGCATGCTAAGCCTTGCAGTGCTGCTCGTCTCGGTCATCAGCCCGGTGGTGCTCTACTTCATCGTCAAGCGCATCGGCTTCGGCACCTTCCTGTTCGAGCGGCCGGCCTGGGCGCATGTCGACGGGCCGAACGCCGCGAAGGCCTCCAGCAAGCCTATGACGCGGCCGGCACGCGAGGCGGCCTGATCGGGCCGCCCGTTCCGGTTATCCGTTATTTGCCAGCGCGATATCCCGGCCGACGTACGGCCCTGATCTTGCCGCTGCTGCCGCCGCCGCAGAAGAAGCAGCCCTCACCATCGGATTCCAGTCCCGACACACCGGAGGGCATCGCTATCTCCTGCAGCACATCGCCCGTCTCGGGATCGATGCGCAGCAGATCGCCCTCCTCACTTTCCCAGGTGGCATGCCAGAGTTCGCCGTCGATCCAGGTGACACCGGTGACGACGCGTTTCGACTCAATACTGCGGATCACCCTGCCCGTTTCAGGATCGATCTGGTGGATCTTATGTGCCCTGTATTCGCCGACCCAGAGCGAACCTTCGGCCCAGGCCATGCCTGAATCGCCGCCATTGCCCGGCGCGGGAATGGTGGCGACGACCTTGCCGGTCTTTGGATCAACCTTGTGAATGCGGTCCTCAGCGATCTGGTAGAGGTGCTCGCCGTCGAAAGCGGTTCCGGCATGCGAGGCGACGTCGATCGATTGCACGATCGTGCCGCTCTCCGGGTCGAGGGCCTTCAGCTTGTCGCCGGTGGCGAACCACACATTCTTGCCATCATAGGTGACGCCATTGACGCGCTCGGCGTCCGGAAAGGGTCCATATTCGCGCAGGATCTCGGCGGCGGCTCTTTTCATCTTCCAATCCTCATCGGTCTCTTGTGTCAGCTTCGACTTTAGCCGCTCTGCCGCAAACCTGGGAGCAACAACGCAGTCGGGAATTTATTGGCGCCTCAAAGCTCGATGCAGACCTTGCCGAAATGCTTCCGGCTCTCATACGCCCTGAAAGCCGAGGCAATCTCGCGCAGCGGAAAGCTACGGCCGATAACGGGCCTCAGGCCCTTGGCCGTTATCGCCCGGATCATATTTTCCTGGTCAGTTCTGCTGCCGATGGAAATTGCATTGATGCGTATCTGATTGGAAAACAGCGCCGGGATCGACACTTCTGCGGCAAAGCCGGTCAACACCCCGATCAGCGCGATGTGGCCGCCCATCCTGCAGGCCGTTATCGACTGCGCCAGCGTGCCGGGGCCGCCGACCTCGACCACGTGATCGACACCGCGCCCATCGGTCAGGTCCCTGGCCTTCCGCCCCCAGTCGGGTACGGCCTTGTAGTTGATAAGATGATCGGCACCGAGCCGTCTGAGCTTTTCGAGCTTGTCATCGGACGAAGATGTCGCGATGACATGGGCGCCCGCCATCTTGGCGAACTGCAGCGCGAACAACGACACGCTGCCCGCGCCGAGGACCAGCACCGTATCGCCAGGCCTCACCTGACCGCACACCACCAGAGCCCTCCAGGCGGTTACCCCGGCGCAACCGAGTGTAGCCGCCTCCACATGGGTGTAACCCGCCGGCGCTTTCGTGAAAGCATACAGCGGCATCGAGGCATATTCCCTTGCATAGCCATCGACATCATCGCCCAGTTCGCCCTGCTTGGTGGCGGGCGTAGCCTCGCCTCCCAGCCAATTGGGCCAATAGCAGCTGACGACAGCATCGCCGGTCTCGAATGCGTCGACGCCCTCCCCGACAGCAATCACCTCGCCAGCACCATCGGACAGCGGAATGCGGCCGTCGGCGCAGGGCTTCTTGCCCGTTGCAACCATGCTGTCGTGGAAATTCAGCGAGCATGCCCGTATTCGGACCAGCAACTCGCCCGGTCCGGGCTCGGGCCGATCCTCCTCGACCAGCGAGAGTTTTTCCAGGCCGCCAGGCGCTCTTAATCTGATCAGTTTCATGACGTCTGTCCCTCGATTCCGAGTACCGGCAGACTAGTCGCTCGGCAACGGACCAGGGAGTAACAAGACAGTCGGGAATCCGGTGACCGGCGGCATCATCCAGCGGCGCGCCCGGCCGCGGCCGACCGCCTGCACCTTGTGCTCGGCCGACAACTGCTCCAGCGCCCGCTGCACGGTGCGCGCGCTGGCGCCAAGCGCGATCGCCAGCGCCGAGCTCGACCAGGATTCGCCATCGGTCAGGAAGGCAAGTACCGCGCCATGCTCGTCCTCGACCGGCGGCGCCAGCACGACGATCTCGGCGGCGTTCAGCGGCGTCAACGCAAAGCCACCCGTTGTCGCATTGATCTCGACCAACCCGGCGAGCTCGGCGCGAAGCCGCCCCATTTCGACCCTGAGCCGCGCGCGGTGCGACTCGTCGGCATGCCTCGCTCGGAAGGCGCGCCGAAGCAATGTCTCGCGCGAGGCATCCGCCGGCCAGGTTTCGGCGAGCGTGCGCGCCAGCGCGAACAGCACCGGCCGGGTCGCCAGCGAGACCAAGGTGCCGCCTTCACGCACGACGTGGCGGCAAGCATCGATGACCAGCGCGCCCGAACGCAGCAGCGCCTCCACCTCATCGAGCAGCAGCTCTTTTTCGATGCCGCGCGCGATCAGCCGGCCCACCGGCGTGTTCAGCACCAGGGACGCCGCTTCGACTTCGGCCTTCAATGCCGGGATGTTGGCTTGATAGGCGGCAAGCGACGCCCGGCCGAACGCCGAGCGCGCCGCCTTTGTCCTGAGGCGCCGGACGGCGATACCGGCCGCGGCCAGTTCATGCGCGACGCGCGCCACCGGCGGCAGCGGCGCCGGATCGAAGTCCGCCAGCAGACGCTCGGCCTCGTCGAGGCGGCCGATCAGGATGAGGCGGCGCGCCTCGAGGCTGCCCGCATAAGCGGCATTCAAGCGATCACCATGCGATTGAAGCGTCGCCCTTGCGGACCGCAGCGCCTTCTCCGGCCAGCCAAGGTCGCGCGAGACCAGCGCGATCTCGGCCTCGGCGACGACGCAGCGCGCGCGGGCGACAGTCTCCCTCGAACTAAAGGCGCGGGCGGCGTCCTTCAGCAGCGCCTTGGCCTTGGCGAAATCGCCGAGCTGCGCCATCGCTATGCCGCGCAGGGCCAGCGCCGGCGCATCGTCGCGCAGCGCGACGCGCTTCAAGGCGCCGAGCGGATCGCCCGCCGCAAGCGCGCGGCCGGCGGCGTTGATCAGCGAATCCATGCCATCGCCTCAGCGCCCGCCGCAGCAAATCGCGTCACACTTGTAACTCTCACCATCGCCGGATGCGGCCCTATGTCTGTCCTCGTCACCCCCAACCAAACCCAAGAACGGGACAAGAGCAATGACCCAACACATGAAGACACCGCCGGTCGTTTCGCAGGAAGCGTGGGAAGGCGCCTATGAAGAGATGCTGGTGAAGGAAAAGGCGCTCACCCGCGCCCGCGACGCTTTGGCCGCCGAACGCCGCCGCATGCCGTGGATGGAAGTCAAGAAGGACTATGTGTTCGAAGGCCCGAACGGCAAGGCGAGCCTGCTCGACCTCTTCGAAGGCCGCCGCCAGCTCGTCGTCTACCGCGCCTTTTTCGAGCCGGGCGTCTATGGCTGGCCCGAACACGCCTGCCGCGGCTGCTCGCTCGGCGCCGACCAGGTCGGCAACCTCGCCCATCTCAATGCCCGCGACACCACGCTTGCCTATGCCTCGCGTGCGCCGCAGGCCGACATCCAGCGGCTGAAGCAGCGGATGGACTGGAAGATGCCCTGGTACACCATCACCGACAGCTGGGATAAGGATTTCGGCGTCGACGAATGGCACGGCCACAACGTCTTCATCCATGACGGCAAGCGCATCTTCCGCACCTATTTCGTCAACAACCGCGGCGACGAAGCCTTTGGCACCGTCTGGAGCTATCTCGACGTCACGCCGCTCGGCCGCCAGGAGGTGTGGGAGGATTCGCCCGAGGGCTATCCGCAGACCCAGACCTACAAATGGTGGAATTGGCACGACAATTACGAGGAAGGCGCCGCGCCCGACCAGAGGTGGGTCGAGGTATCGGATGTCGGCGAAGCGGCGTTCCGCAACAAGAACGCCTGAGCGTGAAGCGACTCCGGTGGCGCGACCCGCGCCGCCGGAGCCGATCTCGCCAAGCCCTTCCCTCTCTCCGGCGCTTGCAAACCTGACCGCTTCAGAAGGTGGACACCATGAGCATCGACAATCCCGCCCCTCGCCTGAGCGGCTTCCGCCTCGCCGACTGGCTTTGCCTCGCCGCGGCGCCGACCTTCGCAGCGATGGCCCTGCTGACAGTTGCCTATGACGGCCACGACATGATGTGCATGCCGGGCGCCTCGGTGCTCAGCGGCATGGCACCGATGTATCTGTTGATGGCGGCCTTTCATCTTGCGCCATGGCTGCGGCTGGTGGCGAGGCGGGGGTGAAATCGACGATATCGCGGGTCTCCATCTCAGCTCCGGCCAAACGTCTGTTTCGCCAGTAGGATAGAGTTGACCAGCTCCTGGTCTTTGTAGGGTTTCGCGAGCAAAGGAACATCCGCCGGCAGGTCGCCGATTGCCTTGGTGTCGGCGTAACCGGTAATGATGACCGCTGGCCAATCCGCCTTCAGGTTGCGCGCAAATCGGATCACGTCCAGACCTGAAACGAGCGGCATGGCAAAATCGGTGACGATCACGTCGAAATCCTGCGGCGCCTTCTCGATCCTGGCCAGCGCCTCGGCGCCGCCGGCTGCGCATGTCACATCGAAGCCGCTTTGCCTCAACGACGCCGCGGTCAACTCGCGCAAGGCATCGCTGTCGTCGACCAACAGGATAGACGGCTGGGCGCCGTTGCCGTTCATGCGAGGTTGGCTGACCTGGCCCTGCTCGACCGATCGGACCGGTTGCTTCAATGATCGCGGCAACCACAGGTGCATCGCCGTGCCTCGCCCGACAACGCTCTCGATCCGAAGCGTGCCGCCCGACTGCTTCGCAAACCCGTAGACGGTACTCAGGCCAAGGCCGGTGCCCTTGCCGACGGCTTTCGTCGTGAAGAAGGGCTCAATGACCTTCGCCACGAGATCGGCCGGAATGCCCGAGCCGGTATCGATGACCGAGATGACGACATAGTCGCCCGCCCCCAGTTCGTCGGAGCGACCGTCGGTCGTGCGATTTTCAGCGCGTATCGTGATCGAGCCACCTGTGGGCATCGCGTCGCGCGCGTTGAAAACTAGGTTCATGAGGGCGAGCTCGAGCTGGCCTGCGTCCACCAGCACCGGCCAAACCGAATTGTCGATTTGCCATTCGAAACGAACCAGGCCTCCTAGCACCGGCCCGACGAGCCCGTACAGCGGCTCTACCAGCGTTGCCAGTTGCAATGGTTCGGGCTTCAGATGCTGACGCCGGGAAAAGGCGAGCATGCGATTGACCAGGTCGGCGCCTTGTTTGGCCGAACGCCTTGTAAGGTCAAGCACTTTTTTTCCCTGCTCGTCGAGCGCGGTGCTGCGCTCGAGCAGCCCGAGCCCGCTGAGGATTGCCGCAAGCAGGTTGTTGAAATCATGGGCAAGTCCGCCGGTAAGCTTGCCGATGGCGTCAAGACGCTGCGCCTTGAGCAGCCTGTCTTCAAGCTCGCGCCGCTCGGTGATGTCGAGCAGCGTGCCAACAATTTCGTCCGTATTTTCCACGGGATTATGCAAGATTACGCCCTGGTCCAGGAAGCTTCGGTATTTGCCATCCGCGCACTGCCATCGGAATTCGCAGCTATAGGAGCCGGCCACTTTGGCGCCAAGCAGCGCGGCCTCGACATCGGGCAAGTCGTCCGGATGCACACGGCTAAGACCAAAGCCGGGTTCCGATGTTAGCCGCTCGGGAGAAAATCCGGTCAACCGCTCGATCCCGCTGGTGACGAAGCGGGCGTCAAAAGGCGGTTCGAGCGACCGCGCATGAAAACATACCGGCACCGATTGCAGGATGGCCTCCTGGCGCTGCTCGGCGGCGCGCAAGGCTCGTTCCGCCTCGAGCCTCGACTTTTGCGACTCCAGGGCCCGCTCCAGCAGTTTCTGCTCCACAATCGCCTTGCGCTGGATTTCGAGGGTCTTCTCGTGCAACTCGACGAACACGGCCACCTTCGAGCGCAGCATGACCGAATCGAAGGGCTTGAAGACGAAGTCGACCGCACCGGCGCCATAGCCGCGCAGCATGTGCGCTTCTTCCTTGTTGATCGCGGTCAGGAAGATGATGGGGGTGCGTCTCGACTGCTCTCGTTGGCGGATCAATGAGGCAGTCTCGTATCCGTCCAGCCCCGGCATCAGCACATCCAGCAGAATGACGGCGAAGTCTTCTTTCAGAAGAAACCGCAGCGCCTCCTCGCCAGTGTGCGCACAGACGACTTCGCCCACACCGGCCAAGACTTCGCTGATCGCCATGAGATTGCGATCGTCATCGTCAACGGCGAGGATCCGGGCGCCTTCTGTGACCTCCGGCAAGCCTGGCTGGTGCTCGGGTTCGGTCTTCAGAATTCTTTGCATCGACGAACCGTCACATGACCGCCAGGAGCTTTTCTGAAGGCTGCGCGTGTTGTCTCGACCGCCCGATCCAGACCCGGAGCAGCGCGAGCAGAAGGTCAAGATCCACGGGCTTGGCTATGTAATCTGAAGCACCCGCATCAAGGCACTTTTGCCGGTCGCCCTTCATGGCCTTGGCAGTCACCGAGATCAGGGGAACGTGCGCGATTGGCGGCATGCCGCGTATCTGCCGCATGGTTTCATAACCGTCCATCTCAGGCATCATGATGTCGATGAGCGCAACGTCCATGTCTGGATTTTGCTCGAGCAGCGCGATGCCGTCGCGACCCCGCTCGGCATGCAAAACCTGGATGCCATACGTTTCGAGCACGCTGGTCAGCGAATAGATGTTGCGAATGTCGTCGTCGACGATGAGAACTTTGGCGCCGGCAAGATCGGACTTATCCGATCGTTCGGAGACCCCGGCCCCGTTGGTACGACTATCCCGCGGCAGGGTTGCCGACATCAGCAGCGCCAACTGGCCAAAATTCTCGGCACGGGCAAGATCCGCCAACTCCGGTCTCAGCCCGATCAGTTGCTCCAGTGCCTCCGGATAGGGTGCGAAGAACACAAGCTTGGATGACAGGCTCTCGAGCGAGGCCGCGATCTCCTCGATCATCTTGGCGTTGTCCTTGCCCGATCTCCCGAAGCCCAGCACGATCGCGTCATAGGTGTCGAAGTCTATTCCGCGGCCATTTGCGGCGATCCGACCGACAGGCGTGACGGAAGTGACGCCATCGCGGATCGCTTCGACCAAGGCAAGCCGCCGCTCGGGATCGGCATCCACGATCAGGACATTGCGCTGCAGGCGCAACTTGCTCGAATGAATGTCCTCGAACACCTTCATGAGGTCGTCCGACGATGCCGGCTTTGTTGAGACGCTGGCGGCGCCATTGCGCAACAGGCCAGCCGTATCTTCCGCGCCCGAGATGACATGTATCGGGATGCCTGCGGTCTTGGGGTCGTGCCGCAGAAGATCGAACAGCACCCAGCCATCTATATCCGAAAGGCCGAGATCCAGAGTGATTGCGTCCGGAACCAGCTTCCTCGCCAGCGCCACCGTCCCGGATCCCGCGGTGGACAAGACGCCCTTGAGACCTGCCGAGCGCGCCATGCCCAATAGCAATCCCGCAAAGGTGGGATCGTCCTCGACGATCAGCACGACCCGGTCTTCGGGAGAGAGCGCATCCCGGTCGTCGATCAGTTCGGGAACCGAAACACCGCCCGTGGGAACCATCACGTCCTGTTCGATGATCACGGGTTGCGGAACCGCCCGCGGACCTTCGATGGGGATCACGAGCGTGAATGTCGAACCCTTGCCGGGCGTGCTCTCAACCCTCAGTTCGCCTCCCAGCAGCCGCGCGATCTCACGGCTGATGGACAGGCCGAGCCCGGTACCGCCGTATTTTCGGCTGGTGGTGCCGTCGGCTTGTTGGAAAGCCTCGAAAATCAGCTTCTGCTTGTCCTCGGGAATGCCGATGCCGGTATCCGTGACCGCGATGGCCACTGCCTTGGGCGCATGGACACCGTTGCGCCGCCCGGTCCTCTCGGGCCTGAAGGTGAGGCTGACCTCGCCCATCGACGTGAATTTGAATGCGTTCGACAACAGGTTGAGCACGATTTGCTGCAGCCGCTTTTCGTCGGTGCGCACCGTCTCCGGAAGGCCCGGGTCAAGTTCTATGGTGAAGCCCAGTCCCTTGTCGGCCGCCAACTGACGGAATGTGCGTTCCATGTGCTGGCGAAGATGCGCCAGCGGCATATCATTGATCTCGACGGAAACAGTACCGGACTCGATCTTCGACAGATCGAGAATGTCGTTGATGAGGCTGAGCAGGTCTGTCCCTGCCGAATTGATGGTCCGGGCAAATTCGACTTGCTTGTCGTTGAGATTGCCCTGCTGATTGCTGGCCAGCAGATTCGAGAGGATGAGCAGCGAGTTCAGCGGCGTGCGCAGCTCGTGGCTCATATTGGCCAGAAATTCGGATTTGTACTTGGAGGTCAGCGCGAGCTGTTCGGCTTTCTCCTCGAGCGCCCGCCGAGCCATTTCGATTTCCAGATTCTTGTTTTCCACCTGCTTCTTTTCGTTTTCGAGCAGCTGGGCCTTTTCCTGGAGCTCTTCGTTGGTGGCGTGCAGTTCCTCCTGCTTCTTGGTCAATTCCGTCTGGCGCGCCTGCAATTCGGAGGTCAGAAGCTGCGACTGTTTGAGCAGACCTTCGGTGCGCATCGTCGCCGCGATCGTGTTGAGCACGATGCCGACCGATTCCATCAGCTGATTGAGGAACGACTGGTGCGTGTCGCGAAATTCGCTGAAGGAGGCGAGCTCGATCACCGCCTTGACCTCGTCTTCGAAGAGCGCGGGCAGGATGATGACATTGGCCGGCGCGGCGTTGCCGAGGCCGGTTGTGATGCGCAGGAATTCCGGCGGCACATTGTCGAGGACGATCGCACGCTTGTCGGCGGCGCTTTGGCCGATAAGCCCCTCGCGCAGGTCAAGCCGCTGTTTCATCGAGGCCTTGCTCTCGGCGCCATAGGACGCCGCAAGCTCGAGATAGGACTCGTCTTCTTCCCGATTGGTTACGTAGAACACGCCGTATTGCGCATTCACCAATGGCGCCAGCTCCGACATGATCAGACGCGACACCGTCGCCAGATCGCGCTCGCCCTGCAGCATGCGCGAGAACCGCGCCAGATTGGTCTTCAGCCAGTCCTGTTCGGCATTCTTGAGCGTCTGATCCTTGAGGTTGCGGATCATCTCGTTGATGTTGTCCTTAAGCGCCGCCACCTCGCCTGACGCCTGGACGCTGATCGAGCGCGTCAGATCACCCTTGGTCACGGCGGTCGACACTTCAGCGATGGCACGCACCTGGGTCGTGAGATTGGCTGCGAGCTGATTGACATTGTCCGTCAGGTCGCGCCAGAGGCCGGCCGCGCCCGGCACGCGGGCCTGGCCGCCAAGCTTGCCTTCGATGCCGACCTCACGCGCGACGTTGGTCACCTGGTCGGCAAAGGTAGCGAGCGTCTCGATCATGCCGTTTATGGTATCGGCCAGCGAGGCGATCTCGCCCTTGGCATCGACAGTGAGCTTGCGGCGCAGATTTCCCTGCGCCACCGCGGTCACGACATCCGCGATGCCGCGCACCTGGTTCGTGAGGTTAGTGGCCATCAGGTTGACGTTGTCGGTAAGGTCCTTCCAGGTGCCGGCAACGCCCTCGACGCGAGCCTGGCCGCCGAGCTTGCCCTCGGTGCCGACCTCGCGCGCCACGCGCGTCACCTCCCCGGCGAAAGAGTTCAGCTGATCGACCATGGTGTTGATCGTCGACTTCAGCTCCAAAATCTCGCCCTTGACGTCCACGGTAATCTTTTTCGACAGATCGCCGCGCGCGACGGCCGTGGTCACTTCAGCGATGTTACGCACCTGGCCGGTGAGGTTTTCGGCCATGGAATTCACGTTATCGGTAAGGTCTTTCCATGTGCCGGCGACGCCGCGGACCTGGGCCTGGCCGCCCAATTTGCCCTCGGTGCCGACCTCTCGGGCGACGCGGGTCACCTCTCCGGCGAATGAGTTCAACTGGTCGACCATGGTGTTGATCGTCGACTTCAGCTCCAGGATTTCGCCTTTGACGTCGACCGTGATCTTCTTGGAAAGATCACCAAGGGCGACGGCGGTGGTCACCTCGGCGATGTTGCGCACCTGACCGGTCAAATTCGCGGCCATGGCATTCACATTGTCGGTCAGATCCTTCCAGGTGCCGGCTACGCCGCGAACCTGCGCTTGCCCGCCCAGCTTGCCATCCGAGCCGACCTCGCGCGCAACACGCGTCACTTCCGACGCAAACGAGTTGAGCTGGTCGACCATCGTGTTGATGACGTCCTTGATCTGCAGGATCTCGCCCAGCGCATCGACCGTGATCTTCTGAGTCAGGTCGCCGGTGGCGATCGCGGTCGCGACCTTGGAGACGTCACGCAGTTGGACCGTCAGATTGCCGGCCATTGCATTCACATTGTCGGTCAAATCCTTCCAGGTGCCGCCGACGCCTTCGACGTGGGCCTGTCCGCCAAGCTTGCCTTCCGAGCCGACTTCGCGCGCCACGCGCGTCACTTCCGAGGCGAATGAGTTGAGCTGATCCACCATCGTGTTGACGGTGTCTTTCAATTCCAGAATTTCGCCCTTGACGTCGACGGTGATCTTCTTCGACAGGTCGCCGCGCGCGACGGCCGTGGTCACTTCGGCGATATTGCGCACCTGGCCTGTAAGATTGGCAGCCATCAGGTTGACGCTGTCGGTCAGGTCCTTCCAGGTACCGCCGACGCCTTTCACGTCGGCTTGGCCGCCAAGCTTGCCTTCGGTGCCAACTTCGCGGGCAACGCGCGTCACCTCCGATGCAAAAGAATTGAGCTGATCCACCATGGTGTTGATGGTGTCCTTGAGCTCCAGGATCTCGCCCTGGACGGCCACGGTGATCTTCTTCGACAAATCACCAGACGCGACCGCCGTCGTCACTTCGGCGATGTTGCGAACCTGCCCGGTCAGATTTTCGGCCATCGAGTTCACATTGTCCGTCAGATCCTTCCACGTGCCGGCGACGCCACGTACCTGGGCCTGGCCGCCCAGCTTGCCCTCGGAACCGACTTCGCGCGCCACGCGCGTCACTTCCGAAGCAAACGAGTTGAGCTGGTCCACCATCGTGTTGATGGTGTTCTTCAGTTCGAGAATTTCACCCTTCACATCGACGGCGATCTTCTTCGACAGGTCGCCGAGAGCGACGGCCGTCGTCACCTCGGCAATGTTGCGAACCTGTCCGGTCAGATTTTCGGCCATCGAATTGACGTTGTCGGTAAGGTCCTTCCAGGTGCCACCGACACCCTCCACGCGCGCCTGGCCGCCGAGCTTGCCTTCGGTGCCGACCTCGCGCGCCACGCGCGTCACTTCCGAGGCGAATGAATTGAGCTGGTCCACCATGGTGTTGATGGTGTTCTTGAGCTCCAGGATCTCGCCCTTCACGTCGACGGTGATTTTCTTCGACAAGTCGCCCGAGGCGACAGCCGTGGTGACCTCGGCGATATTGCGGACCTGCCCTGTGAGATTGGTCGCCATGGCATTGACGTTGTCGGTCAGGTCTTTCCAGGTGCCGGCCACGCCCTTCACCCGTGCCTGGCCGCCCAGCTTGCCTTCGGTACCCACCTCGCGGGCAACGCGCGTAACCTCCGAAGCGAAGGATCCCAACTGCCCGACCATCGTGTTGACGACCTTGCCGATACGGAGAAACTCGCCTCGCAGAGGCCGACCGTCGATCTCCACCATCATGGTTTGCGACAGATCGCCCTTGGCAACCGCACCAATGACGCGAGCCACCTCCGTGGTCGGTTGGACCATGTCCTCGATCAGATCGTTGACGGAGCGGACGCTTTTTTCCCAGCTGCCTGTGGCATTGCGTACATGGCCGCGCTCACCGATCCGCCCATCCTTGCCGACCATCCTGCTCAGCCGCTCGAACTCGCGCGTGACCTGATCGTTGATCTCCACGATCTGGTTGAAGGTGTCTGCGATATCGGAATCGAGCCCTTCATAGACATTGTCGATGCGTACAGAGAAGTCGCCCCGCCGGAAGGCCTTGAGGGCATTCAAAATCTGGCGGCGGTCCAACTGCGGCTTGGATTTCAACGTAGTCACAGCGCCCCCTCACAGCCCTGGCTGATAACGATGAAGACTTTATCGCGAATGAAAGATTCCCCTCGCGGACACACTCCCGCGAGGGCCACAACGCGCGAACCGTATTTCGGTTCCAATTAATGGGCGGCGATATCTTCGTTGAGCGCCGCATGACGAATAGGCGGGTGCCGATCCTGCCAAATCGAAAGTCAGGCCGCCGCCCCCTCCGGGTCTTGACGAAAATAGGCGCGCCTGTTTGAGACATGGAGCAAATGGAGACATTTGCTCCATGGGAGACGAGCAGGCGGTGGGCAGGCTGTGAAGCGCGTTTTTCGATTGCTTGCCGCGGCGATCCTGGCGTCCGGCGTGACCGGATGCACGAGCATTTCCTATTATGCGCAGTCATTGGAGGGCCATGTTGAGATCATGGCGGCGCGCAAGAATGTCGGAAAACTGATCCGTGATCCTTCGACGCCGGAACCATTGCGCGCCAAGTTGACGTCGGCCAGCGCCATACGCCGCTTTGCCACGGACGAACTGGCGCTGCCCGATAACAATAGCTACCGCAGTTATGTCGACGTCGGTCGGAACGATGTGACGTTGGCGGTCTTCGCCGCGCCGCAATTCTCGCTCGCGCCGATAACATGGTGCTTTCCGGTGTTCGGCTGCGTTCCCTACAAGGGTTATTTTTCGCGCAAAGACGCGCTCGACAATGCCGCTGAGCTGCAGCGGCAGGGGCTGGACGTCTATGTGACGGGCATAACAGCCTATTCCACGCTGGGCTGGTTCAGCGATCCGCTGCTCAGCACCATGCTGCGTCAGAACGACACCTATCTCGCAAGTCTTATCTTCCACGAGCTGGCGCATCAGAAAGTCTATGTGAACGGCGACTCCGCGTTCAACGAGGCTTTCGCGGTTTCCGTCGAAACCACCGGTACGAGGAAATGGCTCCGCGCCACCGGCAACCGCCCCGGATTGCGCAGCTACGAAATTGACCGCAAGCGCAAGGCAGATTTTCTCGAACTGATATCGAAAACCCGGGACGAACTGAGGCAGGTCTACGGGAGCCCGCGCAGTCCGGAACAGATGGCCGCGGCCAAGGCAGCCACGATCGACAGGCTGCGGGTGCGCTATCGGCAAATGCGCGATAGGCGATGGGCGGGATACCGTGGATACGACGCCTGGTTCGACAGCCCCATCAACAACGCGAAGCTCGCGGCGACTGCTGTCTACGGCGAAGAGGTTCCGACGTTTCTCCGCTTGTTCAGCCTATGCTCCGGCGATTATCCAAGATTCTATGCTTCCGTTCGGCGGATCGGGAATTTGCCCGCACCTTCCCGCGCCGAAGCGCTTAGGACCGTGGCTGCTTGTTATTGACCATGTAAGGGATTCGGCACCGGAGGCCGCTCGGGCAAATGTTGGACAATTACGAGGTGGACAGGTTCGGCGTGATCCACCAGATCGACTTCACACCGATCAAATACGACAAGAAATACATATCCTATTATGAGGACCTGAGCGATCGGACCATCAAGCTCGGCTATCAGCGGCTTGGCTGGGTACTCGGCATCACCGGCGAGATTCCTCGCTCGGTACTGGAAATCGGATACGGCACGGGCACGTTCATCGAAGCGGCGAAAATAACCGGAGTCGCCGACTGCGCCGGCTGCGATATCGCCGAATTTCCCCTGCCCAAGGGTGTCCGCTTTGTCGATTGGGATGAGGCGCTCGCCGGCACCTGGGACCTCGTCGCCATGTTCGACGTGCTGGAGCACATCCCGGACCTCAGTTTCCTTTCCAGCCTTCGGACCCGCCACCTGGCTGTCGCCGTTCCTTATTGCCGTTGGCGCGAGCTCGGCGCCGACGGCGACGCGTGGTTCCGGACGTGGCGCATGCGCCTGCCCAACGAGCATCTGCACCATTTCGACCGTGACTCGCTGGTAGCGCTCCTGGCGCATAGCGGCTTCGAATGCGTGACGCTGAATTGCTTCGAGGACGGGATCAGACTGCGGCCCGGCGAAGCGGGTCCGAACGTTCTGTCGGGCTTCTTCAGGAAGCCGTAGGCCGGCGGCCCTGCCGATCGGCTCTAGCTCGCCGCGACACTGTGCCGACGCGTGACCCGCTGAGCGGCAATAGCGGACTACTCTTCCGAGGCGAGCTCGCCCAGATGGCGACGGACCCAGCTCATCTCCTCAGAAGCCGTGCGTCCAAAATGCCGCTTGAAGTCGCGGCTGAACTGAGCCGCGCTCGCATATCCGACCGAAGCCGCGACCTGAGCGATCGTTCCCTTGCGTGCGATCATCAGTCTTGCCTCGTGCAGCCGCATGGCTTTCACGTACTGCATCGGGCTGCTTCCGGTCATTTCCTTGAAGTGAACGTGGTAAGAAGGCACGCTCATGCCTGCTTCTCCCGCGAGATCGGCGACCGAGATTTCAGCGCTGTAGTTTTCCCGCAGCCATGCGAGGCTCCGCACGATCCTTCCCGATCTGCCTCTTTGCCGCAAGGCCGCGATCATTGCGCCGCCTTGCGGGCCAATCAGGACACGGTAATGCAGCTCGCGCAGAAGGCTTGATCCAAGAATAGCGGTCTCGGCAGGATTGCGAAGCGCCGTCAGCAGGCGCAGCAGGACATCCTCGACATCGGAGCCCATTCTGCTCGATACGAGACTTCGCGGCCGGTCGCTTCTCACAGCCGAATGCATCTCCAGCTGCGCGGCAATGTCGGCCGCCATCCGCATGTCGAACTCGACATAGACCGCAAGCAGAGGACGATCGGGGCTGGCCGTCGACTCCATTCGAAACGGAACAGGGACCGACACCGCCAGATAATGGTCTTCATCGTAGAGATAGACCTCCCGTTCGAGGATGCCTCGCTTGCTCCCCTGCAGGACGAACACCGCGCCCGGTTCATAGAGCACTGGGACGTCATGGAACACGGCCTCCGTCCGGAGCACCCGCACGCTCTCAAGCGCGGTCGCGTTGTATCCAATGCGTTCGGCGAGAGCTCCGGCCAGATTGACCAGTTCCCGTCTTCGTCCGGCGTCGGTTCCAATAGGATTTGGCAAGCCATTCATAGAAATCGCAATCGAAGACACCCATCGCCCCATACTATTTGCCAAGGCGCACTCCATCAACAAAGGACCGCAGACCATGGCGAAAAAGACCTTTTTCATCACCGGCGCCAATTCCGGCTTTGGCCTCGCCATCGCTTCCGCCGCCATCCAAGCAGGCCATACGGTCATTGGCACCGTACGGTCCGAGACGTCACGCGCGGCACTCGGCAGATCCCTCCCCGCGATCCGGACGGTCATGTGCGATGTCACGGAGTTCGACCGCGTGCCGGACGTCGTCGCGCAGGCAGAAGAAGAGCACGGGCCCGTCGATGTCCTGATCAACAATGCCGGCTATGGCCACGAAGGCGTGCTTGAAGAGTCGCCGCTCGAAGAGATGCGGCGTCAGTTCGACGTGAACGTCTTCGGCGCCGTGGCGGTCGCCAAGGCATTTCTTCCGAGGTTCCGCGAGCGATGCCGTGGCTTCATCGTCAATGTCACCTCGATGGGCGGCATGATCACGATGCCGGGCATTGCTTACTATTGCGGCAGCAAGTTCGCGCTCCAGGGCATATCGGAAGTGATGCGTTCGGAAATGGCCCCGTTCGGCGTACGCGTTACGGCGATATGCCCCGGCTCCTTCCGGACGGCCTGGGCCGGGCGCTCCATGGTTCGAACCGAAAGGTCCATCGCGGATTACGATGCGCTGTTCGATCCGATCCGGGAAGCCCGGCAGGCGAAAAGCGGCAAGCAGCTTGGCGACCCGGACAAGCTCGCGACGGCCGTATTGGCTCTGGTGGAATCCGAAGCTCCGCCGCCGCAGCTCCTGCTTGGCAGCGACGCTCTCAAGCTCGTGTCCGAGCGTATCGAGCGCCTCCAGCAAGAGATCGAAGCCTGGAGGGCTGTGACCATCTCGACCGATGGCTGACAGCATATCCACAAACGGCAAAGCCGGAGTTGGACGGTTGGGTCAAACCCTACGTCCAGTGAGACCCTATACGCGGTTTGGCGCCGCGCCCTCTATGGTGTCTCCCTCTACGCCTGGGAACGACGAGGCCGGTCGCGGAATTGGCCGAACGGATGACGGCGGTTCTTGCCGCCCGATTTCAGACCTCCGAATGAGCGCGGGAATGATCCGTCCGCATTGCCTTCCGCGCCGGCTCGCACAATAGTCGGGCCAATGTTCGAGGCGATTGCGAGTCACTGGTCGACGCTTATCCTGATCCTGTCGCTGGCGATGGCGGCGGTGGGCATCGTGCATGCCATCATGACGAAGGAAGACGTGCGCGCTGCCACCGGCTGGGTCGGCGTGATGCTCTTGTCGCCTTTCCTCGGCGCGATCATCTACGCCATTGCCGGGATCAACCGCATCCGCCGTGCGACGATCAGCGCCATGCGGCCGGTCTCGTCCGAGGCCGCCGCCGCCAGGCATGACCGGGACGTCGCGCTGGAAGCCTTGATCAACGCCGAATTCGGCCAGCGTTTCACCGGGCTGAAGACGCTTGGCGACAGGGTCACGCGGCGCCCGCTCACCTCGGGAAACACCATCGCCGTGCTCAAGACCGGCGACGAGGCCTATATGGCGATGTGCCGTGCGATCGACGCGGCGCAACGGAGCGTGCTTCTGGAAACCTATATCTTCGACAACGACGCGGTCGGGGCGCTTTTCGTCCAGTCGCTCGGCAATGCCGTCAAGCGCGGCGTCACCGTGCGCGTGCTGATCGACGCCGTCGGCGTGCGCTACTCGGTGCCTAGCATCCTGAAACAGCTCAGGGAAGCCGACGTCACCGTTGATCTCTTCAACGGCAACATCGTCATGGGCCTGAGACTTCCCTATGCCAATCTCAGGACCCACAGGAAGATCCTGATCGTCGACGGCACGGTGGCGTTCACGGGAGGCATGAACATCCGCAAGGGTTTCTCGGCCGAATTCGCCGGTTCCGACAGTTCGCGCGACACCCATTTCGAGGTCACCGGGCCGGTGGTGGCCGATCTGTTCTCGGTTGCCGCCGAGGATTGGCGCTTCGCCGGCAACGAGGCCCTGAAGGACGGACCCTGGCAGGTCGAGCGCATGGTGCCGCCGCCAGGGCAGCCGATGCTGGTGCGCGCGGTGGCGACCGGGCCGGACGCGGCCAACGAAACCAACCTGAAGCTGCTGATGGGCGCGTTCTCGGTCGCCCGCAAGTCGATCCGCATCATGTCGCCCTATTTCCTGCCGGACCGGGAGTTCATCAGCGCATTGACCACCGCCGGCCGGCGCGGCGTCGAAATCGACATCGTCGTGCCGGCGGTGAACAATCTTTTCCTCGTCGACCATGCGATGACGGCGCAGTTCGACCAGGTTTTGAAGCACTATTGCCGCGTCTGGCGCCATGAAGGCTCGTTCGACCATTCGAAGCTGATGGCAATCGACGGCGTGTGGGCCTATGTCGGCTCTTCCAATCTGGACGCCCGCTCGCTGAGGCTGAATTTCGAGATCGACCTGGAAGTCCTGGATATAAACTTCGCCGCTGAGATCGACGCCCGCATCGCGGCCGCCATCTCGACCGCTCAGCCGGTGACGCTGCAGACGCTGAAGGCAAGGCCGTTCGCGATCCGCGTCTTCGACCGTTTGCTGTGGCTGGGATCGCCCTATCTTTAGAGCAGGAAATCGAGCATCGGGATCATGGAGATAGACGACATCAAAGGACGCAGCCTACCCGAGACCGTGCTGCTCTCGATCCGCAGCAGAAGCGCGCGCAAGGCGAAGGCGACGCCGCGCAAGCGCGTCAACGACACGGAAATCGTCGTTGCCTCCTACAACGTCCACAAATGCATCGGCACCGACCGCAAATTCGACCCTGAAAGGACGGCGCGCGTCATCCGCGAAATCAGCCCCGACGTGATCGCGCTGCAGGAGGCCGACAACCGCTTCGGGGACCGCGCCGGGCTGCTCGACCTTGCCCGCCTGGAGCTGGAGACGGGGCTGGTGCCGGTGCCGGTCAGGGGCAACGGCAAGGGGCATGGCTGGCGCGGCAATGTGCTGTTGTTCAAGCGCGGCACCGTGCGCGACGTCCACCAGATCAAGCTGCCGGGGCTGGAGCCGCGCGGCGCGCTGGTCGCCGAGATCGATCTCGACGAGAAACGATCGCTGCGCGTCATTGCCGCCCATCTCGGCTTGCTGCGTCGCTCGCGTTCGGAACAGGCCCGGGTCGTGCTCGACATCATGAGCAGCGCCGACGAAAGGCCGACGCTGCTTCTGGGCGACCTCAACGAATGGCGGCTCGGCAACCGCTCGGCGCTGAACACGCTGCACACGACCTTCGGCCCGACGCCGGCGGTGCCAACTTTCCCATCCGGCCTGCCAGTGCTGGCGCTCGACCGCATCATGGGCAACCGGCACGATCTGGTTTCAGGCGTCGAGGCGCATGACACGCCGCTGTCGCGCGTTGCTTCCGACCACCTCCCGCTGACGGCCTTCGTGCATCTTTGAGACAGGCCGCCCTCACCCTTCCCGCAGCCAGACCAGCATCTCGCCGGGATCGCGATTGTCCCAAGCGAAATAGGGAACGGCCTTGAGTTTCGATTCCCGCGTCGCCGGAGGTTCGGGGCGGTAGAGATCGGCGCCCCAGTTTTCCGCATCGGCCCTGTTGCCGATGGCCGAAAGGGTGACGACGCCGCCGAGCAGGTTCGGCTCTTTGTGCGCCTCGAGCCTTGCCTCGCGCGGCAGGGCGATGCGATGCAGCCCGCCGCCATTGTCGGTCTCCTCGACGCAGTAGATCAGCGGGCCGCGCGCGAGCGCCACGCGGCCGATGTCCTGGCGCACCTGCGGGTTGGCGAAGAGACGGGCCATCGACATTTCGAGGTCGAGCTCAACCTTGTCGCCCTGGCGCCATTCGCGGCGGATCGCGGCATAGCCGTCGACCGTCGCCGCTTCCAGATCGACGAGCTTGCCGTTGACACGCAAAGCCGCCTTGCGGCACCAGGCGGGTATGCGCAAGTGAAGCGTGAACTCTACGGGCGCCTCCGGCCCGATCTCGATCGCAATCGCGCCGTCCCAGGGATAGCTGCTGGTCTGGACGAGCGTCACCTGCCGGCCGGCGATCTCGAAGCGCGCAGTCGAATCGCCATAGAGGTGCACCGCCAGCGCATCCTCGGCGAGGCCGTAGAAATAGCTGCCGATGGAGGCCACCATGCGGCCGATATTGGGCGGGCAGCACGGGCAGCGGTGCCATTTCCAGCGGTGATGGCCGCCGCGGCTCTCCAGCGGGTTCTCGTAGAAGAACAGCGAGCCGTCGAGCGATAGGCCCGAGATCGAGCCGTTGTATAAAGCGCGCTCCATCATGTCGGCGTACCGGGCGTTCGGGCCCATGCCCAGCATGCGGCTTGCCCAGAACACCAGGCCGACCGAGGCGCAGGTCTCGGCATAGGCGGTCTCGTTGGGCAGGTCGTAGTCGTTGGTGAAGCCTTCATTGTCGGCCGATGGGCCAAGGCCGCCGGTGACGTAGAGGCTTTTGGTGGTGAGATCGTCCCAGAGCCGCTCGAGCGCCAGCTTGAGCGTGTCGTCGCCATACTCCGTCGCGATATCGGCCATGCCGGAATAGAGATACATGGCTCTCACCGCATGGCCGACGACCTTGTCCTGCTCGCGCACCGGCTTGTGCGACTGGTTGTATTCATAGGTCTTGAAGTGGAAATCCTTGGGGTCGGCGCCGCGCGCCAGCGCCTCCTCGTCGAAATAATGCGGCTGCTGGCCGCGCTGGTCGATGAAATACTTAGCCAGCTTCATATATTTGTCGTTGCCGGTCGCACGCGCGAGCCTCACCAGCGCCAGCTCGATCTCCTCATGGCCGCAATAGCCCTTCCGCTTGCCGGGCTCGGGACCGAAAGTGTCGGCGATGTGGTCGGCATAGCGGCTCATGATGTCGAGCAGCTTGCGCTTACCGGTCGCTTGGTAGTAGGCGACCGCGCCCTCGATCAGATGGCCGGCGCAATAGAGCTCGTGGCAGTCGCGCAGATTGGTCCAGCGCAGACCGGGCTGAATGCGCTGGTACCAGCTGGAGAGGTAGCCGTCCTCCTGCTGCAGTTTTTCGTACATGCCGATGACGGTGTCGATCTTCTTTTCCAGATCGGGATTGCGGCGGCGGTAGAGCGAATAGGCCGCGGTTTCGATGGTCTTGCCCCAATCGGAATCCCAGAACATCTGCGTCGTCACGGTGCGCGCGGTGAAGCCGTCGCTGACGTGGAAGGGGATGACCACGCCCGGCGACGGCACGTCCGGATCGATCTGCTCCAGCATGCGCGCCTCGACGCAACGGTCGTAGAGGATGCCGGCGGTCTTGGCGGCGACCGCGTCGACACGGTCGCCCCAGAAGCCGCGGACATCGACCTGCGGCACGGGCAGCGGGCGAAAGGCGAGCTTCGGCCTGGCGGAGGTGCCGGTCTGCGCGGCGGGTCGCGATGCGGTCATGAACTTCACTCCATTCGAAATCATTTGACGGCCCCGGCCATGAGGCCGCGGATGTAGAAGCGCTGCAGCGCCAGGAACAGGATCAGGCAGGGCACCATCATCACCGTGACGCCGGCCTGCACGGCGCCCCAGTCGATGGCGCCGAAGCGGCCGGACTGAAGCGCCGTCATCATCACCGGCAGGGTGAATTTGGACTGGTCGGTCATCAGCACCAGCGCCGCCAGGAACTCGTTCCAGGCGCCGAGGAAGGCGAACAGCGCAATGGTGACGACGCCGGGCCAGACCAGCGGCAGCATCACCTTGACGAGCATGGTGACGTTGTTGGCGCCGTCCATGCGCGCGGCTTCCTCGATCTCGCGCGGCACGGCGTCGAACGCGTTGCGCATCATGAAGATCGAGAACGGCAGCTGCAGCGTGACATAGACGCAGACCAGGCCGGTCAGCGTGTTGTGCAGGCCGAGCTTCGTCAGCACAAGGAAGATTGGCGTCAGGATCGACTGGAACGGGATCATGATCGTCGACAGGATCAGGACGAAGAAGAAATCCCGGAAGGGAAAGCGGAAGCGCGAGAAGCCGTAGCCGGCGAGCACGCTGACCAGCACCGAGAGCAGCACCGTCATCACCGAGACATAGATGCTGTTCTGCGCCGAGGCCCAGAGCCCGTCGCCAAAGGAGTTCAGCGTCTCATAATTCTCGATCGAGAAGCCGGTGGTCGGCCAAGGCGGCAGCGGCGGCTGGCGCGCTTCCTGCGCCGGCTTGAAGGTCGACAGCACCGTCCACACGATCGGCGCCAGGAACAACATCGAGGCGATGATGCCGGTGGAATGCCTGGCCAGGCTGAAGCCGACTTTCCGCTTTTGCGACATCGCGCCGGCCATCAGTCCAGCCCCTCGGGTTTGCGCAGCAGCCAGAGCTGGATGAGGCTGAGCGCCACCAGGATCACCAGCAGCACCATGGAGAGCGCCGCGCCGTAGCCGAGCTTGAACGAGACGAAGGACTGGTTGAAGATCCAGTAGACCGCCGTCAGCGTCTGGTTGCGCGGGCCGCCGCGCAGGATGATGTAGAATTGGTCGAAGGCAAGGATCGAGCCCGCGACCGACAGGATCAGCGCCAGCGCCAGCGTGCGGCGCATCAGCGGCAAGGTGATGGCCCGGAACCTGGCGAACGGGCCGGCGCCATCGATGACGGCGGCCTCCTGTAGGTCCTGCGGGATTGACTGCAGGCCGGTCATCAGGATGACCATTGTGAAGCCGGCGACCTTCCACACCACCATGGCGATGATCGACCAGAAGGCCGGCTGGAAGGTGGCGAGAAGATTGACCTTCTTTTCGGTCAGGCCGAGGTCGTAAGCGGCCGGGCTGAACAGGCCGGAATCGACATTCAAGAGCCAGGACCAGAGCAGGCTCGCCGAGGCGAAGCCGACCACGGCCGGCATGAAGAAGGCGGTGCGGTAGAAATTGGTGAGCGGGCGCGGCTTTTCGATGAAGATCGCCAGCGGAAAGGCGACGGCGAAGATCGCGATCGTGACCATGACCGTGTAGTAGAAGGTGAATTTCAGCGCGTTCCAGAATCGCGTGTCGCGCAGGATAGCAAAGTAGTTATCGAGGCCGATGAAGGCATGCTCGCCCATCAGCGGCCAATTGTGCAGTGACATCCAGGCGGTCATGCCGAGCGGAATGACGAAGAAGACGGTGACCAGGGCGACGGCCGGCAGGACATAGAGCAGCCCCACCAATTGCCGGCGGTTGACGCCGGTGCGCGAGCGGGCGGGTGGGGAGGCGGCTGTGATGGCGGTCATGGCTTGGCTCCCCCTTCTCCCCTTGTGGGGTGAGCAGCCGGTTCACCGTAGGTGAATTCATCGTGCCAGTGGCACGATGAAAGGCCGGCGAACGCCGGGACGCTGCGAAGCGGGGACCCGGCCGGGGATGGATCGGCGCGTAGCGCCGAGACGGATGAGGGGTGTTCCAGGGAACGCCAACGCCTCACTCCGCTGGAACACCCCTCATCCGACCGAGCTTCGCTCGGCCACCTTCTCCCACAAGGGGAGAAGGAGGAGCCAGCTCGCCGGCGCCCCCTCACCCGGATTGCCGACCGGATTGCGAAGGGCAATCCGGGGCAATCCGACCTCTCCCCAAGGGGAGAGGAGATCGCCAGCGTCGGCGCTAACCTCTTCTCCCCACCGGGGAGAAGGTGGCCGCGTAGCGGCCGGATGAGGGGGTCTTTTCTCAACGCGTCAGTCCCAGTCTATTCAGCGATACGGTCCCCGGCCGCCCGGCCAGGGAGACGGGGCGGGCGGCCGGTCAGAGCCTTGGCGGCGAGGCGTTGCGCGATCCTCGCAGCCGGCTGGCCCTGGTATCTACTTGTTCGGCGCCTGGTCGATGATCGACTGCATCGTGTCCTGCGCGTTCTTGATGGCGCCGTCGACGTCGTCGCCGAAGAACACCTCGTTGATCATCTGCGTCCAGGGACCGTTGGCCGAGTTGATCAGGTCGTTGAACACCACCGAATAGGGCGTCTTGCCCTTGGCCATCGCCTCGGCAGCCACCTGGTAGCGCGGGTCGAGGTCCTTCAACGCGTCCTTGGCGATGTCGTTGCGCACCGGCAGGCTGCCATATTTGGCGAGGATGGTCTGGCCCTCGAGCGAATAGGCGAAGTCCAAAAACTCCTTCACCACAGCAATCTTCTTGGTGCCCTTGGTGACGACAAAATTGTCGCCGCCGGCGAAGGACGACCAGCCGCCATCCTTGCCCGGCAGGAAGGTGATGCCGTAGTCGATATCGGGATACTGCGTGTTGAGCGCGCCGATGGCGAAAGCGCCGGACGGCGAGAGACCGATCTTGCCGCCGGCAAAGGCGGCGAAGAAGTTGGCGCCGGTATCGGTCTGCGCACCCTCGGGCACCAGTCCCTTCTTGATCATCGAGCGGTAAAGGTCGATGGCGCCGCGCAGCTGCGGGCTGTCCAGCGTCGCCTTCGAGCCGTCCTCCGAGAGGATGTCGCCGCCCGAGGCCCAGATCAGCGGCGTGAAAGTGAAGATGTTGCAGCCGCCGCAATTGCCGGAGAAGTAGAAGCCCTTGATGTCGCCGCCGAGCGCGTTGACCTTTTCGGCGTCGGCCTCGATCTCGGCCCAGTTGGCCGGGCCCTTCTCAGGATCGAGCCCAGCCTGCTTGAACAGCTTCTTGTTCCAGATCAGCACCGAGGCGTCCGCCGAGAACGGCAGGCCGTAGATGCGGTCCTTGTAGGTGCCGGTCTTCACATGCGCCGGCGACAGGCTGGCGAAATAGGGCAAGGATTTCGCCCAGTCGGTGATGTCCTCCAACTGGCCGGCGGCGGCGAAGGACGGCGCGTAAATCAGGTCGAGCGAGAGCGCGTCGGGCGCGGTGCCGCCGGCCGCTGCCGCGCCATATTTCGGGATGATCTCGGCGTTGGGAATGATGTCGAGCTTGATCTGGTCCTTGTGCGCCTTGTTGAAGGCGTCGACGATGCGCGGCATGAAGTTCGAGCCGTCGGCGCGCACCCAGATGTTGGCGGTCTCGGCGGACGCCGCCTGCAGGCCGCCGCCGATGACGGCCGCGGCTAAAGCCAGCTTGGCAAACATGGTCTTCATTTTACTCCTCCTCATGGTTCTCCTCCCTGTTTTGGCCACGCCGCCCGGCTTGTTCGGGCGCGTAGCCTTGTTGCTTCATTGCGGCGGACTGCCGCACGACTGACGCACCACCAGCCGGCACGGCAGTTTCCTGATGCCCGGCGCGGCCGGCTGGCCGTCGACGAGCGAAAGCAGGGCAAGCCCGGCCTCGCGGCCGAGGCTTGCCAGGTTCATGTCGATCGAGGTCAGCGGCGGGCGCGTCGCCTCGGCCACGATCTCCCAATTGTCGAAGCCGATGACGCCGACATCGTCGGGCACGCGGATGCCGCGCTCGCGCAGCGCGTCAATGACGCCGCGGGCGATCTGGTCGTTGCCGCAGAAGACGCAGTCCGGCCATCCTTCCCTGCCCGCCTTGTCGAACAATTTTGCCACCGCATCGTGGCCCCAGGCTTCCGACCAGGCGCCGAGCAGCGGCTCGGCTGCGGGCAAGCCGTTCTCCCTCAGGACGTCGCGGTAGGCCCCTGCCCGCGTGTGCACCACGGCGAAACTCGCCGGGCCGCTGACATGGGCGATGCGGCGGCGCCCGAGCCGCAAGAACTGCTCCACCGCCAGCCGCGCGCCGCCGGCGTCATCGGAAACGAGCCCGACCGCGCCGGGATCCGGCTGAGTGAAGGCGTAGACGACCGGAATGCGCAGGTTGGAGAGATCGACCGGCAGGTGGCGGTCGATGCGTTTTCCGGTGGCGACGATGCCGTCGACGCGCTTGTCGAGCATGGCCTCGACATGCAGCTGAGCGAGCCGCTGGTCGTCCTCGACATTGCATAGGAAGACCGACACGCCCTTGTCGACCAGCGCATCCGAAACGCCGGCCATCAGCGGCAGCGAGAAGCGGCCATAGGTATCGTTGGTGAGCAGGCCGACGGTGAAGGAGCGCTTGCGCAACAGGCTCTGCGCCAGGTTATTCGGCCGGAAGCCGAGCAGCCGCGCCGTCTCGCGGATGCGCTCGCGCGTCTCCGCCGTCATGCGGCCCTGCCCGTTCAGCGCCTTGGACGCCGTCGCCACGCTGACGCCGGCCGCGGCGGCGACCTCGCGCAGGGTGACCGGCGGCTTGGCAAAGACAGGCGCTAATTCGGCGTCAGAAACCATTTTTCGGCGCAGGACCTCCCAGTTGAGAAAACCTTTGCTCACAACGGCCTGCAGCATTCGAACCGTGGGCGGATGTCCAAAGCAACCGTTTGGGAAAAGGTTTTCTCAAGCGGAGAGTAGGGCGAAGATGAGCATGAAGGCAAGAATTTTTTGTGACAATCGGTCCCGCGAAGGGCATCAGGCGGACGGGGCTCCGGAACGTCGCAGATCAACCACTTTGAACAGAATGGGCAAACGACTGACGCACCCGCGATAGCTAGCGCGCACCTTCCAACCGGACAGGCCTACCCCAAAGAGCGAAAGCTGGACGGCGGCCGCGACACCCACGCCTCTATCTCGCGGCTTACCAAACCGGCGGCTTGGTGATGGATGAAATGCCCCGCGTCAGGGATGACTACAAACGACGTGACGTTATCGACTTCACGGAAGGTGCCGTCATAGGCGTTGGTCGGAACATAGGGATCGTGGGCGCCGAACATGACCAAAGTCGGCGCCTTGACCAGGGGCAATTGGCCGATATCCGGCACCCTGCCGAGCGGAATGTTGGCTCTGTAGTAACCCAGCATCGCCTCCGGATCGGAAAGCCGGAGCGACTCTGCAAGCGCCTGCCTGTCGGCTTCATCGTCGACCCATTCAGCAAGCTTCTCCGGCGCGGGCATGGCGGACGCTCCTGCCTCCTGGAAGAGGCGCATATAGGCGAAATACCGGGCGTTGGTCGGATCGGCGATGGCGCGCAGGTAGTTGCGCGGATGAGGGGTGGAAAGGACGACCAGATGGCGAACCACCTGCGGCACCCGCATAGCCAGCCACCAGGCAATGGTACCACCCCAGTCGTGACCGACGATCGAGGCCTGGGAGAGTTGTTCGGCCACGAGCACTGAAAGCACGTCCTCGACCAGATGCGGCAGCAGTGTGTAGTGGGCATGCCCCCGCGGCGCGTCGCTTCGCCCGAACCCGCGCAAATCCGGCGCCAGCACCCTGAAACTGCCGCACAGAGCCTCCATCTGCCGGCGCCAACCAAGGCTATGATCGGGAAAGCCGTGCAGGAAAAGAAGCGGCGGGCCGGAGCCCGCCGCGACGTAGTGCAGTTTGACGTTTCTGTTCGATGCGAACCTGGTCTCGAAACCTGTCTTCGGAGTCACCCTGACCGGCCGCCGCGATCACATCTTGACTTCGAGGCGCAGGAACGGGCCTTGGAACACCTGATTCTTGTGGTCTGCGTTCACAAGCAGATTGTGCCACGCTTCGACCTTGTAACCAGCGGTGAAGGTAGTGTTCGTTATCGGCGTCCAGCTCAGGCCGAGCGATGCGTCGAGATTCGAGACCGTCTCGTTCGAGCCCTGACTGGCCAGCGATTCGGAAAAGTGTTCGTCAGGGTTTGTGGAGGAGATATTGAAACCGAGACGCTCGGTGCGGCGGCCCCACATGACGGCGCCTGAAGCCGAACCCGTCAGGCCCCAGTTTTCGCCGACCGGATAGTAAGCTTCCGCACCAACGCGCGGGCCGATGCCCCAGTACTCGGCCGTACCGATCTTGTCAGCGGCGATGCCCTTGTCGGCAGGATTGGTAGGCGTGAACTTCTCTGAAAACTCGCCCAATGTTTCGTCGGAATGCACAAGCCGCAGGCCGCCGAAGAAACGGATATCGGTCTGTTGCACCTTGACGTGCTTGCCGATGTCGAAATCGAAAGCCTGGAAGCTGTAACCGTCGCCGAAATTAAAGCTCACCATACCGTTTGAAGGACTAGTCACAGGTTCCTCGCCGAGAAGGACCGACCGGTCCTTGCCGACATGGAAGGCGCCGGCAAGTCGCCAATCGAGGTCCGGAGAAATCTGCTTGGTCAGCGCTACCGATCCGGAGATATCGCCGTTGCTGTTGCCCAGCTTATCGCTGCTGAGCTTGTCGTCGTTGTGGACATTGTTCCAAAAGTACGCGCCTTCAAATGCGAGCTTGACGCGCGAATCGATGACCGTCTGATCCGAAGGCTGCGCCTCTGTCGCGTGAGCTGTCGCCACGCCGACGGAAGTAACCGAGGCGGCCGAGGCCGCCACGGTCGCCAATAGTTTACCCTTGCCTTGCATTTCCTGCCCCGCCCTAGAATCCAGCCCGGCGCAATATTGCAGACGCTTTCATAAAGGCATATTGCCGCTACGCCGTGTCAGCAACTTTGCCGGACCGGTGTCACGTCTTTGCAACAGTAACCGGCACGTGTATTTGAACGTTGCAAGCGTCGGGTGTTTTCCGACATGGGGGGTAGGGTGAACAGCCCGGCGCAAATCGACGGCATGCTCAATAACCTCGTGTACGCTCTGTTCACGCGGAGCGGCCTGCAAGACGAGGGCGAGCTTGGGAAAGTTCCCAGAGAAATCGGCAATCTCGTCGTCTTCGACCACCCGGAGGCCGTGGACAGGATCGCCAAGACTCCCGCCCTTTTTCGCAAGAATTTCTCTCTGATCTCGGCGCTCGGCTTCAGCCGCTTCAACACCAATGACGAGGAATGGGCTACCAGGCGCGCGATCACCCAAGACCGCTACCTGGCGGCGGCGAAGCCCGCCCATGAGCAAGGCGTGGCTGAAGTCTTCGGCAACTGTCTTGCCGGTTGCGAGACCTCGCTCGCCGGCATCCAGCAGGCGCTTTTCGCTGGTGCCATGACGATTTTTTACCAGGCGTTCGGCCTTGTCGCGCAGGCGGGGCCGACGGCCACGCTGCTTGACCGCACGCGCGAGGTGCTGCGGCGCCTGCAATATTATTCCTGGGTTACGCCCACCGATGCCGAGCGCAACAGCGCCATTCACGATGCCCGCGCGATCATCGCCGATTTCGGCTCGCAGCTTACGGCAGACCCACGCACGGTGGCCGAAATGGCCCGCTTCTCGGAGAAGGCTGGCGGGATTGGCGGTTTTTCGCCAATCGAAGAGTTTGTGATGAACCTCTTTGCCGGCGTCGAGACCACCGTGACGACGGTGCTATGGGTTATCGACCGGCTCGGCGCCAACCATAAGGCCCAGGAGCGCGTCCATGAGGAGATCGCGGGGGACGAAAAAGAAACACCGTTCACCGACTGCTTCATCAACGAGACGATGCGCTATTTTCCGCCGATCCCGTTCCTGACCCGCGAGGTGGGCACCGATACGGTCATCGATGGCACCGCACTGAGGGCCGGACAGCTTATCATGCTGTCGATCGTCGGCGTTCACCAACATCCGGCCTTCTGGGAAAACCCGAGGACTTTCGATGCCAGCCGCAAGGAGTTCATCAACAACAGTTTCGACCGCCGCGCCTTCATCCCCTTCCTGACTGGGCCGCGTATGTGCGGAGGCGCACGCCTGGGCCGACTCGAGGTGGAGCAGGCGGTTCGCGCGGTCGTGCGCCAGTTCGCCTTTACCCGCGCCGACGACGTTATCCGCTTCGACTATGGGCTGGCGCTGCGCCCGGCGAGCGGCATGTCGGTCACGGTATCAAGACGCTAACGGGCGCTTGCCTGTTTCGACCGATATTCAACCAAGTCCGAAAGCCGCTATATCAATCTCCCGGCCGCCTCGTTGGGACGAGATCGGCTGGGAGCATATATTTTTATCGAAGTGCGATCCCGCCGTGACGGACTGCTCATATGGCGGATAGAAAGCCGAGGATCAGGAAAGCCTGATCGGGCGTCATCAGCGACGGCGGGTTGCCGGCACCGATGTTGTCGACGATACAAAGATCGGGTCGGGCGCGGCGTGATTGTTCGAAGGCCTGCCTGTCGATGAACCCGCTCTCGCGGTCGTACATGAGCATGACGTGGGCCTCGAGCTTGGCGACCATTGGGAACAGGTCATATTTGCGGCCGGTCATGGCTTCGAAATTCCCGGTCGTGGCCGGATCGTAAGCCAAACGAAACCCGCCAGCCCCCGCGGTAATTCTGCTATCGATAAACCGGTCGAGGACCCGCGTCTCCACCCGCCCCATGCCCGGATTTGCCGCACGCAGATATTCCCCTGCCTGGGCGCGCGTCTGGAATACAAGCGCTGCTTCGCGGATGGCCTCGTTTCGCAAAGCATCGACCTTCGGCCCGCCAACCAGGGGAACATCGTTGAGGACAATCCTGTCGACGCGGCTGCGGTTCGCATAAAGGAACAGAACGAGGATCAGCCCGCCCCATGACGTGCCGACGAAATGGTTCTCCTTGCCGGAAAACTGACTGAGCGCGCGCAGGCACCTGGAATAGATATCAATATCGTAGCCGGAGCCGAGATAGGCGCTGCGACCCCGTCCGAGCAGGTCGGGGCAGATCACCAGATAGCCGTTGCGGCAAAGGAACGCCGCGAGATAATCGAAATCGGAGCCATTGCCGGCAAAGCCATGCAGGCAGAACACGGTGCCGCGCGATGGTCCGGTCGGCTGCCAGATGCGCACAAACATCGAGGCATAACGATCGCCAAGACGGATGAGGATTTCCTGCGTCAACACCTTGGCGTGGCTGGCCTTGTCCATCAGGCGTCCCGCTTGCGGACGGCGCGTTTCATCGCACCACGGGCGTCGATGAAATCGCGCTTCCAGTAGACCGACTTATCGAGGTTGAGCAGTTTCGCCTCCTTGATCAGCGGCAGGATGTGCGAGGACGAGCGCGTGGCCATAATCGTCGCGGCAATGGCGGTGCCGCCGGGGTCGGGATTGAGCGGCCCCTTGTTTGCAACCCACGTTTCGGCAATTTCGCGGTTGGTCACGATCCAGCCGACGTAAGCGACGATCGCATCGTCGATGGAACCGATAAGGTGCGTCTGCTGCTCGATCTGGTAGCGCAAGGACTTCACCATCTGTCCAAACTCGTAGCCGTCAAAGGGCGGATAGTGCGCAATGAAATTGCAGACGAGCCCGAGAGAGACCGGGTTGAAAGGAACTCGGGTAAACAGGAGTTTGCTCATGCGGATTCGCGCGTTTCCAACGGGTCGCGACAATATGATGTGTGGCCAGCTCCGGGCTAGTGGGCAAAAAGGAGCTTCCCCAAAAGTCACGGGGAGCCATGGGGTACCGCGATGCACGGGCCTAGAACGTCTTCACCACCTTCTTGCCCCGCCGGCCGTCATGCGCTTCCACGGCCTTCTCCACGGCGCGCTTCAGCTCGTCCTTGATCTCCGCCGTCTCGGCCATCAGCGCCTCGATCTTGAGGAATTCGAGCACGCGGTATTTCGAGACATTCGGCCGGATCAGAATGTCCGGCGGGTGCTGCCTGAGCTTGTTGGCGATGATCGACTGCATCATCAGTTGCGTGGCGCCATACATCAGGTCGACGGTGGTCGGATGCCTGCGCTCGGCCTCGCTCGGCGCGCCGACGACGTCGACGGCGATAATGATGTCAGCGTCATTTTCGATGAGGTCGAAAGGCACGGGGTTGTAGATGCCGCCATCGATCAGCACGCGGCCCTCGCGCGTCACCGGACGGAAGACCGCCGGGATGGCCGCCGAAGCGGCAAGCGCCGAATGCAGGTCGCCTTCGGTGAACACCGCAAGGCTGTGCCCAAAATAATCGGTCGCCGTCACCTTGAGCGGGATTTTCAGCGCCTCGAATGTCTGCGGGATCGCCTCGGGCAGGAAAGCTTTCAGGATGCGCTCGATGTTGAACTGGCTGACGCGGATGCCGCCCTGCATGGCCTCGGCGATCGTGCCCGGCCGCGAGCGCCACATGCGCGCCGCCACTTCGGCCCGGCTGCCGAGGACCGACCGGGCGTAATCGTGAATCTCGGCACCCTTCGTGCCCGACGCCATGCCGGCGCCCATGATGGCGCCGATCGACGAGCCGGCAATCGCCGCCGGTTTGATGCCAAGCTCGTCGAGGGCCTCGATGATATGGATGTGCGCAAGACCGCGCGCGCCACCGCCGCCGAAGGCCACCCCGAAGGTTGGGCTCATCCCTTGCGGCCTCCCGCCACCTGAACCAGCGGCGGCCCGATGACCATCACCGCGGGGTCGGACGACAGGAGCTTTTTCGCCGCCGCCTTGACGTCGGCCAGCGTCACCGCGTTGATGAGAGCCGCGCGCCGCTTGATATAGTCGATGCCGAGATGATCGATCTGCAGTTCCACCAGCGTCGTGGCGATGGAACTGGAGGAATCCAGATTGTTTATGGCGTAGGCGCCGACCATATATTTCTTGGTCGCCGCGAGCTCCTCCTCGGTCGGGCCGTTCTCAGCCATGTCCTTTACCACCTGGCGCACGATGACAAGCGTTTCGGCCGCGCGGTCCGAACGCGTCGCCGTCGTCACCAGCAGCGCATTTGAATGCTCGTGATCGACGAGATCGGAGCTGACGCTATAGGCAAGGCCGCGCTTCTCGCGCACCTGCTCGTAAAGCCGCGAGGTGAATGTCGAGCCGCCGAGAATCTCGTTCATCAGCACGGCGGCGTAGAAATCGGGATCGCTGCGCTTCACGCCCGGCCAGGCAAGCTGCAGGGAGGTCTGCGGCAAGTCGTAATTCACTTCGAGCTGCTGGCCGAGCTTGGGCTTGACGTCGGCAACCGGCGCCAGCGTCTGCCTGTCCGGCAGGTCGCCGAACACCTCGTCAAGCCTGCTGCTTAACGTCGCGGCGTCGATATCGCCCACCACGGCCACATGCAGGCCGCCGCGGGCGAAATTCGCTTTGTGGAAGGCCCTGAGGTCGTCGGCAGTGATGGTGGCGAGGCTGTCTTTGTCGCCCTCGTCCGGCCGCGCATAGGGATGCTGGCCATAAATCGCGCGCAGCCAGCGCTGCTGGCCGATCGTGTTGGGGTCCCGCTCATTGGCGAGGATGCCGGACAGTATCTGGGCGCGGATGCGGTCGATCGGCGCCTGATCGAAGCGCGGGCTGTTCACCGCCAGCTTCAGCAGGCCAAAAGCCTCGTCCTTCTGATCGGACAGCATGCGCATCGAGCCATAGGTGCCATCGCGGGCGGCCTGAAAACTCATCTCGGCGCCGGCATCGTCGAGCTTCACCTGGAAAGCCTCGCTGTCGAGGCCGCCGGCGCCCTCGTCGAACAGCCCGGTCATCAGGTTGACCAGGCCTTCCTTGCCGGCAGGGTCCTGCGCCGTGCCGCCGTCGAAGACGAAACGGATCGCAATCAGCGGGATCGAATGGTCTTCCACCAGCCAGGCGGTGACGCCCTTCTTCGACTTCACCTCCTGGATGTTCATCTCGGCGCGCGCGGCAAGCACCGGCAAAAGCAGGAAGAACAGGGCAAAGCAAAGGGTGGCGACGGCGCGGTAGAGCTTGCCTTCCTCTCTCGCCAGGGAAGGAGAAGCGATCGTACGGCCAAGAACCATGCTCATCATCAATTCCCCGCCTGCTGCTGCGGCAAGAGATAGCCGCTGGTGGAGCGATCGAGCACCAGATAGCGGGCGGCGACCGCCTTGACCTCAGCGGCGGTTACCTTGCGGATGCGGTCCGGCCATTCCTGGACGTCCTTGACATTGCCGCCCGTGGCAAGCGTCGAGCCGTACATGTTGGCCATGTCTTCCTGCTTGTCGCGCGCAAAGATCATGGAGCGCACATAGCGGGTCTTGGCCCGCTCCAGCTCATCCTCGCTCACGCCGTCCTTGACGATTCGGGCGATCTCGGCATCGACCGCCGCCTCGATATCGACAAGCTTGGCGTCGCCGAGCGGGGCGCCATAGACCGTGAAGTTGGTGGCGTCGAGCATGGTGCCCTGGAAGTAGGCGCCGGCCTCGGAAGCGATACCCTGCTTGACGACGAGCTGCTGGTACAACCTGCTGCGGTTGTCGCCGCCGAGGATCTCGGCAAGCAGGTCGAGCGCCTCGGCTTCGCCGGGCTTGGCCGTATGATAGGATGGCACCACCCATTGCGTCGAAAAGCTCGGCACCGAAACGCGCGCGTCGGTGAGCGTCACCGTGCGCTTCGTGTTCTGCTCGGGCTCGACGGGACGGATGCGCGGCCGCAGGTCCGGGCCGCGGGCGACCTTGCCATAGGTCCTTTCGGCCATCGCCTTCACCGCGTCGGGATCGACGTCGCCCACCACCACCAGCACGGCGTTGTTCGGCCGATAATAGGCGTCGTAGAAGGCTTTCGCGTCCGGACGGTTCAACTGCTCCATCTCCTGCATCCAGCCAATGACCGGAATGCGGTATGGCTGGTTCTGCCAGAGCGTCGCATCGACCTCCTCGTCGAGCACCGCCTGCGGACTGCCGTCGATGCGCGAGCGGCGCTCCTCCAGGATCACGTCGCGTTCGGTCTTGATGACATCATCGGTCAGGATGAGGTTGCGCATGCGATCGGCCTCGAAGCCCATCATCTCTTCGAGAGCGGAAGGCGGCACCGTCTCGTGGAAGGCGGTGTAATCGTAGGAGGTGAAGGCGTTGTTTGAGCCGCCGATTTCAGCCACGGCACGATCGAACTCGCCGGCGGCGTGTTTGGTCGTGGCCTTGAACATCAAGTGCTCGAAGAAATGCGCGATGCCGGATTTGCCGGGCGGCTCGTCAGCGCTGCCGATCTTGTACCAGACCATGTGGGTGACGATCGGGGCGCGGTGGTCCGGGATGACGACCACTTCCATGCCGTTGTCGAGCAGGAAATCCTTGACCGCGCCGTCATCGGCCGCGCGGGCCGGAACTGCCGCGAGCGCCAGCGTACCGGCGAGAAGCGCCGCTCGCAGCCCAATCCCCGTTGCTGTCATCAAGGTCTCCGGTTCCGGTTGCGCGACGATAGGCAAGGTTCGCCGGCGAGGCAAAGTGAATTGTTCGGCATTTTCGAGGCGCTTGCACCATTTCCTTCTTCCCCCGCGGAAGAAGAGCAAGCGTCAGGCTCAGCCAACGACGATAAACCGAATAACGGTTTCGCCGTAATTGCGCTCATCCATCACCGAAAAACCGGCGCCCGGTTCGAATGGCGCCGACGCCGCCTCCTCGACGACGCAGAGCGCGCCAGGCAGAAGCCAGCCGCCGCCCTTGGCCGAGCGTAGCGCGCGCTCGCCGAGCCCTTTGCCATAGGGCGGATCGGCAAAGACCAGCCCGAAGGGCGAGATCGTGCCGGCTTCGCCGAGATGCGTGGCGTCGCGGCGGAAGATCTTGGTGCGACCGGTGAGCCCATAGGCCTCGACGTTTTCGCGGATCAGGCCTCGCCCTTCCGTCGATTCCTCGATGAAGACGCAGTAGGAGGCGCCGCGCGACAGCGCCTCAAGCCCGAGCGCGCCCGTGCCGGCGAAGAGATCGAGCACGCGGCCGCCTTCGAGTCTTTCCGCGTAGCGATGCGCCAGGACGTTGAATACCGCCTCGCGGGTGCGGTCGGTGGTCGGGCGGATGGCATTGCTTTTCGGTGTCGCCAGCGGACGCCCGCGAAACTCACCGCCGACGATCCGCATCGCCGCCCCTCTTCGGACCGCGCGGCCTGTCGCCGCCATCGCCTTCAGGGCGCTCGCCGCGGGGCTTGCCGAACGGTTTTGCGCCTGGCTTGCCCTTGCCGCCCGGTTTGAACGACGCCTTGCGCGCCTTGGCGTCGGCGGCCTTGGCGGCATCGGCTTCTGCCCTGCCCTTGCCGATCGGCCTGGCGCCCGGCGCCATCCAGACATTGGCCTTGCGCTGGCCCGGCGGTTCGATCGGCCGCTGCTCGCGTTCGGATTTCTTGCCGCCGAAACGAGGCTTGTCGCCGAACCCACCGCGAGGCTTGTCGCCGAAACCGCCGCGGTCAGGCTGCGCGCCACGCTCGCCAAACGGCCGGTCCGGTTTCGTCGAGAGCTTGCTCAGCGCCTCGTCGCGGCTGCCTTCGCGGCGCTTGCGCGCCTTGATCAGCCCGCCCTCGCCGATCGGCCGGCGGTCGCCGTCGCGCGTGAATTTTGGCCGGTCGGCCTCTTCGCGGCGCGGCCCGCCGCCGCGCACCGGCTTGTTGGAAAACGGCTTTTGGATCTCGGCATCGAAATTGGCGCCGGATTCCTCGATCAGCCGTTCGCCGAGCTGTTCGCGCAGCACACGGCCCTTGATCTCGAGCACATGGCCCTCCGGCAGATCCTCGAGCTGGAACGGCCCGTAGGAGATGCGGATCAGCCGCGTCACATCGAGGCCGAGCGCGCCGAGGATGTTCTTCACCTCGCGATTCTTGCCTTCGCGGAGCCCAATGGTCAGCCAGGCATTGGTGCCCTGCTCGCGGTCGAGCGAGGCCTCGATGGAACCGTAGAAGACGCCGTCGACGGCGATGCCTTCGCGCAGGCCGGCGAGCGCACTCTCCTCGACCTTGCCGTGAACGCGCACACGATAGCGCCGCAGCCATCCGGTGGCCGGCAATTCGAGCACGCGCGACAGACCGCCGTCATTGGTGAGCAGCAAAAGGCCCTCGGTGTTGATGTCGAGCCGGCCGATCGTCATCAGCCGCGGCAGGTCGGACGGCAGCACGTCGAAGACGGTCTTGCGGCCTTCCGGATCGCGGTTGGTGGTGACGACGCCCGCCGGCTTGTGGAACAGGAAGAGGCGCGTGCGCTCGATCGGCGGGATCTCGGTGCCGTCGAGATGGATGACATCGTTGGCGCCGACATTGAAGGCCGGCGAGTCCAGCACCTGACCGTTCACCTTGACGCGGCCGGCGGCGATCAATTCCTCGGCGTCGCGGCGCGAAGCGATGCCGGCGCGCGCCAGCCGCTTGGCGATGCGCTCGCCGCTCTCCGGCGCGGCTTCCGAGGGACGCGGCCGCGGCTTGAAGCCGCCTTCCGGCTTTCTTGCGGTGCCGTCGCGCGGCGGGCGATCGCTGAAGTCGCGCTTCGGCCGGTCGGCGAACTCGCGTGCCGGGCGATCACCGAATTCGCGCTTGGGACGGTCGAAACGTCTTTCGCCCCGCTCGCTGTCGGCGGCCATCGGCCGCTCGCCACGCGGTGTGGAAGGCTTGCGGCTCTTCTCGAAGGGCTTGCCGTCGCGCGGCGGACCTTTGCGGAACGGCCTGTCGCCGCGCTCCCCGCCTTCCCCCATTTCACGCGGCCTGTGGCTGCGCTTGAAATCCCGGGCCGGGCGCTCGCCGTCGGCAGCCGCCGGCCGGTCGCCGCGCGGTGCGTAGGGCTTGTGGCCCTCGCGCTTCTCAAACGGCTTGCCTTCCGGGCGCGGGCCTTTGCGGAAAGGCCTTTCGCCGCGCTCGGCGCCCTCGCCCGCTCCGCGTGGCTTGTAGCTGCGCTTGAAGTCGCGGCGTTGGCCGTCGGCATCGCGGCGCTCGCCTTCGGCGGCCATAGGACGCTCGCGCTTCACGAACGGTTTCTTGGGACCAAAGCCCGGCTTGCCGCCGCGGCTTCGCTGGCCCGCCGGTTTCGAGCCGCCTTTGCGCGGCCCGCGTGGAGATTTCTTGTCGTCGTTCATTACTTTGCTCGTCTTCGCCTGCTACGACGCCGCGCGCCCTTGCGGACGCCCAACGCAGGCAGTGTCATTCTTGATTTTGCGCATCCAGCTGCGCGGCAAAAACCGATTCCGGTTTTCAGGGTCTCGCGCTAGATAACAGGATCACTCTCGGGTGGCGAGAAGTAATCGGAATGGAGACCGCGTGAAACGACCGGATTTCATGGCCATGGCGCTTGAAGAGGCCGTGGCGGCCGCCGGCCGCGGCGAAGTGCCGGTCGGCGCCGTGATCGCCGATGGCGGCACGGTGATCGCGAAAGCCGGAAACCGCACGCGCGAACTCTCGGACCCGACCGCGCATGCCGAGATGCTGGCGATCCGCGAGGCCTGCCGGAAGCTCGCCAGCGAGCGGCTGACGGGCCACGACCTCTATGTGACGCTAGAGCCTTGCATGATGTGCGCCGGCGCGATCTCCTTCGCCCGGCTGCGGCGGCTCTATTTCGGCGCCGCCGACGAGAAAGGCGGCGCGGTGATAAACGGCGTGCGCTTCTTCGCTTCGCCCACCTGCCACCACACGCCAGACATCTATCCGGGAATGGGCGAGAGCGACGCCGCCCTCATACTCAAGGACTTTTTTCGCGAGAGACGGAATGGCGGGTGAAGTGAGTAGTGAGTAGTGAAGCAGGTCACTACTGACTACTGACTACTGACTACTGACTACTGACTACTGACTACTGACTACTGACTACTGACTACTGACTACTGACTACTGACTACTGACTACTGACTACTGACTACTGACTACTCACAGGCCGAGCCAGTCGAACCAGCCGCCCTTCTTGCCTTCGGCCTGCGCCTTGAGGCGGCGCTCCTTCTTGTACTCGTCTTCGCCGAGTTCGTTCTGCGGCGCGGTGGCGGCCGCCTGGCGATAGGCAAGCGGCGGCTCGCTCAGATATTTGCGAGTGGTCGGATCGCCCTGCTTCTGTTCGGCCAGCCGGCGCTGAACCTCGGCGCGGCGCGTGGCGCTGGAATCGTCCGGCGACCAACGTGGTGGGTGGCTGGAACCCGAGTCCGCCATCGCCCTCTTCACCGCTTCGGGATCGGTCTGCACGTCCTCGGCCGCTTCAGGCTGGTAGTTCGGATCGTTCTGGTGTGCGGTGGCGTCGGCACGGATGCGGGCGCGGCGCGCCTCCGGCGATTCGGGCCAGTCGGCGCTCGCCGTCTGGATGCTCTGCTGCGGCGCCGGCAGATTTTCCTTCTGCCCAGGAGCCGGCTTCACCAGTTCAGGACGCGGCTTGTAGTCGATCGGATCGCGACGCTTCGGCGTGATCGCGGCCGCGCCGGAAACATCATCGAAGAGCTGCGCGGCAGCGGTCTTGCCGGTCCCGTAGGTGGGCGAGCTCACACAGCCGGACATTGCAATGGCCGATACCACCAGCGGCGCCACCAGCGCGGCGCGCGCAAACGTTCTGTCGGTCATGCCAAAAAGTCCCACTCTAACAGCCTTTCGGTCGCCACCGGCCAACGGCACGATCCCCTTCTTCCCCGCACTTGCGATGGAAATCCGGCGACAATTTGTCTGCCGGAGTGTCGCGTGTTTACCTCAACCACTTATTAAGGGCAACGCGCGGGCGATTATGGGCCGCCCGGCGTGGCACTTTTGCACCGGCTTATAAACGGCCAAGCGCCTTCAGCTCGTGCAGCACCGCCGCATCGCGGGCCGAAACGTCCGGGAATTCCGGGTCCTGGCCGACATCGGCGGTGTAGCGCCAGGAGCGCGCGCATTTGACCAGACCGCGATCCTCGGCTTTCTCCACCACCACCGCCACGCCCTTGACGTCGTCGAGCGTGAAGGCGCCTTCCGGCGCCTTGCCGCGGCTGATGACGAGATCGCTGGTGATCGCCATCTCGGCCATGTCGACATCGGCGATCGCCGCCTCCAGCGCGGCGTCGTCAATGGTGACCACCGGCACGGCCTCGAGCGACGAACCGATCAGCTTCTCGGCGCGCGCGATCTCCAGCGCGCCGGTGACGACGCGGCGCACCTGTCTCACCTTGCGCCATTTCTCGGCCAGCGCCTCGTCGCGCCAGTTCTGCGGGATCGCCGGGAATTGATCGAGATGCACCGAGACGGCTTCCGGATGGCGGTCGAGCCAGGCTTCCTCGGTGGTAAAGGGCAGCATCGGCGCGAGCCATTTCACCAGGCATTCGAAGAGGTGGCGCACCACCTGCACGGCCGCTCTGCGGCGCAGGCTCGACGGTCCGTCGCAGTAAAGCGCGTCCTTGCGGATGTCGAAATAGAAGGCCGAAAGCTCCACCACCATGAAGTCGAGCAGCGCACGGGTGATGCGCTTGAACTCGAATGCGTCGTAGCCCTGGCGCACCACCTCGTCCAGCTCCGACAACCGGTGCAGCATCAGCCGCTCCAGTTCCGGCATGGCCTCGACCGGCACATCCTGGCCGTCGTCATGGGCAAGCGTGCCCAGCATCCAGCGGATGGTGTTCCTGAGTTTGCGATAGGCGTCGATATTGGTCTGCAGCACGTTCTTGCCGAGGCGCTGGTCTTCCCAATAATCGGTCGTCACCACCCAGAGCCGCAGGATATCGGCGCCGGACTGTTTGATGACGTCCTGCGGCACGACGGTGTTGCCGAGCGACTTCGACATTTTGCGGCCTTCCTCGTCCATGGTGAAGCCATGGGTGATGACCGTGTCGTAGGGCGCCCTGCCCCTGGTGCCGCAGCTTTCGAGCAGCGAGGAATGGAACCAGCCGCGGTGCTGGTCCGAGCCTTCGAGATAGACGTCGGCCGGCCATTTGAGGTCCGGACGGTCTTCCAGCGTGAACACATGCGTCGAGCCGGAATCGAACCAGACGTCGAGGATATCCATCACCTGGTGCCATTTCGAGGCATCGTGATTGCCAAGGAAGCGCGCCTTGGCGCCCTCGGCGAACCAGGCGTCGGCGCCTTCCTTCTCGAAAGCGTCCATGATGCGCTGGTTGACCGCCTCGTCCTTGAGCACATTGCCGTCTTCGTCGGCAAAGACGGCGATCGGCACGCCCCAGGCGCGCTGGCGCGACAGCACCCAGTCGGGGCGCTCCTCGATCATGGCGCGGATGCGGTTCTGGCCCGCCGCCGGCACGAAACGCGTGTCGTCGATCGCCTTCAGCGCGCGGCTGCGCAGCGTCGTGCCGTCACCAAGGTCCTTGTCCATGTAGACGAACCATTGCGGCGTGTTGCGGAAGATGACCGGCTTCTTGGAGCGCCAGGAATGCGGATAGCTGTGCTTCAGCCGGCCGCGCGCGAAGAGCGCGTTGCGCTTGATCAGCTCGTCGATGACCGCCTGGTTGGCGTTGCCCTTCTTGCCGTTGTCGTCGATGACGCGCGCCGGTCCACCTTCGCGTCCTGGGCCGAAGCCAGGCGCGTCCTTGGTGAAGAAACCGGCATCGTCGACCGTGAAGGGGATCGTGGTGTCGACGCCGCGCGCCCGAAGGTCAGCGGCAGCTTCCATCCAGGCGTCGAAGTCCTCGCGGCCATGGCCGGGCGCGGTGTGCACGAAGCCCGTGCCGGCATCGTCAGTGACATGCTCGCCGGCAACCATCGGCACCGGGAATTCGTAGCCGCCGCCGAAGCCCTTGAAAGGATGCGAAAGCGTAAGCTTCCCAAGCTGTTCGGCCGAGACGCTGTGAAGCCTGTTGAACGTGACCTTGGCCTTGGCGGCGCATTCCTCAGCCAGCGCGTCGGCAAAGATCAGCTTCTCGCCGGGCTGCGGGCCAAAGGCGTTCTCGGCCGCCGTCACCTCATAGAGGCCATAGGCGATGCGCGGCGAATAGCTCACGGCGCGGTTGCCGGGGATGGTCCAGGGCGTGGTCGTCCAGATGACGACGTGGGCCTCGACCAGATCGAGCGCGGCCTCGTCCAGCGCCGGCGCGGCGCCGGCGACCGGCCGGGCGAGGCTCGCGACCGGAAACTTCACCCAGACCGTGTCGCTCTCATAATCCTGATACTCGACCTCGGCCTCGGCGAGCGCGGTGCGCTCGACCACGCTCCACATCACCGGCTTCGAGCCGCGGTAGAGCTGACCGGACATGGCGAATTTCAACAGCTCGCCGGCGATGCGCGACTCGGCATGGTAAGCCATGGTCGTATAGGGATTGTCGAAATCGCCGATGACGCCGAGGCGCTGGAACTCGCCGCCCTGCACCTTGATCCAATGAGCCGCGAAGTCGCGGCATTCCCTGCGGAACTCGTTGACCGGCACCTCGTCCTTGTTCTTGCCCTTGGCGCGGTACTGCTCCTCGATCTTCCATTCGATCGGCAAACCGTGGCAGTCCCAGCCCGGCACGTAGTTGGCGTCGTAGCCGCGCATCTGGAAGGAGCGGTTGATGACATCCTTGAGGATCTTGTTCAGCGCATGGCCGATATGGATGTTGCCGTTGGCGTAGGGCGGGCCGTCATGCAGCACGAATTTCTCTCGGCCGGCGGCCTCCTCGCGCAGCTTTTTGTAAAGATCCATGTCCTGCCAGCGCTTGACCAGGCCAGGCTCCTTCTCGGGCAGCCCGGCGCGCATGGGGAAATCCGTCTGCGGCAAATAGAGCGTTTTGGAATAGTCGATCGTTTCAACGGTGTCGGTCATTGATCTGCCATCTCAGGGTACCCGACGATAAAAGCCGGGGCGTCAAGTCTTGCTTTGACGCATATCGTTTTCCCGAAACCGAAGCCACCTTCGGGTGATATGCGTTGATGTTCATGAAAAACGCGAGGGGCGCGCGCGAAAACTCCCGGCGGCTCCAGCGGCGCTCAGGCCGCCCGGAACACCGGGCCCGTAATTCGTATCGCGATCGCGAAAAGGCGCGAAAAGCTCGTCATGGCGTGGCTTTTAGCGGATGGCGCGGCAGGAATAAAGCGCGGATTTCAAGGCATGAGGCCGCTTTCGCGACCTACATCGTGAAATTGAAGCGATAAGTGGTCGAGACACCGAAGTTCCACTGGTTGCGGTCGCCCCGTTCCTTGACCAGGCTGGAATCGGCAGCCGGCCCCATCAGGCGCGAATATTCGGTGAAGACGCTCGCCGTCATCGGCTCGGTCACCTTCCAGGTGATCGCGCCGCCGAGGCCTGTCGACTTCACACCACCGCCCGGATGGTATTCGCTCAAGCCCGAAGCCGCCGCTTCCTTGGCGTTGACGCCGTAATAGGCGTCGAAATAGTCGGACGAGGCGAAGGAGACGCGCGGGCCGCCAGAAATGCGGACCGTTGGCGTGACGTCGTAGAAGGCGTCCGCGGCGATGTCCGCGACGAAACCGTTATGGGCTCGAATGCCGTGCCGCAGCTCCGCCCGTGCCCTCACCCAGTCGAGCGGATAGAATTCGAAGAAGCCACCCACCTCGCCGCCCCAGCGCACCGGATCGAGGCCTTTCAGCTCGTCGTCACTCTCGCGCGAGAATAGGAACTTGCCGGTCAAGCCGGCGCGAACGGAACCGTCATCGATCAGCGCCAGCGAGATGTTGTCGTTGCGCGAGGCGAAGCGCGCCTCGGGGCCGACCTTTCCGAGCGAGATGATCGGCTGGGCGCTGAGCATGTATTTCCTGCCACCCTCGAAATTCGGCGCGACGAGCCCCGTGGCGCCGAGGGTGAGATACCAGTCGCCGGAGATCCAGCCGCCTTCGCCTGCCTGAGCGACAGGCGCGGTGGACAGACCTACGGCGAGAGCCAATGGAATCTTCCCGACAATACGCATCGTCACCCCTTACGCGAAACGCGCCGGCAGCACCACTCGCCAGCGCTCAAGCCATGCCGTGCGCTCGGTAAAATTTGACTTAAAATCCGCAACATGGACGGCAGCTGCGAATATGAGAACGGCTACCGGATCAGGTGCTGCGCGGCGCGACCGGAAGATCCAGCAGCCTCGCTACAGCCTTGGTGCCCTTTCCGCCAATACGCGCAGAGCCGTCGTCGCCCACCTCCACCGTGGCACCGTTTGCGAAGCTCAGTGACCAGCCGTCGTTCCTGACGTTGCGCCGGCGGTCGGTGAGTTCGATACCGCCGGCGGTGACCAGCGCGACAATCTTGTCAGCGTCCATCCTCGACCTCCGGATACGGGCCATCAATTCAGGTCGAGCCCGCCGGTAAGGTCGCCGAGCGGTGGCTCGCCATGCGCGGCAACGGCTCGGTCGCGAACCACTATGCCGTGCAGCACGGGCAGTTCGAAGCGCTCGGTAATGAGGCGAAGGATCGAGGTCGTGTCATAGGGCGTATGATCGACATAGTCGTGTTTGGCGAAGGGCGAAACGATGATTGCCGGGATGCGCGTGCCCGGACCCCAGCGATCGCCCTTGGGCGGCGCGACGTGATCCCAGATGCCGCCATTCTCGTCATAGGTGACGACGACCAGCATATGCGGCCATTGCGGGCTCCTCTCCAGATGCGCGATGACATCGGCGATATGGCGGTCGCCGGCCTGGATGTCGGCATAGCCGGAATGCTCGTTGAGATTGCCCTGAGGCTTGTAGAAAGAAACCTGCGGCAGGACGCCATCGTCGATCGCCTGGATGAAGCTCACGCCGCCCAGTCCGGCATCGCGCAGATGTTCGCGCCTGGCTTCGGTGCCCGGCGCGAAGCTGGCGTAATAGTTGAACGGCTGGTGGTGGTACTGAAAATTCGGGATCGGCGTATGGTTGCCGTGTTCAAGCGTGTACTGCCAGGCACCCGAATACCAGGCCCAGCTGACGTGCTTGAGGCTCAGCATGTCGCCGATGGTCGGCTCGGTCTGCGGTGGCAGGGTCGTCGGCTTGGCCGGATCCGCCAGGCGCGGATCGCCGCCCGGCGCCGGATCGTTGCCGCTCGGCTGGTAAGGCGGCTGCATCGTGTTCACCGCGTAGAAATCCGGCGTCAGATTGCCATCGGAGACGAATTTCGGGATGCCGTCGCGCGCCGATTTCGGTGAATTGTCGGCGACCTTCAGCGCCGTGCCGCTGTCATCCGTCACCGCGATCGAGGGCTTGGCCGGGTTCTTGTCGGCATCCGCGTAGTAAGGCGCGCAGGCGCAGATCAGCCACTGATGGTTGAAAAAAGAGCCGCCGAAGCCACCCATGAAGAAATGGTCGGCCAGGACGTACTTCTGCGCAACGGCCCACATATCCCCCTTGGAAGTGTCCCAATTGCTCATCGGCATGGCGCCTGAATCGCCCCATGCGACGAACATGTCATTCTTGCCGCCGTTGATCTGCATCTGGTTCTGGTAATAGCGATGCCAGAGATCGTGCGTTGTGGCGTTGAGCGGCACATTGAAACCTTTCGCGTCGTTCACAGTGAACGGCGCGTTCGGAAGGTGCTCGGTCATCGCCTGCGTCACCGGCGGCGTGACGCCCTTGGCAGTCAGCCCGTCCCATACCGGCGGAAGCTCGGAGAGCACCGAACCGTCACGGTCACGCTGCTCAAGACTTTCCTTGCTTGCCTTGTCGATGCCATCGGCACCGGGAAAATGGCCGTAAAGATTGTCGAAGGCGCGGTTCTCCGCGAAGATGACAACCACCGTTTCTATTTTTGACATGCCGTCCGGGGGATCGCCGGGCTGGGCTGCGGAAGCGGACGCTGAAGCGGCAGCGCACAGAACGAAAGTTGAGGAAAACAGGGCAATCCCAGAGGAGCGCGTCATCACCGTACCTCACAGTCGTGCAAAATGGGATGACACCAGCTTCAGCGTATCTTTGCAATAGCAGCGAGGATCGTGGTGCCATTTGGGGATACCTTCCCAACGACAGGATGCGCTGGCCACATGTGGAGAGAAGTCCGACCACGGCGCGGCCATGTCGGACGGATCGGCCGGCGGCGATCGTCTTTAGGTGATGATGCTCTTCAGCGGCATGGCCTTTGGCAAACGGTAACCGCCAGTGTAGATTTCATGCTACGCGGCGCGCCGGTTCCGGCGCGACGTCTCTATCAGGTCGCAGGCCGTTTCCAGTCCGCCGGTAAGCGGGTTTGACGCGCCATAGGCAATGGCCGCCTCGCGCCATTGCGCACGGGTCGCCGGATCGCCGGCTTTCCGGATTGCCTGCTGCCATATTTCGGGATCGTCGCGATTGGCCACGACCAGTCCCGCCCCGCTGGCCTCGACGTATTTTGCATACCCGCAAGCGTCCGAGGCGACGACCGGCAGGCCATTCGCGAGCGCCTCGAGGATCACCGTCCCGGTATTTTCCAGGCGAGCCGCGTGGAGCATGAAATCGCTCACAACCACGATCGCCGGGATATCTTCCTGGATGCCCAGGAGCGTAACCCGTTCCGACATGCCGGATTTGGCAATCAGGCCACGAAGCCGCGTCTCTTCCTCGCTGTTCTTTCGAAGGCCGGCAATCAGCCAATGGATATCCGGAAACGGCTGAAGGGCCTTTACCGCCCGGTCGAGACCCTTCACCTTCAATCGATTGGCGATGGTCAAGGCGATGACCGCCTCGCGGGAAAGCCCGAAACGATCGCGGATCTCATTGCGGTCGACAGTCAGCAGGTCCGGCCTGCGGCGTTTCGGATCGAGCGTCGGCCCGACGACGTGAACGCGCGATTCCTCGGTTCGCCAGAAGCCGCGGTAAAGCGCTGCCTGCTGTTCACTGAGCGCAATGATCTGCGCGGCGTTGCCGGGGGCAAAGATCATCGATTCGAGGTTCTGCTGGCGCATGAAGCGGGGGGAAAACGGCCGCCACCATCCGAGCTTCGACGCAAAATAAGGCGGGTCGCCGGCATAGTAGATATCCAGGCCGGCCATCTTGTTGAAACCGACCACGCAGTCGAAGTCGCGCCTGGCCGCTAACACGGTCCTTCCCAGCGCATATTCGGTGCCGGGGTTGGAGAGAACCCGTGCCGCATGGACTTTTATGGTCGCCGAACTCTCGACATGACCGACCTGGCGCGTCGTCAGGATCGTCACGCTATGGCCGCGCTCCACCAGTCGGTCACTGATATTCAGACAATCTCTCTGCAGACCCCCGTTCATAAAGAGGGCAGAGATTGCACAACAGATTCTCATTACATTTTCCGGAGCGCCGCCTTACCCCAAGATCGACGGAGAGAGACTCCGGGTGCGCCCCAGACTTCCCCATTCAAACAAACACGGCCGGGCGCTCAAATGTTGGTCGTGTTGAAATGACGAATATGCTGTATATAGCTGGTTATCAAGAGACTTGGATGCTTTCGCGTTCAAGCTTTACCCGAAAGGACCCAGCTGGAGCGCGCTCATGAAAATTCCACGGAGCGCTCGCGGTTGCCAAGCGGGCTCCTACGGAAAGCCGCGATAGCCGTGCCGAAGGCCCTGCGCGAATATGACTGGCGGCAATGGCTGAGGCTGCAGCCGCTGCTGCATGCCCTCAAGACTGCCCGTTACCAGAGAATCGACCGGAGCTTTGTGCGTCAACCGGCCAAGGGTGGCGATATCCGTGATATCCGTGCCGCCGCCCGGGGCCGCCATGTCCTGCTGACCGTCGCCTTCGGCGATGCCCAGTGCCTGGAGCTGCAATTGCGACTGACGGGAGAACTTGTTCGCCGCGATCTCCACATAGTCGCCGACAACAGCATCAGCGATGCTTCCGCAGACGAGAACAGGCGGGTTTGCGCGGACCATGGCGCCGCCTATGTCAGGCTGCCAGCCAATCCGTGGACTGTGAAAAACCCGAGCCGCTCGCACGGCGCGGCGCTCAACTGGATGTGGCACAATGTCCTGAAGCCTGCCGCACCGGCCGCGTTCGGATTCCTGGACCAGGATCTTTTCCCGACGCGGCCATGCGACCCCTTCGAACCTCTTGAAGCCACGGCTTTTTACGGCGATCTGCGCTGGGCAGGCGCGCGATGGTATTTGTGGGCCGGCTATTGTTTCTTTCGATTCGACGCCGTCGGCCGCGAGCCTCTCGATTTCGGACTCGACTGGTTCGCCGGCCTCGACACCGGCGGGGCCAATTGGGAGGTGCTCTATCGGGATGCGGACCCGAATACGGTGCCGCAACGGCCGATAACCGCATTCGCCGCCCTGCCGGGGATTGAGTTCAGACAGGCCTATTGCGAATGGCGGGGTAGCTGGCTTCATGAAGTCGGCCTCGACGGCAACCGGTCGTTGAAGGCGAAAAAGCGTGAAGCGGTCCTGCGGCTGCTCGCCCCCGCCCTTGAGGTCTCGGCCAGATCGGCCAGACAAAGAAATTGACAGGAACTTTGGAATTGGAATTTTGAGATCGGGCTGCCGACATCCGGCAATTCAACGGCCATCCGAACCCGGCCGGTTATCGCAAGGACCATTCTATTGCCGACAGTAAGCGTGATCATTCCGGTGCGAGACGGCGCACAATATGTCGGTGAGGCCCTGCAAAGCATCCTGGAGCAGGATCTGGCGGATATTGAGGTCATCGTCGTCGACGATGGATCTTGCGATGACAGCGCCGCGATCGCGACGTCGATCAGCGACCGTGATGGCCGCGTGAAGGTTGTCGCCAACCACGGCAAGGGGATCGTCGATGCGCTGAACATGGGGATTTCACTCGCGCAGGCCTCCCTTGTGGCGCGCATGGATTGCGACGACGTCTCACTGCCCGACAGGTTGCGCCTGCAGGTGGCGTGTTTCGAGGCCGATCCCGATTTGCAGTTGCTCGGTACGGCGGGATTGCAGATCGACCGGGACGGAAAGCTGCTGAGACCGATCGACGTCCCCGCCGGCAACGACCCGTTGCGGGACGCGCTTGCCAGGTATAATCCCATGCTTCATCCGACGGTGATGTTCCGGACCGAGGCGGTCCGGCGCGCGGGAGGCTACCGTCGCGCGTTCACCTATGCCGAAGACTACGATCTATGGCTGCGGCTTTCCGAGACGGGAAAACTGGCCAATATGGAAGTGCCGCTGGTGAAGCTGAGATCGCATCCGGGACAAATATCGCGCGTGAAGCAGGACCAGCAAAAGGCGGCCGCGGCACTGGCCAGGCAGTCGGCGCTGTTGCGTCGCTATCGCGCCGAGCCGTTCGACGCGAACGGCCAGCCCGCGCAGGCCATTGCAGGTTTTCTGGCATCGCGCGCCGCCACGGGGGTCGGCGTCTCCAACCTGGAAAGACGCGACATCGAGTTGCTGTTGCGAACCGCGGGCATACCCATGGCCGTCACGTGCAAGCTGCTGTTCCTCGCGGCTGTCGGCGCTCCCTCTTTCAGCGCGCTCGCGCTCGGACCTCGACTGGCCTGGCGCAGGATGATCGCGCGCCCTGCAAAGATGCGGCCGAACTGATGCGGCCCGGCTGATGCGGCTTGTCGTCGATCTCACGAGCATGGCGCGTTGGCTCGGCCCTCCGGTCGGCCTGGTCCGCGTGCAGCGGCACTACACCGCGGCCGCGTTCAAGGCCGCCGACGTGGCGTTCACCGTGTTCGACCCGATCGAGCGGGTCCTCAGGCAAGTTTCGCCGCGGATGGCGGCAGAAATCATCGCCGGCGACATCTCGTGCGACATGAGTTTCTATCCCGACCCGGCGCGCATCAAGATGCGGTTTTACGATCGCTGGCCGAACTGGGCCCGGCGATTGCTGATGGCGGTCATAAAACCGCGCCGTGTCCTGATAACGGAAATCGGCGCGTTCGGCCGGCGCAATCCCGGCAGCCCTTTTCTTCGTTTCCTTGAGCGGATCGAAAACCGGCTGATGAAGCAAAACGAGCGGCGGCAAGTCGCTCGCGAGGACGGTTCGCGCACCCGGATCGTCCCGCTCCGGACGGTGGCCGGCGACAAATACCATCTTTCGCCCGGCGACCATCTGCTCCTGATGAACAGCGACTGGGCGCATACCGATGTCGCGGCCATTTCTCGCGAGGCGCGCTTCGCCGGCGCAAAGCTGATCGTGCTCTTGAACGACATCATTCCGATCCAGTTTCCCGAATGGTACAAGCCGCACGACGTCAAGAGATTCACGGACTATGTGAAGCTGGCGGTCAGGCTGGCAGACCGCTTCATCCTGACTTCGAGGCGCGTCACCACCGATGTCGAGGAATATGCCGCCAAGCTCGCCATCCACCTGCCGGAGCTGAGACTTGTTCCTCTGGGTTGCGACAGTGCTCGCAAGTCGAAGGCGGACGGCCGCCTGCCGGACGGGCTCGAGACGGATCGCTATGTTCTCTTCGTTTCCACCATCGAACCGCGCAAGAACCATTCGCTGCTCATGGATGTCTGGCGGCGCCTCGTCCTTGACGGAACGGTCGCGCGCAGCGGCATGAAGCTGGTTTTCGTCGGCCGCAGCGGCTGGATGGTCGATGGGGTCCTGGCGAAGCTTCACAGCCATCCCGATTACGGCGGGAGCCTTGTCCATCTCGACAATGTCGACGACGCAACATTGTCCCTTCTTTACCGCAACAGCGCGTTCTGCGTGTACCCCTCGCTCTATGAAGGATATGGGCTGCCGCCCGTCGAGGCGCTGGCCTACGGAAAGGCGCTGATCGCCTCGACGGGCGGAGCCATCGCCGAAGTCGTCGGGTCATCGGGACTCTGCCTTGATCCGCTCGACGTCGAAGGATGGGAAAACGCCATGCGGGGGTGGATCATCTCGCCCGCGGCCCGTGCTCCGTACGAGGCGAAGGCCGCAGAATTCGTGGCGCGAAGCTGGGAGCAGGCCGGCCGGGAGACGCTGGAGGCGACGCTTGCGCCATTCGCGGACGAAGCCCGGCCGCCGCGAGAATGACCGCCTTGCGGTCGGGACGGCCGGCCCGTCCACGGTTCGGCCCGTGTTGCTGGACGGACAATACCATTGGGTTTAGCTTCCTCTCGCCGCACAACCGGTGGTGAATTTCGAGGGAGATGAAACCATGACTCTGCCAAGCGATGCACTCAGGGACGCGATCGGCCAGACGCGGGACAAATGGGGATGGTTCGTGGCGCTCGGCGTGTTGCTGCTGATCTTCGGTGGCATCGCCTTCGGCAATCTGTTCATCGCTACCGTCGCGTCGGTCTATGTCGTCGGCTGGCTGATGCTGATGGCCGGCATCATCGAGATCATCCACGCCTTCGGGGTCAAGACCTGGGGACGTTTCTTCTACTGGCTGCTGAGCGGGCTGCTCTACGCCGTCGCCGGCTTTTTCGCCTTCGACAACCCGTTGCTCGCCTCGGCGGTGCTGACGCTGCTATTGGCCATCGCCCTCGTCGCTTCGGGGCTTCTGCGGTCCTGGGTGGCCTTCAGTCACCGGCCGCATCAAGGCTGGGGATGGCTGCTCGCGGCCGGCATCATCACCATTTTGCTTGGCCTGATGATCGCCATGGGCTGGCCGGTGAACAGCCTCTGGGTGCTGGGCCTATTCCTGGCGATCGACCTGGTGTTCCAGGGCTGGAGCTTCATCGCCATCGGGCTCGCCTTGAAGCGATAGAAACAACAGGACGACCTAGAAAGCGATTTCGGCGTCCAGTTGCGAGAGCGGGCGCACGCCCTTGAGCAGCGCCCTTGCCTCCGCCTCGTCGTTTTTCATCTGCGCCACCAGCGCGTCGAAACCGTCGAATTTGAGCTCCGGCCGCAGGAAGCCGAAGAACGAGACCTGGCAGGTCTGGCCATAGAGATCGCCGGAAAAATCGAAGACGTATGTTTCGAGCAGCGGCGCGCCATTGTCATCGACGGTGGGCCGCCGGCCGAAGCTGGCGACGCCGTCATGAAGCGTGCCATCGGCGCGACGGAAGCGGACGGCATAAATCCCTTCCTTCAAGGCCGCTTCCGGCGAAAGCCGCATATTGGCGGTCGGGAAGCCGAGGGTTCGACCAACCCGCTGGCCGCCGATCACGTCTGCCTCGACGGTGAAACGATAGCCGAGCAGGCCGGCGGCCTCCTCGACCTTGCCCTCGGCGAGTAGGTCCCGGATGCGGCTCGACGAAACCACCTCCGCGCCTTCGTCGCGGAAGGCGTCAACCAGCGTCACGCCGAAGCCGTGCCGTTCTCCGGCCGCCATCAGAAAGGCCGGGCCGCCCTGGCGGTCCTTGCCGAAATGAAAGTCGAAACCGGTGACGGCGTGGCGGATGCCGAGGTTCTTCTCAAGCACATCGGTCACGAAAGCCTCGGGCGAGAGCGAGGCAAAATCGCGCGTGAACGGCTGCTCGACCAAAGCGGCAAAGCCAAGTCCGGCGAGCAGCCGCGCCTTCATCGGCGGCGGCGTCAGCACGAAGAGCGGCACCTGTGGCCGGAACACCTTGCGCGGATGCGGCTCGAAGGTGAGCACCAGGGCGGGCACGTCGTTGCGGCGGGCTTCGCTCAGCGCGCGCTCCAGGACGGACTGGTGGCCGCGATGGACACCGTCGAAATTACCGATCGCCACGACGCCGCCGCGCAGATGCGCGGGCAGCGGCGAGACCGCCGAAAGATGTTCGAAGGCTTGCTTCATGTCGAGGCGTCCGTCATGGCCAGACCACCAACCTATTGCAGACGCGCAATGACGGCGACCGGCCGATAGCCGTGCTTTTCAAGGAAGCCCGCCAGCCTTTCCGGATCGGGCCGCAGCGGATCGCCATAGTCGCGAGCGTGGATGCCGCCGGAGACATAGAGCACGTCGAAGCCGTTGTCGGCCGCGCCCTTGACGTCGGTCATCATGCCGTCGCCGATGGCGAGAACCTCGCTGCGCTCGACGGCGCGGCCGAGAAGGCCGGCGACTTCCTTAATGGCGACATCGTAAATCGGCGCGAACGGCTTGCCGGCAATCAACGTGCGGCCGCCCAGTTGCGCATAATCTCGCGCAAGCGCGCCGGCGCACCAGATGGTGCGCTCGCCGCGCTCCACCAGTATATCCGGATTGGCGCAAATGAACGGCAGATTGCGGGCACGCAGCCGCTGCAGCAGCACGGCATAGTCGGCGGGTTTCTCGACCTCGTCGTCATAGAGGCCCGTGCAGACGATGCCAGAGGCCTCGAATTCCTCGACAATGTCGATATCAAGTCCGTCATAGAGCGTGAAATCTCGCTCAGGACCGATATGGAAGATCTTCCTCGGGCCATCGGCGATCAGGTCGCGAGTCACATCACCCGAGGTAACGACCCGGTCAAAGGCGTCGGCAGGCACGCCGATCACCTTCATCTGGGCGACGACGTCGGCGCTGCGACGCGGCGAATTGGTGATGAGCACGACCGGCACATTGGCCGCGCGCACCCTTGCAAGCGCCGCGGCGGCGGCCGGAAAATGCCATTCGCCGTTGTGCACGACGCCCCATACGTCGCACAGGATGGCGGCGTAGCGCCCCGCAAGATCGTCGAGCGTAGCGATAATGTCAGGCGAATCCGCCATGCTGTGTCCCTGATTTCGATACCTGGCAAGGCCGCGACAGCCGGGTCCGCCGCGGCCGGTCCCGCATAACGGAAGCATTTCATCCTGTCACGAGCTTTCCCCGTCGCTACCCCGAGTCGATGCCCCAAGCACGCGAGCACACGGTTAACGCGCCGTCAAAAAGGTGACGCGTGGTTGATTGTTTCGCGCAAGCTGAAATTTAACGATTGATGACCATGGTATGAGATCAACTGCGACCATGGTCGTATCCAATATGGGTCCTTGGCGGGGGTAAGCACAATGATCCGCGATTTTTTTCGCGACAGGCGGGGAAACTACGCCTTAATGACGGCCATCACCATGATACCACTGCTGGGCGGCGTGGCGTTGGCGGTCGACTATACCGAACTGGTGCGGGAGCGGCAGGAGACGCTGAATGCGCTCGATGCCGCCGGCATCGCGACGGCACAGCAGATCGTCGCCGGCGCCAGCGACACCGAAGCCAAGGCCTACGCCAAAACCTTCTTCGAGGCCAATCTCAGGCACGTCCTTCCGGCCAACACGACGCTGACGGTAACCCTGCCGAACAACAATGCGGGCGGCGGCACGCTGGTGCTCGAGGCCGCCCTGAAGTACCAGCCCTACTTCCTGCCGGCCGCGGTCGCGCTGCTCGGCGGAACACCCGGCCAGACGAACATCAACTTCTCGGCCAAGTCCGAGATCCGCCTCAAAAACACACTGGAAGTGTCGCTGGTGCTCGACAATTCGGGCTCGATGACGGAACTCGGCAAAAACACAAACAAGGTGAGATTCGACCTGCTGAAGGCTGCCGCCAAGCAACTGGTCGACCAACTCGCCAGCCAGGCGCAGATGATGAGGCAGATCGCCAATCCCGTGCAGTTCAGCCTCGTGCCGTTCGCTGCCTCGGTCAATGTAGGCCCCGCCAACCAAGGCGCAGCATGGCTTGATCCGTCTGGCATTTCACCCATCCAGCATGAGAATTTCAACTGGGCTACCATGACCAAGGCGCTCAACGCCAACAGGTGGGCGGAGCAGGTCGGCGGCGGCGCTTGGTATGCGCGCGGTTCGCTCTGGGGCGCACAGCAAGATCTGCCGTTGACGCGCTTTTCACTGTTCGATCAGATGACGCGCGTGACCGCATGCAATTCAAGGGATTCAAGTGGGAACTGCACGACACCCGTCTATGGCAAAGTCGCGAGTTGGGGAGGCTGCGTCGAGGCGCGACCTTATCCTTACAACGTCAATGATGCCCCCGCCACGTCTGCAACACCGGCCACGATGTTCGTGCCGATGTTCGCACCGGACGAGCCTGGCAACAAATGGACGCTTTCAAACGGTTCGGTAAAAACGTTCGGCATGGTCAACAGCTGGTGGGATGACAACGATGCGACCACCTCCACCAGCCAGGTCACACAATTGGCCCGGCAGAAGAACATGGCGAAGTACTTCGCCCCGGCCCCTCTCAACAAAGCTCCCTTGCCTGCGCCAATCGACGGCGGACCGAACTATAGCTGCACCACAACAGCGATCACCCCGCTCACGGACGTCTCCAACGCTACGGGCTTGACCACTGTCAAAAACGCCATCGACGCCATGGTGGCGGTCGGCGCCACCAATGTGCCCGAAGGTATGGCCTGGGGCTGGAGAACCCTTTCCAGCACGGCTCCCTTTACCGGGGGTCGACCCGAAACGGAAAAAGGCAACGACAAGGTCTTGATCGTGCTTACCGATGGCGCCAACACCTATTACACGCCCGGCTTCTTCCGCGCCAACGACTATCCCCTGAACAGGTCAAGCTATTCCGCTTATGGCTATACGGGAGTCGCTTACAATGGCACCGGCATCACCCGGATGTATATGAACACCGATGCAAATGTTGGCAAGACGACCTACACGGAGGCGAACTACACCGCGGCGATGAGCCAGCAGTTTGCAACACTCTGCAACAACGCCAAGGCCGCCAACATCATCGTCATGACCATCGCGCTCGACCTCGATTCCAGCAACACCGCCGAAGCGGCGCAGATGGCCACGCTGAAGACCTGCTCGTCGGATTCGCGCTATGCTAAGGATCCAGCCGACCCGACCGGCAAGACGCCGAAGAAACTGTTCTGGAATTCGACCGGCGACTCGCTGTCGAAAGACTTCCGGGAGATCGGCAACGAGCTATCGAACTTGCGCATCGTCAGCTGAACGGCACGACAGACGATCGACCACGCCCGGCCGCGAGGCGCGCGTTTCCATCGCGCAGCATGTGGCCGGCAATGATTTGGCTAGCGGTTGGTGGAGTCGCCGTTAAGCAATCAACCCGCTAGCCAAACCGCGCCTTCAGCGCTTTGTGGAAGTGTGACCTGACAGAAATCCGCCGGCGGAGGGGGCAAGTACAATGCGCAAATTCTGGCATCAATTCTGCCGTGACCGCCGCGGCAACTACGCGCTCATGACAGCGATCGCCATGGTGCCGCTGATGGGGGCGGTGGCGATGGCCGTCGATTTCAGCGAGCTCAACCGCCAGAAGCAGATGGTGCTGAACGCGCTCGACGCCGCCAATTTCGCCGCCGCGCGGCGGCTTGCCGAAGGCGCCACGGACGACCAGATCAGAGCCTACGCAGTCGACTTCTTCAACGCCAACCTCAACAACATCGACCCTGCCAACATCTCGCTCAACATCACTCTGCCGACCAGCCAGGCCGGCGGCGGTCTGCTCACGATGAGCGCGACGCTGAACTACCACCCTTACTTCTACCCGTCCTCCTCGCTGCTCGTCGGCGCATCCACAGTCGATGCGAACAAATCGATCAACCTTGCCATGGACTCCCAGGTGCGGCTGAAGAACACGCTGGAAGTGGCGATGGTGCTCGACAATTCGGGCTCGATGACAACGCCCGGCACAGGCACGGGACAGAAGCGCATCGACCTGCTCAAGCAGGCGGCCAAGCAGCTCGTCGACACGCTGGCCCAGCAGGCAGCGCAGATCAAGCAGATCGACAAGCCGGTCCAATTCAGCCTCGTGCCGTTCGCTGCTTCGGTCAATGTGGGGCCGAACAACGACAACGCCTCCTGGATGGACACCTACGGGCTGTCGCCAATCGCCAATGAGAATTTCGATTGGTCGACGCTGAATGCTCCCACCAAATACGCTCAGAAAATCAATGGTATCTGGTATAAAAAGGGTACCGGCTGGGGCGCAGAGGAAGGGCAGATACTGACCCGTTTCGAGCTTTATCGGGATATGAAGGTCGTCACCAGCCACGAACGCATCGCCGGCAGCAAGCGCGTCGTCTGCGACAAGTACCGTTCCAATCATACCTGCTCGGATAGCCACGACGAATATAACTACAACGACACCTACGGCCCGTTCGCCAGTTGGCAGGGTTGCGTGGAAGTGCGGCCCTATCCCTACAATGTCGACGACACGCCGGCCTCCGGCGGGCCCAACAACACGGGCATCGGGGTCGGTGATCCGGCGACCATGTTCGTGCCGATGTTCGCGCCCGACGAACCGGGCAACCACTGGAAGGTGACGCAGGACCCGGACGAACCGAACCCGATCACCTATGGCGCCGTCAACAGCTGGTGGAACGACGATCCGTCAAGCACCACCGGCAAGACGCGGCAATCCAACATGCCCAAGTATTTCATGCCCCGGCCGATCGATGCGCCTGTGCTGGCGAAGGGCGCCGGGCCGAATTACAGCTGCACCACCACCCCGATCACGCCGCTCACCGACGTCACCCAAACGGATGGGCTCGCGGCCATCAAGGCGGCGATCGACCTGATGCAGCCCAACGGCAACACCAATGTGCCCGAAGGCATGGCCTGGGGCTGGCGCACCGTGTCGAGCGCCCCGCCCTTCACCGAGGGGCGGCCGGAAACGGAGCGCGGCAACGACAAGGTCGTCATCGTTCTCACCGACGGCGAGAACACCTATTCGACGGTCAATTCCGATCCGGCCGGCAACAAGTCGACCTATGCCGCCTACGGCTATACCGGCGTCGGCTATAATGGCACCTCGGTCACCCGCCTGTTCGGCGGCACGTCGAGCGCCATCGGCCAGTTCAACTATTCCTCGAGCAACTACACCGCGGCGATGAACGAGCAGATGGCGAAGCTGTGCGACAACGCCAAGGCGGCCAACATCATGGTGATGACGGTGGCGCTGGACATGTCGTCTACCAGTTCAAGCGACCAGAAGGCGATGGCCGCGCTGAAGGCCTGCTCTTCCGATTCCCGCTTCCGCAAGGATCCGACCGATCCCAGCAAACCGGCCAAGCTGTTCTGGAACGCCACTGGGGCCACGCTGTCGGATAATTTCAAGGAGATTGCCAACGAGCTGTCGAACTTGCGCGTGGTTGGGTAGCGGGGGCGCCAGCGCTGAAGCTGCCAATTTTCCCCCTTGCGGCGGAGATGCCTGGCAGGCCAGGGGGGATGTGAAGGAACGCCGGCCCTTGTCAAATCGGCCACTGCTTAGACTGTATGAAATTGTTGACGCCGGCGGGACAGCACCCCCCTCTGCCTTGCCAGGCATCTCCCCCGCAAGGGCATAGGCGCTAAGATAGGGTATTGCGGCGCGGAATCGGTTGTGATTCTACGCTGGGGATGACACACGAATCGCTTGTTGATGATGGCTGGGCCGAGACAGTTAAGCTTCTCGGCGGCGAAGAGTTGATCGCAGGAAGTGCGCGCGAGACGAAGGCGTTCCTGCGCCCACGCGGCATCAGGTCGGCGAGCGACCTGTTGCGCCTGACGCTGGCTTACTGCCTTGGCAAGGTAGGGATGCGGGGCGTCGTGGCCTGGGCGGCGGCAAGCGGCATTGCCGACATTTCGGACGTGGCCTTGCTCGGCCGGCTGCGCAATGCAGGGCCATGGCTGCAGCAGTTGATCGGGCATCTTTTGAAGCGCGAGGAGGAGGCAGGCTTGGCCAAAGGCCGGCTGATCCGCATCCTCGATGCGACGGCGGTTGCCAAGGCCGGTGCGCATGAGAAGAAGAACAATGGCCTTTGGCGCGTGCACTGCGCCTTCGAGCTTGAGCGCGAGCGGTTCGATTTCCTCGAGATCACCGACCAGAGCGAGGCCGAGCTGATCGACCGCGTGCCGGTGGTGGCGGGCGAGATCCGCATCGGCGACCGCGTCTATCTGCAGGCCGAGCGGATCGCAAAGGTGATGGCGCAAGGCGGCGACGTTG
>NZ_JAPYKO010000019.1:0-121325 GCF_037179585.1 Mesorhizobium argentiipisi (SeqCode)
AGGTGCGTCCAGCATCCGGCCTGAGGCCACACCGCCACCCTCAATTCCACCCCAAAGCCAAAACGGAGCGAGACCTCGCGACCAAATCGCTCCGCGAGCCTGTCCTCGCTAACTGCGCAACAGGCCCACAAGGGGAGAAGGTGGAGTTATAACCACCCAGGTAATTGAACTCCGCCCCTCGCCGCCCTACTCCTCTCCCATGACCACATCCCATATGTCCGCCGGCAGCCTGATCCGCGAATGGCGCACGCGGCGGCGCATGAGCCAGCTCGATCTCGCCATGGAGGCTGACATCTCGCAGCGGCATCTCTCCTTCGTCGAGAGCGGCCGCGCCCAGCCGTCGCGCGACATGGTGCTGCATCTGGCCGAGCAGCTGTCGATCCCGCTGCGACAGCGCAACCAGCTCCTGCTCGCCGCGGGCTTCGCACCAAGCTTCAGCGAAAAGCCGCTCACCGACGCAACGCTTGCGCCGGCGATGGCCGCGGTCGAGACCGTGCTCAAGGGCCACGAGCCCTTTCCGGCACTGGCGGTGGACCGGCACTGGAATCTCGTTTCCGCCAATGGCTCGATCGCCCCGTTCCTTGCCGATATTTCCGAGCCGTCCCTGCTCCAGCCCCCGGTCAATGTGCTGAGGCTCAGCCTTCATCCGGGTGGTGTGGCGCCGCGCATCGTCAACCTGGCGGAATGGCGCGCGCATCTGCTGGAGCGGCTCAAGCACCAGAACGACGCCACCGGCGATGGGGTGCTTATCGAGCTGGAGCGCGAGCTGCGGACCTATCCGTCCGGCCTAAAGAGCGGCCGGCCGGGGCCGGTCGAACCGAGCGGCATCGTCCATCCGCTCAAGCTCGCGCATGGCGATACGGTGCTGTCCTTCATCAGCACGATCACCGTTTTCGGCACGCCGCTCGACGTCACCCTGTCGGAGCTGGCGATCGAATCCTTCTTCCCGGCCGATGAGCAGACACGGGCGGTACTGGTGCGAACGGCGAAGGAGCGGGTTGCGGACTAAACCGGTAATGCTGGCGCACCCCCCTCTGGCCTGCCGGCCATCTCCCCCGCAAGCAAGGGGGGAGATCAAATGTCGCGGCCGCTTTCGTCAGTCATCAATGTGGCGGGAATTGCGCCGCCGACGGAACTGCCAATCTCCCCCCTTGCAGCGGAGATGTCCGGCAGGACAGAGGGGGTGTGAAGGAACTCGGCGCATGAGATTCACGCAACGGAACTATCCCTGCGGCGGTGCGGCTTTCCTGGTGCGCGTGCGCTCCAGGCCGAGCTGCCGCTCGCGCCAGATGATGAAGATGCCGGCGGCGACCACGATCACGCCGCCGACCAGCGTGTTGAGCGAGGTCACGTGGCCGAAGACGAAATAGCCGACGACGACGCCGAGGATCATCGAGGTGTACTCGAACGGCGCCACGACCGAGGCTTCGGCGTGGCGGTAGGCCGCCGTCATCAGGATCTGGCCGAGCCCGCCGCAGAAGCCCGAGACGACGAGCAGCGCAGCCTGCATCGGCGTCAACGCCTGCCAGCCGAAGGGCAGCGTGAAGAGCGACAGCACCGAAGCCGTCGAGGAAAACCACAACACGATGGTCGCCGTCTTCTCCGTCTGCACGAGATTGCGCACCAGAAGCATGGCGACGGCCGAGATCGCGGCGGCGATCAGCGCGGCCATGACGCCCAGCACCTCCTGGTCATCGAGGCCCGCGCCGGAATTGAGCAGCGTCAGTTCCGGCCAGGAGATGGTCAGCACGCCGGCAAGACCGACCGCGACCGCGCTCCAGCGATAGACGCGGATCGTCTCGCCGAGGAAAACCGAGGAGAACACCACGACCAGCAGCGGCTGCGCATAGTTCAGCGTGATCGCTTCGGGGAGCGGCAGCCTGGTCAGCGCGAAGAAGCCGAGCCCCATGGCGCCGACGCCGACCAGGCCGCGCGCGATATGGTTGAACGGACGCCTGGTCGTGAACGCGGTGGCGAGCTCGCCCTTGAAGGCCAGGAACGCGATGATCGGGAAGATGGCGAAGAATGAGCGAAAGAAGACGATCTGCCCGGCGGGCACGTCGCCGGCCGTCTTGATGCAGGTCTGCATGCCGACGAAAACCGTCACCGAGACGATCTTCAGCGTGATGCCGCGCAGCGTGTTGTGGCCGACGGCATGATCGACGGTCATATTGCCTCGTAAGGAGGGTCGGAAAACGAAGCCGCGAATGAGGCCTTTGCGCAGTTTTGTCGAGTGGCCGTTTCGTGTAAAGAGCGCGCACCTTAAAATTCTTGGACCAGCCAAGCTGGCCTTCCGCCCGAAATCGACAGGAAAAGTCTAGGAATGCGCACCGATACCGGCCATGTCTTCAGGCTCGAAGACTATCGCCCCAGCGACTATCTCATCCCCGCGACCAGCCTGGACTTCCGCCTGTCGCCGGACGCGACCCATATCACCGCGCTGCTTACCATCGAACGGCGCGAAGGCATCGCCGTCTCGGCGCCGCTGGTGCTCGACGGCGACGGGCTGACGCTGCTTGGCGTGGCGATAGACGGGAAAGCGCTGGCGGCCGGCGATTACGAGGCGACGGCGGACCGGCTGACGATCCTCAAGCCACCGGCGGCGCAGCGCTTCGAGCTGTGCCTGGAGACGGAGATCGCGCCCTCGCGCAATGAGGCGCTGATGGGCCTCTACCGCTCCAACAATGTCTATTGTACGCAATGCGAGGCCGAGGGCTTTCGCCGCATCACCTATTTCCTCGACCGCCCCGACATCCTGTCGGTCTACACGGTGCGCATCGAAGCGCCGCACAACGAGGCGCCGCTCTTGCTTTCCAACGGCAATCCCGTTGAACGCGGCACGCTCGCCGACGGCCGCCATTACGCGGTCTGGCACGACCCCTTCCCCAAACCCTCCTACCTCTTCGCGCTGGTGGCGGGCGCGCTCGGCAAGGTGGCGAGCAGCTTCACCACAATGTCCGGCCGGGAGGTCGAGCTCGGCATCTATGTCGAACCCGGCAAGGAGCGGCTTGCCGGATATGCGATGGACGCGCTGAAGCGCTCCATGAAATGGGACGAGGACGCCTTCGGCCGCGAATACGACCTCGACGTCTTCAACATCGTCGCCGTGTCCGACTTCAACATGGGCGCGATGGAGAACAAGGGCCTCAACGTCTTCAACGACAAATATGTGCTGGCCGACGAGGAGACCGCGACGGATGCCGACTTCGCCAATATCGAGGCGATCATCGCGCATGAATATTTCCACAATTGGACTGGCAACAGAATCACTTGCCGCGACTGGTTCCAGCTCTGCCTGAAGGAAGGGCTGACGGTTTACCGAGACCACGAATTCTCCGCCGACCAGCGTTCGCGGGCGGTGAGGCGCATCGCCGAGGTGCGCACGCTGCGCGCGCACCAGTTCCCGGAAGACCAGGGGCCGCTGGCGCATCCGGTCAGGCCGCGGCGCTACCGCGAGATCAACAACTTCTACACGGCGACCGTCTACGAAAAGGGTTCGGAAGTGGTGCGCATGATCCGCACCATCCTCGGCGCGGAGACCTTCCGTGCCGGCATGGACCTCTATTTCGAGCGGCATGACGGCGAGGCCGCGACGATCGAAGACTTTTTGAAAGTCTTCGAGGACGTCTCGGGCCGTGACCTCGCGCAATTCGCGCTTTGGTATCACCAGGCCGGCACGCCGAACCTGACTGTGAGCTCCACGCACAATGCGGCGGCCAAGGAGTTCACACTGGAGATCGAACAGTCGGTGCCGCCCACGCCGTCGGAAAGCCGCAAGCGGCTGATGCATATTCCTTTAGCCTTCGGCCTGGTCGGCGCCAACGGCAAGCCTGTCACCTGGACGGCCGTGGAGGGCGCAACTGTGGATGACGGCGTCATCCATATCCGCAAGCGCCGGCACAGGGTGCGGTTTTCGGGCGTCTCGGAACGGCCCTCGGTGTCGCTCAACCGCGGCTTCTCGGCGCCGATCACGCTTTCGGTGCAGCAGAAGACGGACGACCAGTTCTTCCTCGCGGCGCATGATAGCGATGCCTTCTCACGCTGGCAGGCATTCAACACGCTTTTGACCGACGCGCTGATCGCCGCCTTCCGCCAGATCCTCGGCGGCAAGCAGCCGGCCTTCGCGGCAAAGCTGGCCGTGTTGGCCGGCAGGATTGCCGGCGACGAGACGCTTGAGCCGGCCTACCGGGCCTTGGCGCTGGCGCTGCCCGGTGAAGCCGACATTGCCCGCGACATCGGCAAGGGCATCGACCCCGACGCCATCTTTGCCGCGCGCGAGGCGCTGGCGCGGACGATCGGCGAGGTGAACCGCGAGGCATTCGCGGCGCTCTATGACAGGCTTGCCGACAAGGGTCCGTTCAGCCCTGATGCTGCGAGCGCAGGACGGCGCGCGCTGCGCAACACTTTGCTCGACTACCTCTCGCTGCAGCCGGGTGGCGCGGGCCTCGCCGCGCGGCACTTCACCGCTGCCACCAACATGACCGATCGCGCCGCGGCGCTGGCCGTGCTGGCGCATCGCCACCCACGCACGGCCGAGGCCGAAGAGGCGCTGGCCGCCTTCGAGGCCCGCTATCGCAGCGACGCGCTGGTGCTGGACAAATGGTTCCAGATCCAGGCCGGCGTACCCGGCGCGAAGACCGTCGAGAAGGTGCGCGAGCTGATGCGACATCCGGCTTTCTCGATCGCCAACCCAAATCGGGTGCGTTCGCTGATCGGCACCTTCTCCAGCGCCAACCAGACCGGTTTCCACCGCGCCGACGGCGAAGGCTACTGCCTCTTCGCCGAGACGGTGCTGGAGGTGGAGAAGCGCAACCCGCAAGTGGCGGCGCGGCTGGCGACGGCGCTCAGGTCCTGGCGCTCGCTGGAGCCCAGACGGCAGGCCAAGGCGAGGCAGACGCTGCTCGACATGGCGAAGGTTGAGAACCTGTCGGCTGATCTGCGGGATATTGTGGAGCGAACGCTGGCTTAGCGCTCTTCCCGCTCCCCCTCGCGGGAGAAGGTGTCGCCAAAGGCGACGGATGAGGGGTGCTCCAGCTTGGCGGCGCCGCTCATCCGGCCAGAATTCGCCAGCGTCTCATTCCGCTGGAACACCCCTCATCCGTCTCGGCGCTGCGCGCCGATCCACCTTCTCCCACAAGGGGAGAAGGGAAAAAGACGAATTTCAATCAACTTTTAATCTTTTTTGCCCGCGCCTCTGGACAAGGCGAATCGGCTTTGATTCTTTAATGGCGATTCGGGCGTGCGGCGTATCCGGATCATCCAGTATACGGCAGATCGGGGAGTGCCATTTATGGCCAAGGCGGACGCGTGGGGCGCGCCCGGAGGGAAGGCTTTTGCGCGTCGCAAGGCAAGGAACGATGGACTTGCCGGCAATACGCGCCTGATCGCCGAACCTGCCTATCAGCGGCTCTTAGCCGCCGAGCCGCTGCTGCGCCGTTCGATCCCGGCTCTGATCATCATCTTCCTGATCGTCATCGCCGCGCTGCGCTTCGTGTCGCTGATGAACGAGCATGACGAGATCGAGCGCGACGCCAAGGCCGTGCTGGCGCTGGGCGCCGGCCAGATGGCGCAGGCTGTCACCGCCGACCCCAGCGCGGCCGGCGCCAACGCCATAAGCCTCCTGGAGAACACCAGCCGCCAGGGCGCCATGAGCCGGGCCCATGTGCTTGCCATCACCGACGCCGACTTCAAGGTCATCGCCGTCTCGCCGCTGTCCACGGGCTGGCAGGGCCGCACGCTCGACAGCCTCGTGCTGGGCGGCCAGCCGCTGTTCATGTTCGGCGACCGCGCCGGCGTGATGGATGTCAGCATCTCAGGACAGGACTGGTTTGCCGCCGTCAGCCTCGGCGGCGATCGCAAACATGCAGCCGCCGTGCTGGTGCCGCAGGAAGCGGTGTTCGACAGCTGGCGCAAGTCGATGTCGCTCAACGTCACGCTGTTCGTGCTGACGGCGGGCGTGCTGATCGTCATCCTCTATGCCTATTTCGGCCAGGCGGCGCGTGCCCAGGCCGCGGACCGCATCTATCTCGAGGCGCATCAGCGCATCGACATGGCGCTGGTGCGCGGCCGTTGCGGCCTGTGGGACTGGGACATGGTGCGCGGCAAGATGTACTGGTCGCGCTCGATGTACGATATGCTGGGCTACGAGCCCTGCGACACGATGCTTTCCTTCGGCGAGGTCGACGAGATCATCCATCCCGACGACGGCGACCTGTTCGAGCTCGCCAACCGCATCGTCGAACGCGAGATCGACCATATCGACCAGGTGTTCCGCATGCGCCATGCCGACGGACAGTGGGTGTGGATGCGGGCCCGCGCCCAGGTGATCGATCCGGAAGCACCGGAGATCCAGCTGATCGGCATCGCCGTCGACGTCACCGAGCAGCGGCACCTGGCGCTCCGGTCGGAAGCGGCAGACATGCGGCTGAGGACCGCGATCGAGAACATCAACGAATCCTTCGTGCTGTGGGACGCCGCCGAGCGGCTGATCATGTGCAATTCGAAGTTCCAGAAGGACAACGGGCTGTCGGACCGCGATGTCGTGCCCGGCATTCTCCGCGACTCGGTGGAGGAGCGGATGCTGGCCTTCGCCTCGGAGCGCAGGCTTGCCAACGCCAACGGGCCGCAGGGCGGCATCAGCTTCGAGCGCCAGCTCGCAGATGGCCGCTGGCTGCAGGTCAATGAGCTCAGAACCCGCGACGGCGGCATCGTCTCGGTCGGCTCCGACATCACCCAGATCAAGCTGCATCAGGAAAAGCTGGTCGATAGCGAGCGTCGGCTGATGGCGACAATCCACGATCTCAGCCTCGCCCGCCGCGCCGAGGAGGAACGCGCCAGCGAGCTGGTCGAGCTCAACCGCAAATACATGAAGGAAACCGAGCGCGCCGAGGCGGCCAATCGGGCAAAATCCGAATTCCTCGCCAACATGTCGCATGAGCTGCGCACGCCGCTCAACGCCATCATCGGCTTCTCCGAATTGATGCAGCAGGGCCTGTTCGGGCCGCTCGGCTCGGAGCGCTACGAGGAATACGCGACCGACATCAACGGCAGCGGCAAATACCTGCTCGGCGTCATCAACGACATCCTCGATATGTCGAAAATCGAGGCCGGCCAGTTCTCGCTCGACCGCGAGGAGATCGACCTCTGCCCGCTGATCAAGGAAACGGTACGGGTGATCTCGCTGCAGGCGGCGGAAAAGTCGATCAATGTCGAAACGCGCATCGCCGACGCGATGCGGGTCTACGCCGACCGCCGCGCGATCAAGCAGATCGCCATCAACCTTCTTTCCAATGCGGTGAAATTCACCGGACAGGGCGGCAAGATCACGGTCAGGGCGCGCAACACCTCAGGCGCGCTGCTGCTTACCATCGAGGACAATGGCTGCGGCATCCCCAAGCAGGCGCTGAGCAAGCTCGGCCGGCCCTTCGAGCAGGTGCAGAACCAGTTCTCCAAGAACCACACCGGCTCGGGACTCGGCCTCGCCATCTCGCGCTCGCTGGCCGAGCTGCAAGGCGGCGCGCTGAAGATCCGCTCGACCGAAGGCGTCGGCACCATCGTGTCGGTGCGCATTCCGCTGAAGAAGGCGCCAGCGGCGGTGAAGGCGGCGGCTTAATTCATCCCGTGTTTCGCCGCGCCCGCGCGAAGCAGCAGATCGAAGTCTTTCCTGACCTTCCGCGACGTCTCCTTAAGATGCGCCTCCAGCACAGCGAAATCCGGTAGATCGGTGACCGCCAGAAGCAGGTCCGAAAGCCCCGGGGGGACATCGTCGCGCTGGAACTCGCCGGTGAGGCAAAGCCTGATCATCTGGGTCAGCGCCAGATAGAGTCGATAGGCTTCGCCAAGCTCTTCGCGGATATCAGCTGCGACGAAATCCGGAGAAAGGCGGGCCAGAATGTCGGCCGTCGCCGTAACCCGACGGCCGGGCTCGACATTGCCGGTGATAGTCGCGACCTGGGCGATGAATTCGAGATCGATGAGCCCGCCCGGGATCAGCTTGATGTCCCAGAGGTCGCGCGACGGCTTCTCCTTTTCGATCAGCGCCCGCATGTCCGAGGCTTCGGCTTTCACCTTGGCGGCATCGCGCGGCTGCGCCAGCGCCGCCGCCACTTCCGTCTCGATCTCGGCGCAGAGCTCGGCATCGCCGCCGATGGCGCGGGCCCGTGCCAGCGCCATATGCTCCCAGGTCCAGGCGTCCTGGCGCTGATACTTTTTGAACGCGTCGATATGGGTGGCGACCGGTCCCTTGTTGCCGGAGGGGCGCAGGCGCAGGTCCAGATCGTAGAGCACGCCTTCGGCCGTCGGCGCCGAGACGGCGGCGATCAGGCGCTGCGTCATGCGGGTATAGTAATGCGAAGGCGCCAGCGGCTTCTCGCCGTCGGAGTCCTCGGCATCGGCATCATGGTCGTAGAGCAGGATGAGATCGACATCCGAACCCGCCGTGAGCTCGCGGCTGCCGAGCTTGCCCATGCCGAGCAGCGCCACCCTCCCGCCGGCGATCCTGCCATGGCGCAGCGCGAATTCGGCGATCACCGCGTCGAGCGCCGCCTCAATGGTGAGGTCGGCGAGATCGGAGAAGGCGCGCCCCGCCCGCGCCGGATCGATAGAGCCGGCAAGCAGGCGCACGCCGATCAGGAATTTCTGCTCGGAGGCGAAGATGCGCAACCGGTCGAGCACATCCTCATAGGCGCGGTCGCCCTCGATGAAAGCGGCGAGCCGCGCCGAGAGATAGGCGCGATCCGGCAGTTCGGTGAGCAATGCCGGATCGAGCAGGCCGTCGAAGACGTGCGGGCGGCGCGTGATGATGGCTGCCAGCCGCGGCGCGGCCCCCATGATGGTCGCCATCAGCTTAAGTAGCGCCGGGTTGGATTGCAGCAGGGAGAAAAGCTGGATGCCCGCCGGCAGGCCGGCGAGGAACTCGTCGAAGCGCATCAGCGCCTCGTCGGCGCGCCGCGTCTGGCCGAAGGCTTTGAGCAGCGCCGGCGTCAATTCCGTCAGCCGCTCGCGGGCTTCGGCCGATTGCGTGACGCGGTAGCGGCCGAAATGCCAGCCGCGGATGACACGGCAGATGTCACTCGGCCGCTGGAAGCCCAGGCGATGCAGCGTCTGCAGCGTGTCGGGATCGTCGACATCGCCGGTGAAGACCAGATTGCCGACGCCGGCCGAAAGTTCGGGAGCGGTTTCGAACAGCGCCGCATAGTGGCGCTCGACCTGCTGCAGCGAGGCGCGGAAGGCCTGCGTGAATTCCGCCTCGCCGGCAAAACCCAGCATCAGCGCGATGCGTTTCAGCTCCTCGTCTTCTTCCGGCAGGATATGCGTCTGCTCGTCCGCCACCATCTGAATGGCGTGCTCGACGCGGCGCAGGAACCAGTATTGCCGGGTGAGCGCGTCGCGCGCGTCGGCGGTGATCCAGCCGCGCGCGGCGAGCGCTGCGAGCATCGGCACCGTCTCGCGGCCGCGCAGTTCCGGGAAGCGACCGCCGGCGATGAGCTGCTGGGTCTGGACGAAGAACTCGATCTCGCGGATGCCGCCGCGGCCGAGCTTGACGTTGTGGCCCTTGACCGCGATCTCGCCATGGCCCTTGTGGGCATGGATCTGGCGCTTGATCGAATGGACGTCGGCGATCGCCGCATAGTCCATGTATTTGCGCCAGACATAGGGCTGCAATTCCTTGAGGAAGGCCGCGCCCGCGGCAACGTCGCCCGCCACCGGCCGCGCCTTGATCATGGCCGCGCGTTCCCAGTTCTGGCCGCGCGCCTCGTAATAGCGAAGTGCCGCCTCGACGGGGATCGCCAGCGGCGTCGAGCCGGGATCGGGGCGAAGCCTCAGATCGGTGCGGAAGACATAGCCATGCTCGGTGCGGTCCTGGAGGATGCGCACGAGACGACGGGTGAGCCTGGAGAACAGCTCGGTGGCGTCGAGCGGATCGGTGACGGCCGGCGCTTCCGGATCGAAGAAGACGACGAGGTCGATGTCGGAGGAGAAATTCAGCTCATGCGCGCCGAGCTTGCCCATACCGAGCAGGATCCAGCCCGAACCCTTCGCCGGTTCCGCCGGATTCGGCAGCTTGAGCTTGCCTTGCCGGTGCGCGTCGAGCAGCAGGAAATCGACGGCGGCTTTTGTGCAGGCATCCGCGAGATCGCTGAGACGGCGCACCGTCACCGAGGTCTCCGCTTCACCCGAAAGATCGGCCAGCGCGATCAGGAAATGCGCTTCGGTCTTCCATTGCCGCAGCGCCATCATCAGGCTCGATTCCGAGGCATCATCCCCGCTGGCCGCGCCGCCGATCGCCTCGCCGATGGCGCCGAGCCGCGCTTCGATTTTCCGGTCGAACAGCGTGTCGAGAATTGCCGGCCGCCGGCGCGCGACATCGCGCAAGAAGGGCGAGAGGTCAAAGACGGCCGCCAGCAGGTCCTGCAGCGGCCCCTCGCCCGCCAGGAACGCAGCAAGGCGGGAAAGCCCCTCTTCCTCGGCGGCATCGGCGATTTCCGACAATTCGCGCCGGGCATAGCCTGCATCCAAAGGGCAGAGTGCCAGCGTCGGGCTAAGCCGGAACTCGGATTCGATTATCTTCTTCGCCATTTATCCGCGCCATCAATGCGTCTCCCGCAACGGGAAACTCATGACCACGGACAATCCGGGATTGGCGGGCAAAAGATCAAGCCTTCCGTTGTGGAAAGTCATGATCGCCTTGGCCAGGCTGAGGCCGAGACCCGAGCCCGGCTGCGAGCGGCTCTTTTCCAGGCGCACGAAGCGCTCGGTGGCCCGGGCACGATCGGCGTCGTCGGGAATGCCGTGGCCATTGTCGGTGACGGTAAGCTTGACCTCGTTGCCGACGCGCTCCAGCGCCACCCGCACTTTTGGTGCCTCGGCAGCGTCGGTCGAGTATTTGATGGCGTTGTCGACGATGTTGGACAGCGCCTGGCCGATCAGCTCGCGGTTGCCGTTGATCGTCAAGGCCTCGGGCGCGGTCGCTTCCAGCGCGACGCCCGCTTCCTCAGCCACCGGCTCGTAGAGCTCGACAACATCGCTCACCGTGGCGGCGAGATCGACGGGGCCGGTCTGTTCCGAGGAATAGCCGGCCTCCAGGCGCGAGATCATCAGGATGGCGTTGAACGTCTTGATGAGCTGGTCGGATTCCGCGATCGTGCCTTCCAACGCCTGGCGGTAATCCTCGATCTTGTGCCGGCCGGCGAGCGTCGCCTCGGCGCGGTTGCGAAGCCTGGTCAGCGGCGTTTTCAGATCATGGGCGATGTTGTCGGAGACCTGCTTCAGCCCCTCGTTCAGCATGGCGATCCTGGCCAGCATCGAATTGAGGTTTTCCGACAGGCGGTCGAATTCGTCGCCGGCGCCGGTGACCGGCAGCCGTCCGGACAAATCGCCGCCCATGATGCGGCGGCTGGCGTCCGAGACGCTGTCGATGCGCTTCAGCGCGGCGCGCCCGACGAAGAACCAGATCAGAATGCCGCCAAGCCCCATCATGCCGAGCGCCAGAGTCAGCGCGCGACTGATGACCGCGCGGAAGCGCTCCGGCTCGCCGAGGTCGCGGCCGACCAGCATGATCATCTGGTTGGGCAGTCTCAGCACCAGCGCGATGGCGTTATGGCCCTTTTCCCCTGTCGATTGGGGAGTGTTGCTGTTGTCGCCGGTCTGGGGTGCGGGCTGGTCGGTAGCCCCACTGCGCAGCCGGTCGAGCTCACCCTCGCCGAAGCGCTGGTAGGAAAACGGTTCCGTCGTCCAGCCCTCGGTCTCGATCACCCCCGGCTCCAGGCTCTGCACATTGCCGGTCAGGATCTGGCCATTGGCATCGGCGATCAGATAGAGATTGGCGCCGGGCTGGCGCGAGCGGGCTTCGACGACGCGCACCAGCACCGGCAGGCCGCCGCGTTGATAGGCGCGGGCAAGGCCCAGCACCTCGTCATTGATGGTCTCCTGCGTCTGCGCGGTCAACATGCGCGCCGACAGCGACGTCATGTAAAGGACGAGCAGCACCGCGCAGAGCGCGAAAAGCAGAAGATAAAGCGCCGAAAGCCGGGCCGCCGTCGTCTTCATGATGGCCGGCAGGGAAAGAGCCATCTTGCTCCCTAGCCGCCTTTCAGCATGTAGCCGGCGCCGCGGATCGTGTGCAGGATCGGCTTGTCGAAGCCCTTTTCGATCTTGCCGCGCAGGCGCGAGACGTGGACATCGATGACATTGGTCTGCGGATCGAAGTGATAATCCCAGACATTTTCCAGAAGCATGGTGCGCGTCACCACCTGGCCGGCATGGCGCATCAGATATTCGAGCAGGCGGAACTCGCGCGGCTGCAGCGTGATCTCGCGGCCGGCGCGCTTGACCGAATGCGACAGCCGATCGAGCTCGAGATCGCCGACGCGGTAAACGGTCTCGGACTCGCGCGCGCTGGCGCGGCGGTTCAGCACCTCGACGCGGGCGAGCAATTCGGAAAAGGCATAGGGCTTGGTGAGATAATCGTCGCCGCCGGCGCGCAATCCGGTGACGCGATCATCGACCTCGCCCAAGGCCGAAAGGATCAGCACCGGCGTGGTGTTGCCGCGCGAGCGAAGGGCGGCGATCACCGACAGACCGTCGCGGCGTGGCATCAGCCGGTCGACCACCATCACGTCATAGTCGCCGGCATCGGCGAGCGCGAAGCCGGTCTCGCCGTCGCCGGCGACATGGGCGGTGTGGCCCGCCTCGGCGAAGGCTTTCTGCAAGTAGTCCGCCGCCTCGCGATCGTCTTCCATGATGAGAATCTTCATGGAGCCGTTATACGCGATTTCATTGGAAGGTTGAGGGGCAGTCATTCTTCATGCCTTGCATTCATTAGTCGCATGTCTTCTTCCCAAAACCGGCGACCACTTTTGGGCGACATGCATTTCGTTCCGCATGTCGTGATGCCAAAACCGGTGCCCACTTTGGGCGACATGCGATAAGCGGCAGCGGGTGATGGGAAACCCGCTGCCGCCAGGAGCGAAACACGGTGACTGACTTACGTGCTCGGCCCCATGTTTCCCCACGGCGGCTCGGGGGTGTTGATACCGCCATGGGGAAAGTTGAAAGTCGATGTCAGCCCTTGCCGACCGGCAGCGCGACGAAGCGGTTCGAGTCGTCGCGGGTGATCTGCATCAGCACGGCCTTGCGGCCGGCCTTGGCGGCATCGGTCATCGCCTTGGAGACGTCGTCGGTTGTGTTCACGTCGTTCGAGTTGATCGAGGTGATGACGTCGCCGGGCTGGATGCCGCGGTCGGCCGCGTTGCTGTCGGGATCGACATCGGTGACCACGAGGCCCTTGCCGTTTTCGGCCTTGGTGACGGTCAGGCCGAGATCGGCAAGCGTGTCGGGTTTGGCGGCGGGCGCCGACTGCTTGTTGCTGTCGTCGTTCGAGGCCTGCTTGTCGCTCGCGGGCAGCGTGCCGAGATCGACCTTGACCGTCTCGTCCTTGCCGTTGCGCCAGACGGTGACGTCGACCGGTTTGCCCGGCGCGAATGCGCCGATCATGCGGGCGAGCTCCTTCGGCGAGGCAACGTCCTTGCCGTCGACCTTGGTGATGACGTCACCGGCGACGATGCCCGCCTTCTTGCCCGGCCCGCCGTCCTGGGCGCTCGAGACCAGCGCGCCCTTGTCCGACTTCAGGCCGAGCGACTCGGCGATGTCGGAGGTGACCGGCTGAATCTCGACGCCGAGCCAGCCGCGCTGAACCGAGCCGCTCTTCATCAGGTCCTGGACGACCTGCTTGGCGGTCGAGGCCGGGATGTCGAAGGCGATGCCGACGCTGCCGCCCGACGGCGAGAAGATGGCAGTGTTGATGCCGATCACCTGGCCGTTGAGGTTGAAGGTCGGACCACCCGAATTGCCGCGGTTGACCGAAGCGTCGATCTGGATGAAGTCGTCATAGGGGCCGGCGCCGATGTCACGGCCGCGGGCCGAGACGATGCCGGCGGTGACGGTGCCGCCAAGGCCGAAGGGATTGCCGACGGCAACCACCCAGTCGCCGATGCGGACCTTGGAATCGTCGGCGAAGTCGACATAGGTGAACTTGTTGCCGCCGCCATCGACCTTGAGCACGGCAAGGTCGGTGCGCGGGTCGGTGCCGATCAGCTTGGCGTCAAGCTCCTTGCCGTCATTGGTGACGACGCTGAAATCCGAGCCTTCCGAGACGACGTGGTTGTTGGTGACGAGATAGCCGTCTTCCGAGATGAAGAAGCCCGACCCTTGAGCGACCGGACGCGGCTGGCCATTGCCATGGTCGCGATGGTTGAAGCGGCGCATGCCGAACTGGCCACCCTGACCCTGGTCGCCAAAGCCACGGAATTCCTTGAAGAAGCGGCGCAGCTGCGGATTGTCGGGCAGATTGTCGAAGCCGTCCTGATCGTCCGAGCCGTCGTCGGCCGTCGGCTGGATCTTGGCCTTGACCTTGACGCTGACGACCGCCGGCGAGACATGCTCCACGACATCGGCGAAACTCGGCACCTGCGGGGCTTCGACGCGCACTGCATCGGCCAGCACGGGGGCGGTGCCGGTGGCAAGCGCGCCCGCGCCGACCGCACCGATAACGGCCAGGGACGCTGCAGCCGCCATCAGGCGCTTTCGGGTGGAGGCAAATGATTTGGGGGCATTATTCATGGGGTTTTCTTGTCCTCTATCGACGTGGATGCGCTCAGGCGAAGCATCCTCGGGCAAGAGGATTAGAGAGCCGCACATTACGGCGCCATTTCCGATACATGAAAGTTTTGTAATGTTGGGGGTGACCACAGGCATGCCGCGCTCGAAGGCTTGGCGGAAGCACCCGAGACTTCGTCATTCCAGGGTCTGCGCGCGTCGCTCCGCTCCTTGCTCCGCCATAGAATGACGATCCGAGAGCGGTTGAAGCCAATCACCAAGGTCCGCGATGGCGCTCAGTTGCGCAGCATCTTATCCAGGGCTTCCTGCTCTTCGGCAGAAAGCGCGGCCGATGCCGGGCGGCGCGAGCGGGCAGTGAGCACGATGAACAGGCCGCCGGCCAGGAGCAGAAGCACCGGCGCGCCCCATAAAAGCGCGTTGCGCAGGCTGAAGCGCGGCTTGAGCAGAACGAATTCGCCGTAGCGCGAGACAATATAGTCCAGCACCTGCTGGTCGGTGTCGCCGGCGACGAGGCGCTGGCGCACGAGGATGCGCAGGTCGCGGGCAAGATCGGCATCGGATTCCTCGATCGACTGGTTTTGGCAGACCATGCAGCGCAGGCCTTCGGACAGCACACGCGCCCTCGCCTCCAGCGCCGGGTCCTGCAACACTTCGTCGGGCTTCACCGCTTGGGCCGCCCCGGCGAAAAACAGCGCCAGCAGCAGGACCAGCGAGGCGAGTGAAAATCTCGCCCTCATGTCGGGTTCGCCAGGGCTGCGGCCGGTGTTCGCCGCTTTGCCGGCGCACCGACGCGCAGGCGGCGGTCGAGCAGCGACATGGCGGCGCCCGCCATCATCACCAGGCCGCCGCCCCAGATCAGCGTCACCAGCGGCTTCCACCAGAGGCGCACGACGACGGAGCCGTCATTGTTCTCGTCGCCGAGCGACAGATAGAGCTGGCTCAATCCAATCGTCCTGATGCCGGACTCGGTCGTCACCGTCTGGCGCACCGGGTAGAAGCGTTTTGCGGAGGTGATCGCGCCATCGGCGTTGCCGTCGGCGCCCATCAGCAGGAAGCGGCCGCGATCCTCGGTGAAGTTCGGGCCTTTCTGCGGCGAGAGCCCTTCGAAGCGCAGCGTGTGGCCGGAGAGCTCCACCGTTTCGCCAGGGCGCATGGAAAGAATTTTTTCGGTGCCGAAACAGAGCGTGCCGACGATGCCGAGCAAGGTCAGCCCGAGGCCGAGATGGGCCAACGCCGTGCCGAAGACGGAGCGCGGCAGGCCGGCGAAGCGGCGCAGCATGACGGCCGGCGCCACAGAGCCGAAGCCGGATTTGACGGCAAGGTCGCTCAGCGCGCCGCCGACCAGCCAGACGGCGAGGCCGACGCCGAGGGCGGCAAAGACCGAGGCGCCGTCGATGAACAGGCCGGTTACCAGCATCGCGGCGATCGCCGCCGCGAAAGCCGCCATCAGCCGCTGCGAGGCGGCAATGATGTCGCCACGCTTCCAGGCGAGCAAGGGGCCGAACGGCACGATCGCCAATAGCGGCAGCATCAGCGGGCCAAAGGTCAGGTCGAAGAAGGGCGCGCCGACCGAGATCTTGCCGCCGGTCAGCGCTTCGAGCGCCAGCGGGTAGAGCGTGCCGACCAGCACCGTTGCCGTGGCGGTGGTGAGGAACAGGTTGTTCAGCACCAGCGCGCCCTCGCGCGAGATCGGATGGAACAGGCCGCCCGCAGTCAGCCGCGAGGCGCGAAGCGCAAAGAGCGCCAGCGAGCCGCCGATGAACAGCGTGAGGATGCACAGGATGAAGACGCCGCGCGCCGGGTCGGTGGCAAAGGCATGCACCGAGGTGAGCACGCCGGAACGCACCAGGAAAGTGCCGAGCAGCGACAGCGAGAAGGTCAGGATGGCCAAGAGCAGCGTCCAGATCTTCAGCGCCGAGCGCTTCTCCATGACGATCGCCGAATGAAGCAGCGCAGTGCCGGCAAGCCAGGGCATGAAAGAGGCGTTCTCGACCGGATCCCAGAACCAGAAGCCACCCCAGCCGAGCTCGTAATAAGCCCAGTAGGAGCCCATGGCGATGCCGCCGGACAAAAACATCCAGGCGACAAGCGTCCAGGGCCGCACCCAGCGTGCCCAGGAGGCGTCGATGCGCCCCTCGATCAGCGCCGCGACCGAGAAGGAGAAGCAGATCGAGAAGCCGACATAGCCGAGATAAAGCATCGGCGGGTGGATCGCGAGGCCGAGGTCCTGCAGGATCGGGTTGAGATCGCGGCCCTCGATCGGCGCCGGATTGAGACGGATGAACGGGTTAGACGTCGCCAGGATGAACAGGAAGAAGGCGGCGCCGATCATGCCCTGCACGGCCAGCACATTGGCCTTGAGCGTCGCCGGCAGATTGTTGCCGAAGACGGCGACGAGCGCGCCGAAGAAGGTCAGGATCAGCACCCAAAGCAGCATCGAGCCTTCGTGGTTCCCCCAGGTGCCGGTGATTTTGTAGATCATCGGCTGCAGGGAGTGAGAGTTCTCCCACACGCTCGCTACCGAGAAGTCCGAGCCGGCATAGGCGCTGGCAAGGGCGGCGAAGGAGAGTGCGGTCAGCGCGAAGCCGGTCACCGTAACCGGACCGCCGACCGCCATCAGCCGCTGGTTGCCGGTGCGGGCGCCGACCAGCGGCACCAGCATTTGCACCAGCGACAGCGCGAAGGCGAGGACAAGCGCGAAATGTCCAGTCTCAACCATCAGTTCGTACTTTCCTGCCAGACGCCCTTGGCCTTCAGGCCGTCGGCGACTTCCTTCGGCATGTAGCGCTCGTCGTGCTTGGCCAAGACGCTGTCGGCAACGAAGACGCCGTCCGGGCCGAAAGCGCCCTCGGTGATGACGCCCTGCTCCTCGCGGAACAGATCGGGCAGGATGCCGGTATAGGTGATCTTGACCGATTTCTGCTTGTCGGTGACCGAGAAGGCGACAGTGGCGCCCTGCCCGCGCACGACGGTGCCCTTCTCGACGAGACCGCCGAGCCGGATGCGCTGGCCGGGCGGCACACTCGCCGTGGCGAGATCGGCCGGCATGTAGAAATAGGAGGCCTTCTGTCCTAGCGCATAGAAGGTGAGTCCGGCAGCGGCACCGAGGAAAGCCAGCCCCGCCAGGATCACCGACATCCGCTTCTGCTTGCGCGTCATTGCCTTACTCCGTCGCCGTCACGCCGAGCGAGGCGGCGAAGGCGGTGAATTTCTTGGCCTGTTCACTGTCCGCGCCAAAGGCGGCGACAGCGCGGCCGAGCGCGTCGCGCGCCTGGTCGGCCTTGCCAAGCACGACATAGGAACGGATGAGCCGCATCCATCCTTCCTCGTCGCGGGGATTCTGCTTCAATTTGTCGTCGAGCCCGGCGACCATGGTCTCGATCATCGCCTGCCGGTCCTGGGGCGACATCTGCTGCGCGGCTTCCACCTGTTGCGCGTCGGAGCCTTTGGCCGGCGCGGCATCGGCGACAGCGGGGCCGCCCGCCTCGGCGAGCGCCTGCTGGACGGCGCTGCGCCAGAGCGAATCCGGCGCGAGCTGGCCGAGCATCTTTTGCCAGGCGGCAACGGCATCGGCCTTCTTGCCTTCCTGGGCGAGGCCCACCGCCAGGTAGAAATTCGCCTTGGCGTTGGCCGGATCGAGCTTCAGGGCTGCCTCGAAGGCTTTTTGAGCGTCCGCCGAAACGATGCCGCCGGCAGCACTGGCGATCGCCTCGCCAAGACCTGCTTGGCGCACGGCGCTGTCGCCGTCGAGGCGGATCGCGTTGCGGTAGGCGGTCACGGCGTCAGGAAAGCGCTGCAGCCGAAGATAGATCGGCGCCAGCACGTCCCAGCCCTTCCCGTCGGACGGATTGGCGGCGAGATGGGCTTCAGCGCGGGCGACCAGTTCGTCGACCGAGGAATCGGCCGGGTTCTTGGCCAGACGTTCGGCCAGCGGCTGCGACGGCAGATCGGGAGAGCCGAGCATGCCGTAAAGCCCCCAGCTCAGCAGGGGAACCGCAAGCACGGCCACGCTGGCAACCCATCTGGCGCTGCGCGAGGGCTTGGACATTGCCGCGCCGGGTTGCGCAGCCGCGCCCAGACGCAGGATGCGGCGGCCGATCTCGGCACGCGCCTCCTCGGCCTCCCCGGGCTGGATCAGGCCGCGCGCCATGTCGCGGTCGAGTTCGGACAGCTGGTCGCGATAGACTTCGAGATCGTGATCACCGGCCGGCGACGCGCCTTTCATGCCGCCGGTAAGCGGCAACAGCACCGCCAGGCTGGCGCCCAGCGTGAGGATTGCGGCTATGACCCAGAACAGCATGCCCATTCCAATAACGGCAGAGCCCTGTCCTGCCAACATGGCCATCGTGCGACGCTTTGACGGCGGGCGCGCCACTCGGCCTTGATCGAACTCAACCCGAGCAAATAATTAGGCAGGCCCGGCTTGTCTTCTAGCTCAGCGGCGTCCAGCTGCCGTCGGCGTTGCGGCAGGCGGTGCCGCGCGCGGTGACGCCCGCGCCGCTTGTATAGACGGTGTGGGTGTACTGGCGGCAATCCTGCGAGCCTACCCGATAGGGCTGGGCGGCGACGACCTCGCCATAATGCGAGGAGTTGTCGCTCTTCCACGTCACCTTCTGGCCACTGGTGTTGTATTCCAGCGCCTTATATTCCGCTTCCAGGCCCTTGCGCTTTTCGGCGTCGCTGAGGCCCGAACCGATCAATCCTCCGATAAGCCCGCCATTCATGGCCGAAACGATGCTGGTCGAGACCTTGCCGCCGGTCGGCGGCGTAGAAACAGGCGTGACAGGAGAGGTCGGACCACCCTTGCCTAGCGTCGTGCAGCCGGAAACGGCGAGCAGGGCGGAAACGAACGCGACGCGAATCTTCATGCCGACAACCGGTTCTCTTCAGCGGGATGGAACTGGATGGACTGGGGGCGCGCCATCAGGACGTTTTCATCGCCATAGTGTTGATATTTGTCGGAAATTTGGCCGTTGGCAGCCGCACGCAAATCGATAAAAAAAATCACTGAAGGCTCCGCAATCTCACCACCACCCTCAAGCCGCCTATGCTGGACCGTTCCAGCGCCAGCGAGCCTCCATACTCGTTGACGAGGTCGGCGACAATGGCAAGGCCAAGCCCGGTTCCCGGCTTCGTCTCGTCCAGTCTCTTGCCACGCTTCAACACCTCCCGCGCGCTCTCCTCGGGAATGCCCGGACCGTCGTCCTCTATAACGATCTCAAACAGGTTGCCGCTTCCCGAAATAGTGGCGATCGTCACGCCAACGGCGCTCTTTGCCCATTTCATCGCGTTGTCGAGCAGATTGCCGAGCAGTTCCTCGAGATCCTCGCGCTCACCGGCAAAGACGATCTCGGCTGACGGCAGGGACAGCGTCAGCCCGGTTTGCGGGTTGAGCTTGCGCACAACGCGCACCATGCGCTCGACCAGCGGCGAAACCGGCGTGCGGAAGACGACGCTGTCGCGCTGCGCGGCGACACGCGCGCGCTGCAGATAATGGTCGACCTGTTTCTGCATGGAGGCAGCCTGCTCGGCGATCAATTGGCCCTTGGCGCCGCCGAGCGCGCGCCCTTCGTTGATCAGCACGGCTAAAGGCGTCTTCAGCGAATGGGCAAGGTTGCCGACCTGGGTGCGCGAGCGCTCGACGATGCGCCGGTTGTTCTCGATCAGCGCGTTGGTCTCGTTGGCCAGCGGCTCGATCTCGGCCGGGAAGCTGCCGTCGAGCCGCTGCGCGGTGCCTTCGCGCACCATGGCTAGCGCGTTGCGGACCTGGCGCAAAGGCTGGAGACCCAGCAGAATGGCGATAGCGTTGATGGCGATCATGCCGACGCCGAACAGCGAGAGATAAGTGAGCAGGCGACGCTGGAAACTCGCGATCTCCTGTTCGAGCTCGCTGTGGTTGCCCATGACGCGGAAACGCGCGGCGCGGTTCTTGGCGTCGAGGACGAACTCGCTCTCGAACACTTCGAGCCGCTCACCCTTGATGCCTTCCATCGAGTAGCTGCGCTGGAAATTCGCGTTGAAAGGCACCTCCGCCACGCTCGGCGACAGGAGCGAGGTCGTCATCGAGGAGGAATGGATTTCGCCGTGCACGCCTTCGGAGGCGGGCTCCACCGACCAGTACCAGCCGGAATTCGGCTCGGAAAAGCGCAGGTCGCCAAGGTCGGGCGAGCCGGTCAGCGCACCGCTGTCGGAAATGCCGACTGAGCCGATCAGGTTGAACAGATGCGCCGAAAGCAGGCTGTCGAAGCCGCGTTCGCTGGCCTGGCGGTAAAGCGTGGTGATGAGGGTGAAGATGACGACCAGCGTCAGGATCGCCCAGATGGTCGAAAAGGCGATGACGCGAAAGGTCAGCGAGCGCGGCCAGAGCCGCAGCCTTGAAAGCCACGTTCTCATCGTTGGCTTCAGCGGTTCCGCGTCACGCCTCCGGCTCACGCATGCGGTAGCCCATGCCACGCACAGTTTCGATCATGTCGATGCCCATCTTCTTGCGAAGCCTGCCGACAAACACCTCGATGGTGTTGGAATCGCGGTCGAAATCCTGATCGTAGAGATGCTCGACCAGTTCGGTGCGCGACACCACGTCGCCCATATGATGCATCAGATAGGCGAGCAGCCGGAACTCGTGCGAGGTGAGTTTGAGCGGCACGCCGTTCACGTCGGCCTTGGACGCCTTGGTGTCCAGCCGCAGCGGTCCGCAGGTAAGCTCGGACGAAGCATGGCCCGCTGCGCGACGGATCAGCGCCCGCACCCGGGCCAGCACCTCCTCGATATGAAAGGGCTTTGTCACATAGTCGTCGGCGCCGGCGTCGATGCCGGCGACCTTGTCGCTCCAGCGGTCACGCGCGGTGAGGATCAGCACAGGCATCTTGCGCCCGCCGCGGCGCCAACGCTCGACGACGCTGATGCCATCCATCTGCGGCAAGCCGATATCGAGGACCACAGCATCGTAAGGCTCGGTGTCGCCGAGGAAATGCCCCTCCTCGCCGTCATAGGCGCGGTCGACCACATAGCCGGCATCGACCAGCGCATCGGCCAGTTGCCGGTTGAGATCCTTGTCATCCTCGACGACGAGCACGCGCATGGGTTGAAGCCTGTTGTTGGGTGGACGTATAGGCCGATTCCGCCAGCCAGGGAAACGAGAGGGGTCAGCCCATCGGGACGACGATTTCCGAGCGGCGCGGACGCTGTCCATCCTTGCCTGGAACGAGCACGACGATGACGCAGACCTGCTGGCCTCCCCGCGTCGCTTGCGAGGCCTTGGCCAGCGTGCCGCCGTTCTGCGCGGCAACCTGCTGACCGATGGCGTAGCAATCGTTGGCGGCAAGCACGACCGTCTGGTCGACCGATGGGTCGATGACCGGCATTGCCGTCGTCTGCGACGCAAAGAAGCCGGCTGCGGCAAGCGCCAGCACTGCTTTGCGGAGGTGGAACCAAAGATTTTTCATGATCACGATTCTAGCGCATATGGGCTGAACGTGAAATGAACGGTGAACAATCGAAAATCCATGCCCGCCATTCCCCCTGCGCGCGTGCCGATGCCAAGACTCCCTCAAGCCGGCTTCGGATTCATAGCCGGAAAAACAGTCGATCCGCTACGCTTTTTGGCCTCCCGATTCCGCCCCCGCGCTACCTAGTGTAGAAACGCCGGACGACGATGGGGAGGATGCGATGGCGCGCGAGGATATTGCCGATCTCTACCGGGGCTACGTCGCCTGCCTGAATGACCAGGATTGGGACAGTCTCGGCCGCTTCGTCGGCGACGAGGTCCAGTATAATGGCGAGACAATCGGACTTTCGGGCTATCGCCGCATGCTCGAGGGCGATTTCGAGGCCATTCCCGACCTGCGCTTCAACATCGAGCTTCTGATCTCGGAGCCGCCGCGCGTGGCGGCTCGCCTGCATTTCGACTGCCGGCCCAAGGGCGTGTTGTTCGGCCTGCCGGTCCACGGCAAGCGCGTCAGCTTTGCCGAAAACGTCTTTTACGAATTCCACGACAGCCGCATAAGGGAGGTCTGGTCGGTCATCGACAAGGCCGCGATCCAGGCGCAGCTCTAGGGTGTGTTGATGTTCAGGTGAGGCCGGCCTGCAAATGCCGGCTTCCTGCGCTTCCAGGTGCTCAGGTACTTTAAGTACGCTCCGCTCCGGCCTTCGCCGGCCGAAGCCCTCTTAAGTGTATGCGCTCTATGAAGGCTACGGCCGGCGTAGGCCGGTTCTCGGAAGCCACCATTTTCGACTCGGCCTGACCTGAATCTCAACACACCCTATGCACTTTCCTGCGTCAAGGCGCGGAAACGCAGCAATCCATGATGGACCGCAAGGTCCTCGTCATACCGTGCCTCGGCGAATTCCAGCGACAGCCGCGTCTGGCCGCGCGGACCGATGGACAGTGCCGCGCCATCGAGGCGCGCCTTGATGCTATCCATAATGAGGCGTGTCTCGGCCTCGCCTTGAGCTTTCGACCAGACGTGCAAGGTGACCAGCTGGTGATTGTCGTTGTCGGCGCCGGTCTCAAGGTCGAAGGCGCTGGTACGACCGTAGGTGACGTTCGGAAAGGCGGCCTTGTCGTTCGCCTGCTCGAGCAGGCCCGCGCCGCCGAGCAGCGCCGACAGCGACGCGTCGGTTTTTAGCCTCAGGAACAAGGCCTGCATCAAATCGTCAGGCGCCGTCATCTACCGTCCATCGCCAAACATGTCTCCGCGCCACGCCAATCTCCGGCAACGTAACCGCGCTCGCGATCCGATGCCAGATCGCGAATCGCTTTGACTATAACGTGAAGGGCGAAGGTCTCGAATTTGTTACGTTTTCGTCAAATCACGGCACCGGAGCCGCGCCGCCTTCTTCGGTGCGCTTGGCAATGAACTCGTCGAGCACACCGACGGCAGCGGCGGCGGAGGCCGGCGGCTGGAAGTCGGCGAGGATCCGTTTCCATATGCTGGTCGCGCGTTCCGTCGCCGTCTTCGAACCGGATTGCGTCCAGTTGCCGAAATTCGACCAGTCAGCCACGACCGGCTCGTAGAAGGCGGTGCGGTAGCGAGCCATCGTATGCGCGGCCGAGAAGAAATGACCTCCGGGCTGCACTTCGGCAATCGCTTCGAAGCCGATGGCGTCGGCGTCGCCCGGCGTTGTGGCGCAAAGCTCGGCGACCGTCTGCAGCGCCTCGACGTCGGTGATCAGCTTTTCCAGCGAAACGCTGAGACCGCCTTCCAGCCAGCCGGCGGCGTGGATGCAGACGGTGGCGCCGGCCAGCACCGAGCCCCATAGCGCGAACTGTGTCTCGTGCGCGGCCTGCGCATCGGAGACGTTGGCGGCGCTGCCGCCGCCGGAACGCCAAGGCAGGCCTGTATAGCGAGCTAGCTGCCCCGCCCCAAGCGTCGCCTTGATGTGTTCCGGCGTGCCGAAGGCCGGTGCGCCGGACTTCATGTCGACATTGGACGAGAAGGAGCCATAGACCACCGGCGCGCCGGGCCGCACGATTTGGGCCAGCGTCAGGCCGGCTAGCGCCTCGGCATGCTGCAAGGTCAGCGCGCCGGCGACCGTGATCGGCGCCATGGCGCCGGCCAGGCAGAAAGGCGTGATGACCAGGACCTGGCCGGCCTTGGCGAAGTCAATGATGCCTTGCGCCATCGGGATATCCAGCTGACGCGGTGAATTGGTGTTGATGACAGTGTAGCAATGGGCGCCGGCGCGGAACTCGTCCTGCGAAAGGCCCCGCGCCAGGCGGATCATCTCGAAACCGTCCTCGACCTGCGGCGTGCCGCGCGCAAAGATAAAGGGGAACTTGTCCGACAGCGTTAGCTGCGCCCGGTTGACGGCATAGTGGCGCAAGCGGTTGTCGATGTCCTGCGGCTCGACGCAGGGTCCGAGCATGTGCAACACATCGAAATGCTGGATCAGCTTCATGAATTCTTCGAAGGCCTGGAGCGTGCCCGGCCGTCGTCCCCGCTCGAGATCGGTGACATTGGGAGCACCGGAGCCGGCCAGGAAGGCCATCGAGCCGAGCTCGAGCGTCAGGTCGCGCGAGCGATCGCCGCCGAGTGCCGGAATGGAGCGCGGCGCCGAGGCAAGTGCTGCCTCGACCATGTCGCGGCTGATCCTGACCATCTGGCTGTCTTCGTCGACCAAAGCGCCGGCCTTGGCGTAGATGGCGCGGGCCTCGGGCAGCAGCACCTTGATGCCGAGCTCTTCCAGCACGCGCAGCGCGGTAGCGTGGATGGCCGCGACCTGGTCGTCGGAAAAGATCGGCTGCGGCAGGAAGGGGTTCTTCAGCGACCGGTAGTTCGGATGCCGACTCGTATCGCTGCCCGCCTCGCCGGTGCGTCCCCGCCGGCGCTCGCGCCTGAGATCACGTGCGGCCTCGTCAATCATGGCGGTTCCTCCTCATTGCCGCATCGCCTTTCCTTCGGCGTCATAGGGCGAGGCCGCGATGACTCGCGCCGGCCGTTCGACCCCGACAATGTGTACGGAAAGTTCGGTCCCCTCCCCGGCGAAATCGTCGTCAAGCAACGCCAGGGCGACGCTCTTGCCGATGCTGTAGCCGTAGCCGCCCGAGGTGACGAAGCCGACACGCCGGCTTTTGTACCAGACCGGCTCGAAGCCGGTGGCGTCGGCGTCGACGGCGTCGACCTCCAGCGTCACGATCCGCCGCGAGACGCCGGCCTCGCGCTCTTTCAGCGCCGCCTCGCGGCCGATGAAATCGCCCTTGTGGAAAGCGATGAAGCGGTCGAGCCCGGTCTGGCCGGGCGTGTAGCCCTGCGTGAATTCGCGCGACCAGATGCCAAAGCTCTTTTCCAGCCGCAGCGAATTCAGGGCGTAATAGCCGATTTCGGCCAGGCCGAGATCCTCGCCTGCAACGAGCAGCGTTTCGCGCAGGCTCGAATGCAGGGTGGCCGGGCAGTTGATCTCGAAGCCGAGCTCGCCGGCGATGGACAGCCGGGCCACCCGGGCGCGCGCCATGTCGATGTCGAATTTGCCGCAAGCCATGAACGGCAAGGCTGCCGCCGAGACGTCCTGATGCGTGGTGCGTTCGACGATCCGGCGTGCGTTCGGACCGGTGACAAGGAAGCCGGACATGGCGTCCGAGATGTCGGTGACCGAGACGCCTTGGGTGACGTGCGCCTCGAACCAGCGCATGTGGAATTCGCGCAAATAGTAGGAGCCCATGATCCAGTAATCGGCGCTGCCCCAGTTGAGCACGGTGAGGTCGCCCTTCAGCCTGCCGTCGGAGCCAAGCATCGGCGCCAGCTTTGCGCGGCCGGGCTTCGGCAGCCGGCAGGCAAGCAGCCGGTCAAGCCAGGCCTCGGCACCCGGGCCTGACACCACATAGCGCGAGAAGGCCGTGGTATCGACAAGGCCGGCGGCGCGGCGCACCTGCAGCACTTCGTCGCGGACGATCTCGAAAGCGTTGGAGCGCTTCAGCGTGGTCTCCTCGCGAAACCCCATCGGTGCGAAATAGGCCGGGATTTCAAGTCCCCATGAGGCCGTCCATTCGGCGCCGGCGGCGCTCATGCCGTCATAGGCGCCGGGACGCTTCAGCGGCCGGCCGGCAGGCAGGCGCTCGTTGGGGAAGGTCATAACGAAGCGGCGGGCATAGAACTGGCCCGTCGTCTGCCGGAGATACTCCCGGTTGGCGGCGAAGGCGCCGTAGCGCGCGATGTCCATGCCGAAGATATCGGCTTGCGGCTCGCCGTAAATCATCCACTCGGCCAGCGACTTGCCGACGCCGCCGCCCTGGCTGAAGCCGGCCATGACGCCGCAGGCGACCCAGTAGTTCCTCAGCCCTCTGACCGGGCCGACCAGCGGATTGCCGTCCGGCGTGAAGGTGAAGGCGCCGTTGACCCATTTGCGGATGCCGGCCGTGGCCAGACATGGAAAGCGCTCATAGGCCTTGGCAAGCTCGGGACTGATGCGATCGATATCCTCCGGGATCAGCTCGATGCCGTAATCCCAGGGCGCGCCGTCCATGTTCCAGTGTTTCGGATTCTGCTCGTAGACGCCGAGCAGCACGCCCTTCCGCTCCTGGCGAAGATAGGAGAAGCCGTCGAGATCGACGGCCAGGCCGAGTTCCTTGTCGAGGGCGGCGACTTCCGGAATGTCCTCGGTGACGAAATAATGATGCTCCATCGGCGTCACCGGCAGGTCGACGCCGGCCATCAGCCCGACCTGCTTGGCCCAAAGACCGCCGGCGTTGACGACGTGCTCGGCGACGATCGTGCCTTTTTCGGTGACGACGTCCCAGCCGCCGGCGGCGCGCTGCTTCAAATCGACGACGCGGTTGCGCAGGATGACGTCGGCGCCGCGCTTCTTCGCGGCGCCGGCATAGGCGTGTGTGGTGCCATAAGGATCGAGATGGCCCTCGTTGGAATCATAGAGCCCGCCCAGCACGCCATTCACATCGACGATCGGGCAGATCTCCTTGATTTCATCCGGCGTGACCAGTCGCGCGGTCTCGATGCCGACCGACTGGAACACCGCCCGAGCCGATTTCAGCCACTCCCAGCGCTGCGGGTCGCTCGCCATGTTGACGCCGCCTGTCATATGCAGACCGGCATTCTGGCCGGATTCGGCCTCGATCTCGCGATAGAGCTTGATCGTGTAGTCCTGCAGCGCCGCGACATTGGGGTCGGCGTTGAGCGCGTGGAACCCGGCCGCGGCATGCCAAGTCGAGCCTGCCGTCAGTTCGGCGCGCTCGATCAGCGCCACATCGCTCCAGCCGAAACGCGTCAAGTGATAGAGCACCGAGGCGCCGACCACGCCTCCTCCGATGACCACTGCCCGGTAATGCGACTTCACGAGCCTCTCCCTCTCGTTGGAGGCCCTCACGATATATCTTCTGGACATATGTGTCTAGACACTTATGTCCAGAGCTTGCGCGCCGCCCCGTACCGTGCCACTTGTTCGGCCATGACGATGACAGTTCCCCAGGACGAGCCGGCGCCCGGCAATATCAAGGTGACCCGCGCGGACTGGATCAACGTCGCGCTGCAGACGTTGATTTCCGACGGCATCGAGAGCGTGCGCGTGCTGACGCTGGGACAGAAGCTCGGCGTCTCGCGCTCCAGCTTCTACTGGTATTTCGAAAGCCGGCAGGACCTGCTCGACCAGTTGCTCAAGCATTGGCACGAGACCAACACCGCGGCGATCGTCGAGCGTGCCCGCCGGCCGGCCGACACCATCATCATGGGAGTGATGAACGTCTTCGAATGCTGGGCCGACGAGCGCCTGTTCGACCCGCGGCTCGACTTCGCCGTCCGCGAGTGGGCAAGGCGCTCCGACGATGTGCGGCGCATGATCGACAAGGCCGACGAGGAGCGTCTGCTTGCCATACGCGACATGTACCGCCGGCACGGCTATGAAAGCGAGGACGCCTTCATCCGCGCCCGCGTCCTCTACTACATGCAGATCGGCTATTACGTGCTCGACCTCAAGGAACCGGTAGAGGCGCGCGTCAGCCATCTCGCCGCCTATCTGCGCTCCTTCACCGGCCAGGAACCAACCGAAGCGGATGTGGCGCATTTCATGCGCTTCATCGCGGCGCGGTGATATCGATCGGCCGTTAACGGCCCGCGCACCTCCAATCAACAAAGCTTGTGCTGTGACTTCGCTGCCCTTGTGAGCGGTGATAAAATGGTCGAATTAGGGTGCCACCCTGAAACTGCCCGCAGGCTGTTTTCGGGCGAAAGCGCGTTGGGGCGGAAGTCGGAATGGCAAGTCCTTCGAAACCACGCAAGAGAAGAGGCCGGATCGCCTCGGCGGCTCTTGCCGTCGACGCGTGGCTCGATTCCTCGCTCTATGAGATCAGCTTCAAAGCGCGCGAATTCTGGGAAGCGGCGACCATCTTTTCCCGCCGTTTCCGCGTGCATGGCTGGCGCCGCGCCATCATCGAGGTGCTAAGCGAAGGTTTCACCATGGGCGCGGGCGGCTTCGTGGTGCTGTTGGCACTTGCCATGCCGGCCTTCGACATCACCGCCGGCGACTGGCGCAGCCAGGGCGATTTCGCCGTGACCTTCCTGGACCGCTACGGCAATGAGATCGGTCAGCGCGGCATCATCCAGCGCGATTCCGTGCCAGTAGACGAGATGCCCGATATCGTCATCAAGTCGGTGCTGGCGACCGAGGACCGGCGTTTCTTCGACCATTACGGTATCGACATTCTTGGCCTGTCGCGTGCGCTCTTCGAGAATATGCGCGCCAATTCGGTGGTCCAGGGCGGCTCCAGCATCACGCAGCAGCTCGCCAAGAACCTGTTCCTGTCCAACGAGCGCACATTGGAGCGCAAGATCAAGGAAGCCTTCCTGTCGCTATGGCTGGAAGCGAACCTGTCCAAGAAGGAGATCCTGCAGCTCTATCTCGACCGCGCCTATATGGGCGGCGGCACGTTCGGTATCGAGGCGGCGGCGGATTTCTATTTCGGCAAAAGCGTCAAGGATCTGAGCCTGGCCGAAGCGGCGATGCTGGCCGGCCTGTTCAAGGCGCCGACCAAATACGCCCCGCACATCAACCTGCCGGCGGCGCGCGCGCGCGCCAATGTTGTGCTGTCCAACCTGGTCGACGCCGGCTTCATGATCGAGGGCCAGGTGCTGCAGGCGCGGCTGCATCCGGCCGACGTCGTCGACCGCGGCGAGCAGAAGAGCCCGGATTATTTCCTCGACTGGGCCTTCGATGAGGTGAAGAAGATCGCCAAGCCCGGCCAGCATTCGCTGGTCGCCCACACCACTTTCGACGCCAACATCCAGAAGGCCGCGGAAGAGTCGGTCGAGTTCCATCTCCGGCAGTTCGGCAAGGAATACAACGTCACCGAAGGCGCGGTCGTGGTGATCGAGACCAATGGCGCGGTTCGCGCCATCGTCGGTGGCCGCGACTATGGCACCAGCCAGTTCAACCGCGCCACCAAGGCGCTGCGCCAGACCGGCTCATCGTTCAAGCCCTATGTCTATGCCACCGCCATGGAGCATGGCTTCACGCCGGATTCGGTCGTTTCGGGCGGCGCGATCACATGGGGCGGCTGGTCGCCGCACAATTACAATGGCGGCTCGGCCGGCAACGTCACGCTGATCACGGCGATCGCCAAGTCGATCAACACCGTGCCGGTGCGGCTCGCCAAGGATTACCTGAGCATCGGTCCGATCAAGGCGATGGCGGAATCGATGGGCGTCGAATCGCCGCTGGAGTCGCACAAGACCATGGTGCTCGGCACATCGGGCATGACGGTGATGGATCAGGCGACCGGGTACAGCGTCTTTGCCCAGAACGGTTTCGTCGGCTCCCGCCATGGCATCACGCAGCTCGTCACCCGCACCGGCGATGTGGTCTATGACTGGGCCAAGGATGCGCCGCCGCCGCACCGCGTGCTGTCGGAAAAGGCGCTGAAATACATGAACACGATGCTGGCGGCGGTGCCGGCGATCGGCACGGCGCGGCGCGCCCAGCTTCCCAATATCGTCGTCGCCGGCAAGACAGGCACCACGCAATCCTATCGCGACGCCTGGTTCGTCGGCTTCACCGGCAATTACACGGCCGCGGTCTGGCTCGGCAACGACGACTTCACGCCGACCAACAAGATGACCGGCGGTACGCTGCCGGCGATGGTCTGGCAGCGGCTCATGGTCTATGCGCACCAGAACATCGACCTGAAGCCGATCCCCGGTCTCGATCATCCGTGGGTCGATCCGGAGGTCGCGGCCAAGGCAGAGGAAGCGGCAAAGAAGGAAGCCGACGCGGCGGCAGCGCAGGCCGAGGCCGAACGCCCGCCGGTGCTTTCGAGCCGCACCAGCCAGACCCTTCGGGACATGACCAAGGCGTTCCAGGCCGCGCCGGTGCTCGACGCCCCCACTCCGCCGGAGACGCTTTCGGCGCTTTAGGGCGGCGCCTGCATGAAGCCGGCTTGCCACGACACCCCGCGCCGCGATATCCCGGGCAATCTCCTCTGTTTGCGGCTCTCATGCTCAAGAACGCCATCCTGACGCTGCTTTCGCTTGCCATAGCCATCGGGCTTGGCGGCTACAGCGTCTGGTATGCGCTCAATGCGCAGGACGGCGTCGGCGCGATCCGCATCGGCCAATGGACTGCTTTCCCCGAAGTCGGAACTTTAGCCGCCGACCCCTACTCCAAGGCGCGCGTGGCACGCGAGGGCGTGCTGGCGCTCGGCCAGGCCGAGGGGCTTGCCTTCGTCGCCGAGCGCGACGATGCGGGCGAGCCGCTGAAACGCGAATGCACCTACACGATCGAAGGCGGTTATCCCACTGCCCGTTTCTGGACGCTCTACGCCGCCGACCAGTCGCTTGGCGTGATCGACACAGGCAAACCGAGGCAGTCGGCGATGCAATCCTACGAAGTGCTGCGCCGGCCCGACAATTCCGTCGTCATTTCCGTCGGCAGCCGACCGGCTCCCGGCAACTGGCTGCTGACCGGCGGCTCCGGCAAGATGTATTTCGTGCTGACCTTCTACGACACGCCGATCGCCTCGAGCACCGGCCTCTCGGACGTCACGCTGCCGCGCATCCTGAAGGCGGGCTGCAATGCGTAGCCTGCTGCATGCCCTGATCCTCGGCCTGCTCGGCGCCGGCATCGTGCATATCGTGGTGCTGTTCCTGGTGCCGGAATTTTCCGAACGCGATGCCTGGTCGCGGCTGGCGATGGCATCCGACCTCTACAAGATGAGGCGGCTAGACGCCGAGGCCGGCGGCGCGCCGGTGGTGAAATCGGTCGATCCGCTGTTTTATGCGGCCGCCTGCCGGTTCGACCTTGCCGACGGGCTGGTCAGGATCAGGGCGCCGGGCGACGTGCCGTTCTGGTCGGCCTCGGTCTACGACCGCAGCGGCCACAACATCTATTCCTTCAACGATCACAACGCCAATGGCGAGAAGCTCGATGCGGTGGTGCTGACGCCGGCGCAGATGATCGACGTGCGGCGCGACCTTCCGGAGGATCTGCAGGGCGCGATCTTCGTCGAAGCGCCGATCGAGGAAGGCATTTTCGTCGTCCGCGCCTTCGTGCCGGACGAGAGCTGGAAGCCGATCGTGTCGCGCTTCCTCGAGCAGAGCGCCTGCGAATTGCAGGACTACTGAGAAAACGCGTTCAGTGATGCGGCTTGGCAGGTGGCGGGGAGCCTGGCCTGTCGAAGCCGCTTTCGGCCGGCCGGGTCTCATCGGCCTGCGGATGCAACTCATAACGCACACCGGGAAAAATGATGACCGCCGCCGCCGTCGTGGTGTCGTGACTTGCTCGATTTATAGGTGCCGCACGCGGCACAAAAGACAGGACCATGCCCATGGTTCGCGCATTCCTCTCGGTTTGACCGGAGCACAACGCAACGCCTCCAAAGTTGATTAAGGGCGTAGAGGGTTAACGGAGCGCTAACGGATCGCGGCTAATTTGATGTTTGTCTTTCCTGAAGATGCCAAAACCGGCCCGGCCGGATTGCGCGGTTCGGGCGTGTGTCGAGTATCGGGCGTATCCTCCGTGTCATCTTCGGATTTCAGGCAAATCGCTATCCGGACCGAAGCGGGAAAGGCCGAAAGGCTGTTCCGCGCCGCGGTGTCGGCCTTCTGTTCGCTGACGCGTCCCTCGCGCCGCGAGATCGCCCAGTTGGAGGACCTGACGCTGCCGCTGTTCGACGAGGTGTCGGTCGAATCGCGCCGCTACGTCGCCGCCGCCCTTTCCGAATGCGACTACGCGCCGACAGCCTTGGTGCGGCGGCTGGCCGAGGAGCCGGTCGAGATCGCGGCACCTTTGCTCACCCGCTCCAACGCGCTGAGCGATATCGATCTCATCGCGCTGATCGGCCGGCACGGACTGCCGCACGCGCGCGCCATCGCACGCCGCAAGGAGCTCAACCCGACGATCGCCGACCTGATCCGCGCGCTGGAAAGACCGACGCTGGTCAAGACGCGGCCGCCAGAAACGGTCACCAAGCTCACACCGAAACCGGAGCCCGTGGCCAAGGCGGACACCGATCGTCCCGCGATCGGCGAAGCAGCGGAGAACGCGCGGCGCCGCCTGCGCACGATGATGCGCCCGACCGGCGACGCTGCCGACGTCAACACCTTCCTCGGCCAGCCAGCCTATGTGAAACTGCGCGAGACGGCGCTGACCGGCAACGCGGCCTTCTTCCAGACCGCGCTTGCCGATGCGCTGGGGATCGACTTCGCAACGGCCCGCTCGGTGACCGAGCAATCGAGCTATGGCGCATTGCTTGCGGCGCTGCGCGCCCTCGACCTCAGCGAGGACAGGGCTTTCCTGATCGCGGTCGCGGTCTATCCCGGCGAGTTCCCGCACCCGCAGGCGATCCGCCTTTTCCTCGACCGCTACCGGCTGCTGCATCGCGAGGCGGCACTGGACAAGCTACGCGCCTGGAAGGCCGAGACTCTCTCGCGGGCGATCCGCGGCGATGCTCCCGATGCGGTGGACATCGAAAGCCGCGAAGCCTCGAACAGCGACGAGGCGAGTGCCGGCCTCAAGGCCTCCTGATCCGGTCTATTCTGTCTTCACCGAAAGAAGCTCTTCGACTGGAACGGTCCCGGCTTCGATCTCGACTACCCAAATGTCGGGATCGAATTTCTTCTCCCGCTCCAGCCGCGCATCGAAGGACGAGCCATCGTCGCGGGCATCGAGCGAGGTGAAGAAACGCTCGTCGGGCTTGGCCGAATCATAGCTGGTCTGCGGCGCCGGCCCATAGAGGGCAACCTCCCCCAGACGCCCGCGCGACAGCACGAAGACGGCGCCCGCCTCGGTCGCGCCGCGTTTGACCACGGCAGCAAAACCGCCGGCGCTGAAGACGCGGCGCACAAGGGCCGAGACCCAGAGGTCGGTGGTTACGCGCATGGGAGGTTTCCGAATGGCATGCGCGGTTTCTTACAGCAAGGATGAAGGAACCGAAACGACCTTACCGCCGCTCAATTCGTCAGGCCGATCTGGCGCATCTTGACGTAGACCGCTTCGTCCGGCTCGCCGGTCTCGGGCAGGCCGAACAAGGCTTGGAATTCCTTGATCGCGGCTTTGGTACGGGCGCCGACCTTGCCGTCGAGCTGCATGTCGTTGTTGCCGAAGGCCTTCAGGCCGGCCTGGATCTTGACGATGCGGGCATCGGGCGATTGCGTGGCGCCATCGGCCGGGGCGGAAACCGGGATCATCGGCGGCTTGGCGGCCGGGGCGGCCACGCCATCGGCCGGCCGCGGCGCCGGGTGGGGAATGGCCGCCGTCGTCTGGCGGGCCCCAAGCTGGTCGAGCAGCGCCCCGTCGATTTCACCCGACCCCGGCAGCCCGACTTTCAGCTGATAGGCCTGGATCGCCTTGCGCGTGGCCGGGCCCGTAAGGCCATCGACCGTGCCGTCGTAGAAGTTGAGGTCCTTCAGAATGGCCTGCACCTGCTGGACCACCGGATCCGGCTTGGCCGCGGGCTGCGGCGGTGGCTGGCGCACGATATTGATGGTGGTTTCCGGTTCGTTGGAGACGGTATGCGGGAAATTCTCGATGCTGCGGGTGGCAAAGAAGGCGCCGGTATGGGGAAAAGGCTGATACCAGAGCGCATTGGCCGAGACGTAGAACAGCGTCACCAGGAAGGCGGTCGAGCCGCCGACCAGGACCGGATTGCTCGCGATCAGCTGACCGACCGCGACCGCGCCTTCGGCAAGCACGCCGCGCTCGGGTTCGACCACCTTAGGCCGTTTTGCGGAGCGAGCCATTTCTCTCCCCATCTCTGTCCCCCTTCGGCTTCGCTGGCATGGCCAGCACGCCGGAAGGCGCGCCGGAATGCCTCTTAGGCCCGCTTACCGGCAGACCGATCGTCACCGTCGTGCCCTCACCCGGTGCGCTCTCGATCGACATCGTGCCGTCGTGCAGCGCCACCAGGCCCTTGACCAGCGACAGGCCGAGCCCGGTTCCCTCGAAACGGCGCGTGTAATCGGTCTGGATCTGCATGAACGGCTTGCCGAGATTTGCCATGTCCTCCTCGGCAATGCCGATGCCGGTGTCGCTCACCCAGAAATGGAGGCGCGAGCCGACGCGCTTGGCGCCGATCACCACGCTGCCGCCATCGGGCGTGAACTTCACCGCGTTCGAAGCGAGATTGATCAGGATCTGCTGCACGGCGCGGCGATCGGCATTGATCTCACCCGCATCCGGCGCGATCTGCGTGGCAAGAACTATGCTCTTGGCGTCGGCCAGCGGCCGCATCATCGAGCGGCACATGTCGACCGCCTCGACGAAGCGGAACGGCTCCAGCTCGGTCGCATAGGCGCCCGCCTCGATGCGCGAGACATCGAGGATCGAGGTGACGACCGATAAAAGATGCTGGCCGGACTCCCTGACCAGGCCGACATATTCCTTCTGGCGCGGGTCCTTGAAGGCGCCGAACATCTCATGGAGCAGCATGTCGGAAAAGCCGATGATGGCGTTGAGCGGCGTGCGCAGTTCGTGGCTGACCACCGCAAGGAAGCGGCCCTTGGCCACTTCGGCGGTCGCGGCCGCCTCCTTCGCTTCCACCAGCTCCTCGCGAAGTGCTGCAACATCGTCGTTTTCGCGCAGGACCAGGGTGAAGACGTCGCGGTCGGCTTCGCCGCGCAGCAGCTCGAGGCTGAACGGGCGGAAATTGTCAGCCACGGCGGATCCCTCGCGCGGCAAGCGGATGCGCAAGTCAAGCCGGCCCTTCGGCGCGCCCTCGCGCATGTCGGCCAAGGTGGTGAGATAAGCGACGCGGTCGGAAAGATGAACGCGGTCGAACAGGCCGGTGCCGAGCAGGAGCTCCGGTGCCAATTTGAGGATCGAGCGCGCCTTGGCGGAGGCATCGAGCACGTCGCCCTGGCGCCCGACTCGCAGGACGACGGCGTCGATGACGTCCTCAAGACGATCGCCGGCAGGTTCCACCAGCCGCGAGCCTGCCGGGTTGGCGAAGGCGGCGGCCCGCGGCAACAGCGTCAGCGCCCAGGCGAGCGGCAGCAGCCAATGCCAGGTGGCGATCTCGCCGAGCGGCAGGAACTGCCCGGCAAAGGGCTGCAGCACGATGGCGGCAAGCGCCGCCAGCGCGCCCGACAGCGCAGCGCGCCGTGATCCCGAGACCCACCAGGTTTCGACCGGCAAGGCGACGGCGAGCAGTGCGACCGGCGAGGCCAATCCGCCCGCCGCGGCAATAGCGCCGGCAAGGGCGAGGCCGCCCAGCACGACCGCCATGCGGCCGGCGAGCGCCATATGGCCGGTGGCGGCCACCAGAAGCGCCGCGAACCAGCACAGGCCGAACGCGGCAAAGATCGCGGCTATCGTAACGGCCGCCCCAAGGCTGGACGTGACAAGCGTGACCGCGGCACCCGCGGCAAGGAAGGGCGCGGCGAGCATGACGCCGATGAAGCGGCGCTGGCGCAAGCGTTCGGCCTCGCCCGTCACGGTCGGGTGAACCATGCGTTCGCAGCCAGCGGAAACCGCGCTGGGCAATTGAACGTATCTGGCTGAAATAGAACTCAACGCACGCATACCCGGTCGTAAAAAACCTGCCTGGCAGGTGACTCATCAATTGGCTTGAAACTCGCATCCACCGTTTAAGGAATGGATAAGGCTGGCGGGGCCCGGCGACGGGCTCATGGCAAATATTGTAATGCCGGCCTCGCAAAGCACGCCGAGTTGCCGCCATGGTAAACGGCGGGTTAGCCGCGAAGCTTGTGCCAAAACGGGCCGCAACTTGATCCGGCTAACTTCTGACGGGAACAAAACCGTTTAATTACAATAAGATATATGATTATCATAAAGTTAATGCGTTCGGTGAGATTCGAGACAAGTCCGTTTCAAAACCAATTCCTTTCGAATTTGCCTAAAATTTGAGGAAAATTGGCGGCTTCGATGCAAGCCGTCCTTTGCGCGACTATGCCATTATCGTGCCCATAAAAGAGGTCATGCCAAGGGATGCATGATCCGTCACGGATGGATGCGTCATTCATCTCGGATGAGAGGCAAATAAGATGGGCTTTCTGATCAGGATGGCTTTCTGGTTTTCGCTGGTGCTGCTGGCGCTGCCGCTCGGCGTCGGCCCGGGCGAGGACGGCCAGCAGAGCGTCGGGCCGATCCAGGCGCTGTTTGCGGCGCGCGAGGCGGTCGGCGACATTGCCGGGCTCTGCGAGCGCAAGCCCGATGTCTGCGAAACCGGCAAATCGGCCATGTACACCATTACCGTTCGCGCCAAGGAAACGGCCAAGATCGCCGCGGCCATGATCGACGACAAGCAGTCCGGGCAGTCCGGGCAGGCAGGCACGCCTGAGACAAAGGTCGCGGATGGCTCCGTCACGACCACCGGCAGTGTCGCCGAGGACATCGTGTTGCCCGCCAAGGTCAACATTCCGGTGATGTTGACGGCGAAGAACTGAATTCTTTCCGGCCGTTTTGCCCGGCTCTCTGGTTTTGGCGCAATTACGGACGGAAGGCTACGGCGAAGTCGCCGAACCTAACCGCTTACGCACTTTTCCTGGAATTGCTCTAACGCCGCGGGCCCGTCCGACCTCTCGACGCCCGCGGCGTCTTTCTTTTCCGTGCTTTTTCCGTGACGCGGCGGTGCTGGGCCACTATATGCGGGCAATGATCACCTCGATCCAGACGATCCGCGACGACTTTGCCCTGCTCGACGAGTGGGAGGACCGCTATCGCTATGTGATCGAGCTTGGCGAAGGACTGCCGCCCTTTCCGGAGGCGGAACGCACGGCCGCGAACAAGGTGCCCGGCTGCGTGAGCCAGGTGTGGCTCACCACCGAGCAGGGCACGGGCGTCGATCCGGTGATTCGTTTCCAGGGCGATTCCGACGCCCATATCGTGCGCGGCCTCGTCGCCATCATGCTGGCCTTGTTTTCGGGCCGGCGGGCAAGCGAAATCCAGAGCACGGACGCCGAAGCGACGCTGAAAGGGCTCGGGCTGGACGAGCACCTGTCGCCGCAGCGCGCCAACGGCCTGCGCTCGATGGTCAAGCGCATCAAGCGCGACGCGGAAGCGGCGTTGAAGCAGACGGCCTGATCCGGAGCTTATAGCAAAACGGCGCCGCAAGGGCGCCGTCGAACTGCTTGAAAGAGCAGAAGCCTTTCAGCGGCCCTTGCGCTTGCGGCCCAGGCCCATCTTCTTGGCCAACTGCGAGCGGGCGGCCGCATAATTGGGGGCGACCATCGGGTAGTTGGCGTCGAGGCCCCACTTCTCACGGTATTCTTCCGGCGTGAGATTGTAGTGGGTCATCAAATGCCGCTTCAGCGACTTGAACTTCTTGCCGTCCTCGAGACAGACGATGTAGTCGTCATGAACGGAGCGCTTCGGGTTGACGGCCGGCTTCTGCTTCTCGGCCGACGGCTGCTCCGGCGAGCCGCCGACGCGGCCCAGCGCGGCATGGACGTCGGCAATAAGGTTCGGCAGTTCCCCGACCGGGACCGGGTTGTTGCTGACATAGGCGGCGACGACATCGGCGGTCAGCTCGATCAGCGCATCACCGTTTTTCGAAGGTGTTTCGACGATTTCCATAGTGCTAAGGCCCCAACGAGAGTTGTTTCTGAAACTGCGCCCTTTTTCTAGGATCGGGCATTGCGCGAATTTCCTTCAGGAAAGGCTCTGAGATTCGCGTCGGTTATCTTAATGGCGCCGCATTGAAAGTAAGTCAATTCGCATATTGACTTATATTGGTCGATATTCATCAACTATTGCCGATTCAGCTTCAAAAAATTGTGCGCCGTGTAACTTCGCGAGATTTTTCTGGTCAGACCAGCATGGCATGACGTTGCGTCATCCGCATGTTAGACATCCGATCGCCACTCGACACGGCGTTCAATGCTTCGCTAATGCTTGGGTGCCCTTTCGCCCGCACAACGAATCCTGCGGCGCAACGAAGCGCAAGGACATCGCCTTGGCGGCTGAACCCGACAAGGCGACGCGACGGGATCCATCAGTAAGGCGCGATATATTTGCCGTAGACCCAGCCGGTGACGAAACGACCGTTCTGCGCCGGATCGTGCCAGATCTCGCACCAGCGATAGCGGATCGCCTGGCGCTGCTTCCATTGTGGCTGCCGGCCGATATCGAGCAGGTTTACACCACCGGTGCAGCGGCCGGTCATCTGCAGCAGGGTGCCGTTCGGATAGGCGGCCTGTTTCTGCGATGCATTGGACGGATATTTTCGCGCACTGAGCGTATCGCCGAACGGCACCCCCGCCACTTGCCAGGCGGCAAAGACGGTTGCATGAGACTGGGTGGAAAAAGCCAGAACGGATACCGCAACTGCCACCGCGATAAGAACACAGGATTTCATCTTTCCCCCTTCAACTTGGCTTCTGAAGACCAACTTGGACCGCGCCCCTTGAACCGCCGCTGAGCGGCGTGTTCATTCGGCATTCAAGCAAATTCCGCAGCGAGACGTAATGACCAGAGCTTCCGCCTTGACTTCCGCCTTCCCAGCCGCCAACCCGCCTATCCCCGAGAAACGTCCGGTTTCCGACACGCATCACGGCATCACCCGCAGCGACGACTATGCCTGGATGCGGGCCGACAACTGGCAGGCCGTGTTCCGTGACCCTTCCCTGCTCGACGGCCGCATCCGCTCCCATCTCGAGGCCGAGAACGCCTATCAGGCGGTGCTGATGGCGGGCACGGCAGGTCTGCGCGGCAAGCTGTTTGCCGAGATGAAGGGGCGCATCAAGGAAGACGATTCGACGGTGCCCATGAAGGACGGCCCCTATGCTTATGGCTCTTCCTTCCGGCTGGGCGGCGAGCACCCGCGCTATTTCCGCACGCCGCGCGACGGCGGCGCCGAGGAGATCCTGCTCGACGGCGACAAGGAGGCCGAGGGCAAGGCCTATTTCAGGCTCGGCGGTGTCGACCATTCTGCCGACCACCGGAAGCTCATCTGGGCCTTCGACGACAAGGGCTCGGAATTCTTCACGCTGCGCGTGCGCGATCTCGCGAGCGGCAAGGACCTTGTCGACCGGATTCCGGATACGGGCGGCGGCGGGGTCTGGGACGCCGGCGACGACGGCTTCTTCTACACCCGTCTCGACGACAGCCATCGCCCGTCGAAAGTGTTCTTCCACGCACTCGGCGACAGGCCGGAGAACGACCGGCTGATCTATGAGGAAACCGATCCGGGCTTCTTCATGGATGTCGGCGGCACGCGTGCCAACGACTGGATCATGATCGGCATCAACGACCATGAGACTTCGGAATACCGCCTGCTGCCCGCCAATGACCCGTCCGCCGAGCCGAAGTTGGTAGCGGTGCGCGAGACCGGCCTGCAATACGACCTGGAAGAAGGCGGCGACATCTTCTTCATCCTCACCAATGCCGACGGCGCCAAGGACTTCAAGATCATGACCGCGCCGGTCGACAATCCCGTGCGCGCCAACTGGCAGGAACTGGTGCCGCACGAGCCCGGCCGGCTGATCCTGTCGGTACTCGGCTTCAAGCATCACATGGTCCGGCTCGAACGCAAGGAAGGCCTGCCGCGCATCGTCGTGCGCGAGCGCGCCAGCGGCGAGGAGCATTTCATTTCTTTCGACGAGGAAGCTTTCTCGCTCGGTCTCTCCGGCTCCTACGAATACGACACCGAAGTGATGCGCTTCACCTATTCGTCGATGACGACACCGGCGCAGGTGTTCGACTACAATATGCGGAGCCGCGAACGCGTGCTCCTGAAGACGCAGGAAGTGCCCTCCGGCCACGATCCGGAGCACTATGTCACGCGCCGGCTGATGGCCCCCGCCGCCGATGGCGAGCTGGTGCCGATCTCGTTGCTACACCATCGCGACACGCCGCTCGACGGTTCCGCGCCCTGCCTGCTTTACGGCTACGGCTCCTACGGAATCACGGTGCCTTCCGCCTTCAACACCAACTGCCTGTCGCTGGTCGACCGCGGCTTCGTCTATGCCATCGCGCATGTGCGCGGCGGCAAGGACAAGGGGTACGGTTGGTACGAAGACGGCAAGCGGGCAAAGAAGATGAATACCTTCGCCGATTTCATCGCCTGCGCCCGCCATCTCGTCGCCGAGCGTTACACAAAGCATGACCGCATCATCGCGCAGGGCGGTTCCGCCGGCGGCATGCTGATGGGGGGGATCGCCAACATGGCGCCGGAGGATTTCGGCGGCATCGTCGCCGAGGTGCCGTTCGTCGACGTGCTTACCACCATGCTCGACGCCAGCCTGCCGCTGACGCCGCCGGAATGGCCGGAATGGGGCAATCCGATCGCGTCCGCCGCCGACTACGAGACGATCGCGGCCTATTCGCCCTATGACAATGTGGCTGCGCTCGACTACCCGCCGATCCTAGCGCTGGCGGGCCTCACCGATCCGCGCGTCACCTATTGGGAACCGGCGAAATGGGTGGCGAGACTGCGTGAGCGCAAGGCAGGCGACAATCCGGTGCTGTTCAAGATCAACATGGAGTCCGGGCACGCCGGCGCGTCCGGCCGGTTCTCGCGGCTGGAGGAGATCGCCTACATTTACGCCTTTGCGTTGAAAGTGACGGGCAAAGCCTGATTTTCCACTCGCAATCCAGAAGATCGCGCGTTACGCAATGCACGGTCGTCTTGGATGCGGTCGTTTTTGGATGCCGCGTCCGGGCCGGCCGATCTCCATTCAACAAGGTTCGTCATGCTTCTCGTCGACACTTATCTCGACAAATCGTCCATCCAGGGCATCGGCGTCTTCGCCCGGCATCGCATCCCGAAGGGAACGCTGATCTGGAAGCTCGACCCGCGGTTCGACCGGCGCATTCCCGTCGACACCTATGAGAGCCAAACGGGACCGGTGAAATCCTATCTCGACCGCTATTCCTACCCCGACCGGCACGACCCGAGCTACATCGTGTTCGAAGCCGACGATGCGCGCTACATGAACCACGACGACGATCCGAACTGCGACGTCTCCTCGCCCGAGGAGACTTACGCCCTGCGCGACATCGCGCCGGGCGAGGAACTCACCTGCAACTACAATCACTTCTTCGAAAGCGGCTTCGATTTCCTGGGTGACCGCCACCCGTAGCGGCACGAGCGTAGGTCAGATGGTTCAGGCGAAGAGCAATTCCGGCTGGCGTCCCATGGCCAATCTGCCACGCAGTTTTCGAATGCCTGCCAAGGCCTTGCCGGAAACGACGCCTAAAGCAATCCCACCGGCGATGGCCAGCAGTTGGAAGATCGGAACCGGCAGCTTGCCCGCGGCGGGCGCCATCAATATTTCCGGGACGAAACGGTGGAAAAGGTAGATCGGAAACGCCGCGACGGCGACCTGCGCAACCAGCCGCCCTACCCCGGCCGGCAGGCGAACACGCGGCAGGTAAAGAAGGACCAAAAGCGCCGCGAAGATCATCAGATACTTTACCGTCGTCCCGAACCAGACCGACTCCCAGAAGGCCAAATAACCCAGCACAGCGGCGGCAAGCGCAGTCAGAGCCAATTTTTTCGCCGGAGCATCTGCAAAACCGGCACACCAACCGAATGCGGCCAAATGGAAAACCCAATAGATCGTGAAAATCTGGCGGTTGCCCAGATCGACGAACGATGGGAACGAAAAGCGCGCGGCAGCGGCAACGCCCAAAAGGCCGAGCGAGAAAACGAAGGGGTGAGCCCGGGCAAGCTTGCGGACTACAGGAATGGCAAAGATTAGAGCGAAGAGCAGGAGCGTCTGCGAATAGGCCTCGATGAACCAGTAAAGATACGGAATCATCTCGTGACGGTCCGGTTCGGCATAGCCGAAATTCCCAGTAAGCGTCATCGAAGCCCAGGGGATCGTCCCCCAGGCTACAGCGTAAGCGACGACAATGAGAAAATACGGGATCAGGACGTCGATCGCAGGTTTGAGCGCGTGCCCAATTCGACCGGCAAGGAAATGGGCCGACTGGAAACGAGCAAGGCTGTAGCCGGCCAGCAGCATCATGACGCCGGAGCCGCCGGGGATAGGCCATAGCGTTTCGTGATGCACGACCACCAGCAGGATCCCGATAGCCCTCAGCACCAAATCGGTCGGCATCTCGCTTGCGTGCCGGTGTTCGGGAAGTCCCGCCGCCTGGCGGTTTGCCAGCTCGGCAATGCTCAAGCGTTCCCAGCCGTCCGGCAGGTTCATGCCGAGACGCTCGAGTTCCAGAGCCAATTGCAGGAATCGAAGGGAGTCTCCGCCAAGAGAGACAAAGCTGTCGTTGCGGCCGACGGCGAGGGGATAGAATACGCGGGCGTAGGCACCGAGCAGACCGCCCAGCTCCCAGCGGATTTCCGTCCGCCCTTCCAACATCTCCTGATGGAGGCAGGCATAGTCGATCTTGCCAGAGGCAAGTCTGGGAAAGTCCTCGCGCGTCGCAACCCGAACCAGATTGGCTGGCAGATGGCTGATTTCGGCAAGAATGCGCCGTGCTCTCCCCGTCGGGTCGGCCCCGATCACATAGGCCTGCAATCCCCGATCGTCGCCAACCACCGTAGAGGCAATGCCGGCCCGCTCCAGCGCCTGCTCCATCGTATCGAAGCCGATCCTGAGGCCTGCGATCTTGGCGAAGCGGCTTCTGCGCCCGACGATGCGGAAGAAACCATGTTGGTCCCGTACGGCAATGTCGCCAGTGTTCAGGGCCTCGATCTCTGCGCCGCGCGCGAGGTCGCGGCGCCGCGTGCCGTAGCCCATCATTACGTTCGGACCGCGATAGACGAGCTCTCCGGGAATGCCTGGTTGGCTGATCGGCTCGCCTTCTGCGTCGACAATACCGAGGCTGCCGCCCGGGATCGCCACGCCGATCCGATCCTCCTTGTCGGAAAGGCTCTCCGGCGGCACGAAAGCCATGCGTGCCGTCGCCTCGGTCTGGCCGTACATGACGAAGAAGCGGCCGCCCCTGGCGAGCATATGGTTCCGATAAAGACGGATGAGATCCGGGCCAAGCGCTCCGCCCGCCACCGTCATCATGCGCAGCGCCTTGAGCTCAGCGTCGCGGAAACGGACCCGTTCCAGAAGTTCGTAAGAATACGGGACTCCAGACAGATTCGTGCAGCCGCCGTCGTCGATCGTGCTGAAGAAATCGCTGTCCATGACCGACATCCCGGGGAAGAGGACGCTAGCGCCCGCAACCAGATGCGAATTGAGGACCGACAGCCCATAGGAATAGTGGAGAGGCAGCACGAGAGCGGCCCGGTCGAAGGAAGAGAGTTCGAGATAAGCCGCGATCGAGCGTGCATTGGATTCGAGGTTACCGTAGGAAAGCCTGACCGCCTTGGCGGCGCCCGAGCTGCCGGAGGTCATCAGCAGCAGCGCGAGATCGGGATGCAGCGGCTCCGCATCTCCGGCGGGTCGAGCTTCCTCAACGAGACGCCAGCGGCCGTCGATTGGCCTGTAGGTGAAATCCGGCTGGAAGGCTGCCTGGAAATCGTCCCAAAGCCTATTGTCGCACGGCGGCAGCATGGCCGCTGCGTGCCCAGCCTGCAGGGCTCCGATATAGGCGGCGACTGCGTGCTCGGAAGCTTCCGCCGCAATCGCCACGAGCCGCTTTTGACTTTGCCCCAACTGCGAGGCGAAGCCTAGCGCAAGACTGCCGAGTTCCCTGTAAGACAGCATGCGTCCGCCGGCGAGGACAAGCGCCACGCGTTGCTCGTCATGGGTAAATCCGGACACAAGGTCGATGGAGGGCGTGGGCAAGCTTCGGTCCTCGGGGAATTGGCCCGAAGCGCCTATAATACATGAGTATTCAAGTCAACTAATGCCTTTGATTGGGAATGCCAATCCGCTTTACGCCATCATGTATGGTCGCGGGTTTGACGCCGCGTGCGCAGGTTAACTCGCCGGCTTGCGCGCCGGATAGCCGTTCGGATGCGGCGGGACGGCCTTCAGATAGGCCGCGATCGCAGCCCGGTCGTCGGCGGTCAGCTGCGCCATGTTGCGCTGCACGTCGACCATGGCGCCGCCGACCGAATCGAAATCGGGTGTGAAGCCGGTTTCGAGGTAATTGGCGATGTCGGCCTCCGACCAGTCCTTGGTGCCACCCTGCGGGGTGATATTGGGCACGACGCCCGAGCCTTCGGCGGCCACGGCGCCCGCCAGCCATTCGGCCTTCTTGACGCCGCCGGCGAAATCGCGCGGCGTGTGGCATTCGCCGCAATGGCCGGGCCCTTCGACGAGGTAGCGGCCGGCCAGCACCTTGTCCGGCGTGCCAGTGGGCAGGGCGATCACCGGTTCGGGGCTGAGATAGAGAAGCTTCCAAAGGCCGATGCCGCGGCGGATGGTGAAAGGGAAGGACAGCTTGTGGTCCGGCGCCTTGCCGGCAACCGCCGGCAGCGTTTTCATGAAAGCGTAGAGATCGGCAATGTCGGCCGGCTTCATGCGCGCGTAGGACGCATAGGGAAAGGCCGGATAGAAATGCTCGCCCGAAGGCGAAACGCCTTTCAGCATGGCGTTGGCGAAGTCCTCCTCGCTCCAGGCGCCGATGCCGTCCTTCCGGTCTTGCGATATGTTGGGCGGAACGAAAGTACCGAACGGCGTCTTGAGTTCCAGCCCGCCGACCAATTGCAGCCGGGCGTCGCCCTGGGCGCCCGGTTTGGCGTGGCAGGAGGTGCAGCCCCCCGCGTAGAAGATGCGCTTGCCCTTGGCGGCGTCGCCGGGGCCGAGTTGCGCGACGGTGCCGGCGTCCAGTTCGACCGGAGCCGACAGAGCCCAGCCGGCGGCGGCCGCGGCGCCGCCAAGCAGGACGACGGCGCCGACAAGCTTCTTCAGCCAGGCCATCGTCAGGCGATCAGCTCTTCTTGATCCGGTAGGTCTGATGGCAGGTGCCGCAATCGCCGCCCAGCGTGTTGAGCTGCGCCTTCAGCGCGTCGACATCGGCCGGTGGGGAAGCGACCGCGGCCTTGGTATCGGCGAGGAACTTGTCCTCGGCCGCCTTGAAGCCGGCCATGTCTTCCCAGATCTTCGGCGCGGCGGTGGTGTCGCCCTTGTCGGAGCCGGCCGGGAACAGCGTGTCGACATCGAACTTCTCGGCATTGGCTTGCAGTGCCTTCAGCGCGTCCAGCACGGCGGCGGCATCGAAAGGCGTCTCGCCCTTGACCACCTTCGAGATCTGCCCGGCGAGCTTGCCGCGTTCCTTCATCAGGGCCTGACGACCCTTGATCGGGTCGGCATAGGCCGAGCCGGCAAAGGCAAGCATAGAGATGGCGATGACAAGCTTTCTCATTCAATTGGCTCCGTGGATGAAGAGAGTTCGCTGGCGCAATTCCGGACGGAAAACCGTTCCATGCTTTTTCTGGAATTGCTCTGAACGCTAACGGGCGTCGCGGCGGGATTATTCCCTTCGCCGTGACGATTTTGCGGGCTGTCCTGTGGTTTCCCTCAGCAGAAAAAGAAAAGCCCCGGCGTGCCGGGGCTCTTCAGTGAAATCGCTCAACCTTTGGCCTTCTCGTACATCTCCAGGACGTGGTCCCAGTTGATCAGGTTGTCGACGAAGGCCTCGAGATACTTCGGTCGCGCGTTGCGGTAGTCGATGTAATAGGAGTGCTCCCAGACGTCGACGCCGAGGATCGGCGAACCGCCATGAACCAGCGGGTTCTCGCCATTCGGGGTCTTGGAGATTTCAAGCTTGCCGTTCTTGACCGAGACCCAGGCCCAGCCGGAGCCGAACTGGGTGGTGCCGGCGGCAATGAAATCCGCCTTGAACTTGTCGTAGCCGCCGAGGTCGCTGTCGAAGGCCTTCTGCAGCGCGCCCGGCAGCTTGTTGCCGCCGCCGCCCTTCTTCATCCACTTCCAGAAATGGATGTGGTTGTAGTGCTGGGCGGCGTTGTTGAAGAGTCCGGCATTCTTGCCGAAGGACTGCTTCACGGCCTCTTCGACCGACAGGTCGCCCATTCCGGCCTCGGCGGCGAGCTTGTTGCCGTTGTCGACATAGGCCTTGTGGTGCTTGTCGTGGTGATACTCCAGCGTCTCCTTCGACATGTAAGGCTGCAAGGCCTCGTAGTCATAAGGCAAAGCGGGCAACTCAAAAGCCATGGATGGTACTCCCTCGAGGAAAAAGTCCGGTGAAACTACCGAGCTAAGATAGGTCTGGAATGGATCGGGGCAACTCCGGAATGGAACGCCGAGCGACTTTTTAGAGCAATTCCGAGAAAAGTGCGAAACGGTTTTCCGCCCGCAATTGCGCAAAACAAACAGATGGAGCGGTTCGCCATTTCAACGAAACGGTCAGCCGCTCCGGCGGGTCAGGCGGCGGAAGCCGAATGCGCCCATTCCCAGTAGAGCTCGCGCGCCTTCTTGGCCACGGGTCCGGGCTGCAGATCGCGGTTCTCGATGCGGGTGACCGGCACGACCTTGGAGTGGTTGCCGGTCGAGAAGATCTCGTCAGCTTCGAGGAAATCGCGAACCGACAGCGTCTTCTCGGTGGTCCTGAAACCGTAGTCGCCGAGCAGGTTGATGGTGCGCGAGCGGGTGATGCCCGACAGGAACGTGCCGTTCGGCGCCGGCGTCATCACATGGCCGTCCTTGACCAGGAAGATGTTGGAGGTTCCGGTCTCGGCGACATTGCCCAGCATGTCGAGCACCAGCGCGTTGTCGAAGCCGCGGTTCTTGGCCTCCAGAATGGCGCGGCCATTGTTGGGGTAGAGGCAGCCCGCCTTGGCGTTGGTGGGCATTGTCTCGATGGTCGGGCGCCGGAACGGCGAGACGCCGACCGAAAAGCCGGAAGGCGGGATCATCGGCGATTCATAGAGGCAGAGGCAGAAGCGCGTCGAGTCCGGATCGGCCGGAACGCCCATATAGCCGCCATGCTCGGCCCAATACATCGGCCTGATATAGACCGCCGTCTTGCCGTCGAATTTCTTCAAACCGTCCCAAGTCAGGCCGACGATCTCTTCCGTCGTCATCGAAGGCTTCAGGCCAAGCGCGATCGCGGAAGCGTTGACGCGAGCGGAGTGCAGCTCGAGGTCAGGCGCGACGCCTTCGAACCAGCGGGCGCCGTCGAAGACGCTGGTGCCAAGCCACATGGCATGGCTGCGCGGCCCCAGTATCGCGACATTGCCTTCGTGCCAGTCGCCGTCCACATAGGTCCAAGTCGCGGTTTGCGCCGCTGCCGCCAGTGTCATATTTGCCGTCCAAACGAGTGATTTCGGACCGGCATAGGACGATGCTTTGAGTGCCGGCGTCAACCGACATGGCCGAAAATCATTGAGGCCAGCGGTACTTACAGAGCGTCGCCTGAAACGGATCGTGCAACGCCCTGTAAGTCTTATGTTTGATGCATGTCGGTTTCTCAAAACCGCTACACACTTTTGGGCGACATGCATTAAAGCGCAATCAGCGCTTGCACGGGACGCATCCTCGCCTCAAAACTCTTGCCATGCATCATGCTGCCTATGTATTCGACGCCTATGGCACGTTGTTCGACGTGCATGCCGCCGTGCGCCGTCATGCCGGCGAGATCGGCCCGGACGGCCAGCTTCTCTCCGAAATCTGGCGCGCCAAGCAGCTCGAATATTCCTGGGTGCGGACATTGATGGGGGGTGCTTACGCCGACTTCTGGCAACTGACCGAGCAGGCGCTGGATTTCGCTTTGCGCAAAGTGCCCTCGGCCGATCCGGCGCTGCGGACGAAATTGCTCGAAGCTTATTGGCGGCTCGATTGCTACCCCGAGGTGCCTGCCGTGCTGAAGGCGCTCAAAGCGTCGGGCGCGAAGCTTGCGATCCTCTCCAACGGCTCGCCGGAAATGCTCGACGCGGCGGTCAAATCCGCGGCGCTCGATCAGATCCTCGACGACGTGTTTTCGGTCGACCAGGTCAAACGCTTCAAGACCGACCCCTCGGTCTACGACATGGTGGTCACCGGCTGGCGGCTCTATCCGGGCGCGGTGTCGTTCCAGTCGTCGAACCGCTGGGACATAGCCGGCGCCGCAAAGTTCGGTTTCCGTACAGTCTGGATCAACCGGACCAATCAGCCGGACGAATACCGCGACTTTCCGCCGGGGCTGATCCTGCCATCACTGGAAGGCCTTCTGGCGGGCGTCTGAGCCTTCTGTTGCTGCAGCGCAACAGCTGCGGCGCGGTCACAGCTTCGCCTTTTTCTGTCCACCCTCAGGCCAGAATTGGAACCGCCTATCGCCGCCGACTGTTATGAATGCCGCCTGCGACGTGCCCGCGAATTCATGCTTTCTTGCGAATTAAGACCTAGAAAAGGCAACCATGTCAGACGTTTCCTTCCGCATCAGCCGCCGTGGCTTTCTCAATTTCACGGCCCTTGGCGCTGCTTCGGCCGCCGTTTCAGCCTGCACCACCACCGGTCCGGCCCCTGCTCCCATCCAGCCGCCGCCGCCCACCTATGTCGAGCCGCCGCTCGGCGATTACGCGACGATGTATGGCGCGATGTCGGACAATGGCTTCGACTTGCCGGCAATTCCGGTGAACAAGATTGATCACCAATTCTTGCGCCAGATCGTTCCCGATCCGACCGGACAGCGCCCTGGCACCATCGTCGTCGATACCACTGGCCACTTCCTCTATCTGGTGCGCGAGGGCGGCCAAGCGATCCGCTACGGCGTCGGCCTCGGCCGCGCCGGCTTCGAATGGTCGGGCGACGCGGTCGTGCAGTGGAAGCAGAAATGGCCGAAATGGACGCCGCCGGACGAGATGGTCGCCCGCCAGCCAGAGCTGACGCAATTCAGCGCCAAGAATGGCGGCATGCCGGGCGGCCTGAAGAACCCGCTCGGGGCGCGTGCACTCTATCTCTTCCAGGGCAACCAGGACACGCTCTACCGCTTGCACGGCTCGCCCGAATGGTGGTCGATCGGCAAGTCGGTATCGTCCGGCTGCGTGCGGTTGATCAACCAGGACATCATCGACCTCTACGACCGCGTGCCGACCAAGACCCCCGTCATCGTGACAGCCAATATCGGCGCGCCCGAAGAGAATATGCCGGAGCGCAAGGCGATCCCGATCGATAATGGCGTGCCGACGGGCTCGATCCTGCTCGGCCCGGTCAAGAATCTCACCAACGAGATTTTCTAAGACCCAGATCGGTCAGCGGTGCTCGGCCAAAATCGTGGCCAGCACTGCAACGCCGCGTCGCAAGGCCTCCGCGTCGAGCCCGGCGTAGCCCAGGATGAAGCCGGCCGTTTCCGGCCTGGGCCCGCTCGGATCATAAAGGGGCGACACGGGATAGAGGCCGATGCCGGCCGCGCGCGACGCGGCGATGATCGCCGGTTCGCGTCCTGCATCGATGCCGTTCATCCAGGCGATGACATGCAGGCCGGTATCGGCTCCGGCGACAGTGACCCGCGGCCCCAGATGGTCAGTCAAAGCCTTCAGCAGGACCTGTCTGCGCTCGGCGTTCTTCCTGCGGATGCTGCGCACGTGGCGCTCGTAGGCGCCGCTCGCCAGCAGCTCGGCCAACACATCCTGCTCCAGCATCGGAGCATGCCGGTCGGTCAGGCGCTTGGCCTCGCTGAATGCCCGGCGCAGGCTGACGGGGACGACGAGATAGCCGAGCCTCAAGGTCGGCGAGAGCGTCTTGGACAGCGTGCCGACATAGATGACCGTGTCCGCGTCCAGCGCCTGCAGCGGCGGAATGGGGCTGATGTCGTGGCGGTATTCGCCGTCATAATCGTCTTCCACAATATAGGCCCCCGTGCCGGCGGCCCAGGCCAGCAGCGACCGCCGCCGTGTCGCCGAAAGCACGCCGCCGAGCGGAAACTGATGCGAAGGCGTCACATAGGCGAGACGGGCCGGCGGCAGCTTTCCCGTCTGTAGCCCGTCCGCATCGACAGGAACGGGCACGGCAATGCCTCCCGCCGCCACGAAGGCGTGGCGGGCGAGCAGATAGCCCGGATTCTCGATCACAAAGGGGTCACCAGGGTCGAGCAGCAGCCGTGCGCAGAGGTCGAGCCCCTGCTGCGAGCCGTTGACGATGACGATCTGGTCCGGCGTGCAATTGATGCCGCGAGCCCGCCAGAGATAGGCCTGAAGCGCATTACGCAGACCGGAAGACCCCTGCGGGTCGCCATAGCGCAACCGCGCGGCCCGGTTGACGATTGCCTTGTTCGACGCCCGCCGCCAGGCCAGCACGGGAAAGTCCGCTCCGGACAGGTCGCCATAGCGGAAATCGGCAATCTTGGCCGGCTGCGCCAACGTCGGTGGGGGCAGGGTCAGTAATCGTTGGGCGAATGCCGACAGGTGCCGTGGCGAAGCGGCCGCGACGGGCGCTTCTCCCGACGCCTTCTCCAGTCCCGGAGCAACGATTGCGCGCGACCCTTGCCGGATGATCAGGTAGCCCTCGGCGTCGAGTTGGCTGTAGGCCGCGGTCACCGTGGTCCGCGACGCGCCCCATTCGGCGGCAAAGGCCCGCGTCGACGGCAAGCGATCGCCGGGCCTGTAGGCGCCGCTGTGGATCTGCGCCTTGATGGCCGCGATGATGCGGCGCGCCACGCCGTCCTGCTCCAACTGGACCACTAAAAACCTTCAAAACTGGATGTTCCAGGCAAGCCAGCTTTCCGGCATCTTGCTGTGCAACGCAAGGAGTTTTCATCATGTACATCCCGCCTGCCTTCCGTGACGACGATCAAGAGAGCCTAATGGCCACGATCCGCGCGGCGCGTCTGGCGACGCTGATCACCGCCACGGCGGAAGGTCCGTTGGCGACGCCGTTGCCGCTTTTGCTCGACGAGAACGAGGGCGAGCATGGCGTGATCTATGGCCATGTCGCAAAGGCAAATCCGCAATGGCGGGTGCCGCTGGTGGGCGATGGCTTGGCGATCTTCATGGGGCCGGACGCCTATGTGACGCCCGCCTGGTATCAGACCAAGCAGGAGACCGGAAAGGTCGTCCCGACCTGGAACTATGTCGCCGTCCATGCCCATGGTCCTGTCGAATTCTTCGAGGACGCCCATAGGCTGCTCGAGGTCGTGACCCGGCTGACCAATCTGCATGAAGGCGGGCGCGCCTCGCCCTGGGCCGTGTCGGATGCGCCAGCGGATTTCATCCAGTCGCAACTGAAGGGCATTGTCGGTTTGCGCATGCCGATTACCCGGCTCGAAGGCAAGCGCAAGATGAGCCAGAACCGCAACGCCGCCGATCGCGCCGGTGTTATTTCCGGCCTGTCATCGAGCGACCGTCCGTCGGACCGCGAGGTCGCGCCACTCATCCCGGTGTGAACGGCGCCAGGGCCGACGGATCGCCGCAGCCGCTCGAATTCCGCTGCCTCTCGTCAGGTGCAGACCCACTCGCGGATCTTGCACTCCTTGTTCTCGCCTCCGCACTGGGCCGTCGCCTTGTCCTCGGCTTCGCGGCGGGTCGTTGCCGACGCTGCACCCCAGAACGGCGTCGCCGCGCCACGGCTCTTGCCGACCGAGAGCGCCGCGCAGTGCTCATAGGGAAAGCCGGTGCCGTCGTCATCGTCCCAATGGCGATGGTTGCGGAATACTTCGACCACCCGGCAGCCCTTGCCGTCCGCGTTCTCGCAATGCTTGAGCGCGATGTCTTCCGCCTCCTGCCGCTTGTCGGCGCCCCAGAAGAAGCCGTGACGGCCGTCGCCCGGTGAATAGGCGATCGCGCCCCAGATGCCCTTTTCTTCGCTCGCCGACGCTGGCGGTGACGGGGCGACCAGGTCAGCGGCGTTGCTCGCAATCGTAAGCCCGGCGAGCGCCGCAAGCAGCGGGATCGAAAGGCGGGGATTGATCAGCATCTTCGTGCTCCAGTTGCAGCTATTCAGCAGTCGACCGTCATGCCCGGCTCTAGCCGCCCATGCGCGCGACCGAGACGACGATGCAAGTGTTGCCGGTCGGGACCAGCAGCGCCTGGCCGGCATTGTCGGCCAGGTTGAAAAGCATCGAGTTCGAAAGATTGTCCGCCAGCAGGCTGCCCTTCGGAAGCGTCCCGGCGACTTCCTGGCAAGAGCGAGGGAACGGCGCCACGCGCACGAACCCGCCCTCGCAGCTCTGGCCGAGAGGCGAGGCAAAAACGACGCCCGCGGCCTGTGTCTTGTAGTTCGGCAGGTTGTAGCTCATCCCGGCGACGGCCTGCACGGCGTGGGTGTCGGGCGAAGTGTTGTCCCATTGCGTCTGGATCGCATAGGTCGACCCGGCAGTCAGAGCCTGCCCCACCGTGGCAAAGAGATTGGCGCAGGTGCGGACGCCTGCCTGCGCGACATGCGCCTGAAAGGGATTCTTGTTTGCCGAGGCGTCGGCCGTTGCGGGCACGGCTTCCGCCGGCTTGCCCTGCATGGGCGCCTGCGCCTGCGCGGAGGCCGTGCCCGCGACGAATGTTCCAAGCGCGGGATAGAGGCGGAACGACAGGACAACCGCCGCCGCGACCAAGACCGCGAACGCGCCGAGCAGCGCCGTGTTTCGCACCAGGCGCCGGCCTGGCGAACGCTGTGGCGGCGGACTTGCCGGCGGCTCCGGCAGCGCGACCGGCTGGGAGTGCGTCAGGATTCTGTCCTCGATGGATTGGCGTGTCATCTCAAAGTCTTTCTAGTTGATGGCCGACAGCGCGGTCTTGAGTCCCTTGAACGGGGCATCGAGGCTGACGGTCGCTCCAGACGGCAGGGAATAGGAAACCTGGACGGTGGTCTCTTTGCCGATTTGCTCGCGAAGCACCGGGCCGACGGGCACATAGCCGACGCAGACCGACGCATCGCAACCCTGCAGTTGAACGTCGACCGGCTGTTTGCGGCCGGTAAGTCTCAGCGAAAGCTTGCTGCCCTTACCTGCCGCGCTCGGAGTCCGCAATATCATGAAGGGTTTGCCTTTCTCGTCGGCCGCGAGCGACCAGCTGAAGACCAACGCCTGGCTTTGGTCGATGAAAGACTGGCCGATGTTGCAAACCTTCTTCCTGGCCTGCAGGTTCTCGTCGCAGATCAGCGTCCAGTTCTCGAACGGACGAGTGGTGCGCTGATAGTCGCCAAGCTTCACGCCCGCGGGCACCGCGACGTCGGAAGGTTTTATCCGATAGGCAGGCTGGGCCGCCTCCTGCCCGGCCGCGTGCGGGCCGGACAGAAGGAGGCAAGTCCCGGATATCACGGCAAGGGCCGTCTGCCTGGTCATCAACGAGCTCAGTTCAAGGTAAAGCTGACGCCCGCGCCGACACCCCAGTGCCCGCCCGCCGTCGTGCCCGAGACGTTCGCTCTCGCCCGGCCGTCCTCGCTGGTGTAACCGGCGCCGAACGCCACGGCGCCTTCGCCGCGCCAGTAGCCGCCGCCGGCCGCCACGCTCAACTTGCCCGGACGGTCGTCATAGCGCAGCGAGGCGGCCGCAAGGCCGATCGCGGCGGCCTGGCGCGCCTCGCCCCGAGCCTCGCCCATATCCATGTTGAGCTGGCTGAGCTTGGAGTCGGTGTAGGCATTGGCCTGCTGCAGCGTGGTGGCCGCCACCTGGTTGGTGTAGGCCTTGGAGTTGTCGAACGTTGTCGCCAGCCCGTTATTGAACTGTAGGACGTTGACCGCGTCGGTGTCGGCGGTACCGGCACCCACATTGTGGATGACGACGGGCGCATTCACGTCGCCGCCGACGAGCGTCAGCGAATTGGACTTGGTGCCGTCCGGGTTCTTGTCATACTGGACGGCGAACTCATTCAGATTGCCGACACTTCCCTGCACTGCTTCGACAGCCTGGTTGGTCGCGTAGAGCTGGCTGCCGTTGATGGCGTCGGTGGAGGAGGCACTGATCCGCCCCGCCGCCACGTTGGTGACGGTGCGCTCGTTGCCGACGCTGCCGACGCTAACCGTGCTCGTCGGAGCGGTTCCGGCGAAGGTGTAGTTGACGCCGTTGATTGTCGTGCCGGTGGTGGCGACTGCCGCGGCGGTCGTCGAGCCGGCGCCGAGCGCGACGCTGCCCGGCTCATTGGCCGTGGCGCCGGCGCCGAGCGCCATGGACTGGGCGCCGTTGGCGGTCGAGTTGGTGCCAAAGGCGATGCTGTCAGCCTGGTTGGAGGTCGCGTTCTGGCCGATCGCGATACCGCCCGGCGCGGTCTGCTGGACGATGGCGCCGTTGCCCATACCGATGCCGTTGTCGCCGTTGACGGTGGTGCGCGGGCCGATCGCGACCGACTCCGCGCCGACCGCCAGCGAGTCCGGGGCGGACGAATTGGCGTGGAAGTACATGGTCCCAGTCACCGCGAAGGAGCTCAGCGCGCCCTTCAGCTGGCGAAGCGTGACCGCGTCCTGGTCCTGGGTGCCGTCGGCCACGTTGATGATCTGGCGATAAGCGGTGGAGGTTCCCACCGAGACGGCGCCGAGCAGGGTCATGTCCGCGGTGTTGTAGGGAATGAGGCCGGTGCCGGAGAGGATCGATCCCGACACGGGCGCGACCGCGCGATCCGAGACCGAGCCGGAGCCAAGCGCCACGCCGTCGGCGATGGTGACCGCTGTGCCGCGGCCGAGAGCCAGCGAATTGGCGGCGGATGCCGTCGCCTGATAGCCGAGCGCCGAGGAGCCCACCCCTTGCGCGAAGGCATCGGTGACCGGCAGCGTGGTGTCGTTGGTGCGCACGTAGCGGATGCCGTCTCCATTGGCGTCGGTGTAGGCCGTCGAGGTGTCGCCGGCAAAATTGTTGATCGTGTTGCCGAGAGTGGTGATGTCGGCGGTGTTGGCGGCGATGTCGGTGGTGTTCTGCGTCACCTGCTGATTGGTGGCGAAGAGCTGCGAGCCGTTGACGGCATCGGTCGAGGAGTTGCTCAACCGCCCGGCTGCGACATTCTGGATCTGGCGCTCCGCGCCCACCGAACCGACCGAGAACGCGCCGGCAGGCGTTCCGCCGGCGAAGGTGTAGTTCACTCCGCCGATCGTCGTGCCGCCGACATTGGTCGTGGCGCCCGATACGGAATTCAGGCCGATCGCCACGTCGCCGGCATTGTTGGCGACGGCATTCGGGCCAATCGCGACGGAGTCCGTCCCCAGGGCCTGGGAATCGGCAAGCGTCGAATTGGCGTGGAAATACTTGATTCCCCCGCCGGTGTTGATGTTGTTGATCGTGTTGCCGAGAGTGGTGATGTCGGCGGTATTGGCGGCGATATCGGTCGTGTTCTGCGTCAACTGCTGGTTGGTCGCGAACAGCTGCGAGCCGTTGACCGCGTCGGTCGAGGAGTTGCTCAACCGCCCGGCCGCGACGTTCTGGATCTGGCGCTCGGCGCCCACCGAGCCGACCGAGAATGCGCCGGCCGGCGTTCCGCCGGCAAAGGTGTAGTTCACACCGCCTATCGTTGTGCCGCCGACCACCGTCGTGGTGCCGGACACGGAGTTCAGGCCGATCGCCACGTCGCCGGCGTTGTTGGCCACCGCGTTCGGGCCAATCGCGACGGAGTCCGTCCCCAGAGCCTGGGAATCAGGCAGCGTCGAGTTGGCATGGAAATACTTGATGCCCGCGCCGGTGTTGATGTTGGTGATCGTATTGCCAATGTTGGCGATATCGGTCGTGTTCTGCGTCACCTGCTGATTGGTGGCGAAGAGCTGAGAGCCATTGATGGCATCGGTCGAGGCGTTGCTGAGCCGGCCCGCCGCGAGATTGGTGAGGGTCCGCTCCGCGCCCGGAGCGCCGATGCTGACGGTCGATGTCGGAGCCGTTCCGGCAAAGCTGTAGGCCGTCCCGCCGATCGTCGTGCCACTGGTGCCGACCGCTGCGGCGGTCACCGAGCCGGAGCCGAGCGCCACGTCGCCGGAGCTTGCCGCCGCAGTCGCGCCATTGCCCAGCGCGACATTGCCCGCGAGACCGGCGGCGCCCGCGGTGGAGCCGTTGCCCAGCGCCACCGAGCCCTGCCCGATCGCTTTGTTGTTGTTGCCGATCGCCACCGCGCCGGCGGCCTGATTGGCGGCGGTGGCGCTGGCCGTGCCGTCGCTGTTGGCGATGTTGTTGGCGCCGCCGGTGAAGGCGCCGGTACCGCTGGCATAGCTTGGATCGCCGATGGCGACCGCACCGTCACCAAAGGCTTCGTTGCCGTAACCGATGGCGACCGCCTTGCCGCCGTCGGCCACCGCGCCCGTGCCGATCGCGACGGAATCAGCGGTGATCGCGCTGGCGGCGGTGCCCATGGCGACCGCGTTTACGTCCTGTGCCACCGCGCCCGATCCAACTGCCGTCGAGCCTGCCGCTGTCGAGGCGGCCGTCGTGCCGATGGCGATGGAATCGTTACCGCTGGCAGTGGAGGAACGGCCACCCGCGAACGCATTGGCACCGGTGGCTTTGGAGGCGGAACCAATCGAAGCGGAGTTCGCTCCCGACGCATTGGCGCCGATGCCGAGTGCGGTGCTGGCTACCCCGCCGGCGCTGGCGCTGACGCCGGCAGCAAGCGAATTGTCTCCTGCCGCGTTGGCTCCAGACCCGAACGAGGAGGCATTTGCGCCGCTGGCAACGGCGGTGTTGCCAACCGCGGTGCCGGCGGAGCCGCTCGCAATTGAAGCACTGCCCATCGCGACGGCGAAAGCGCCGGAAGAGAGCGAATTGGTGCCGATCGCGATGCTATTCGGTAGCGCCGTGTTGGCCTGAACGCCCGCCTGCGCGCCCAAGCCGAGTGCGATGGACTGGTTGCCCCAGGCGCTCGCCGTGTTGCCCATCGCCGTGGCGCTCGTTCCCGTTGCCTTGGTCAGTATGCCTATGGCAACGGTGTTTTGCTGAGACGCCGTCACATCCGTGCCAAGGGCGATGGCGCCCTGCGCAGTAGCGCCCGCTCCCGCAAGAGTACGCCCGCCGATATTGATGGAGTTGATCTGTGTAGCGACCGCCTGGAAGCCGATGGCGACGGCATTCTGGTTGCTTGCGATGGCGCTGTTACCTTGGGCAATCGAATCCACGCCGGATGCTGTTGCCCCGAACCCGAGCGCGGTCGCGCGCAGCCCGGTCGCGCGGGTAACAGTGCCGATCGCCGTGGAGTTCACTCCGTCGGCACGCGCATTATTGCCAAAGGCGGCCGCGCTTGTGGTTGCAACCGAATTGACGCCAATAGCGCTTGCTCCGTCCCCGTTGGCCTTGGCGTTCCCGCCAACGGCGAGGGCATTGACGCCGGTTGCGCCTGCGAAGACACCTATGCCTATGGAGTTGAGGCCATTGACACCCATCGCATAGCCGATGGCAATCGTGCCGTCGCCCGTTGCGCTGTTGGAGCTGCCCAACGCCACGCTGTTATTGCCATTCGTCGCGGTGCCGTTACCGATGGCGACGGAGTTGCCGCCGGTCGCCGAACCGCCGCCCGCGGCATATTGCGCCAGCGCCGGCGTGGCGAGGCCGAGCGCGGCGATTGCCGCCAGGCCGCCGAGCATGCTGGCCGGGCTCATGCCGCAGGCCAGAGCCGAACGCGCGTTGCCGCCGCTGCCCAGTGTTCCGAGACCCATATTCTTGCGACCGAGGCCAAGCACTCGATGCGCGTTGCGCAGCGCCGCCATCAGGCGACGACGGAGCGAGCGGCAGTCGGTGGCGCCGGAAATCCAATTGCCTGCGAAGCGAGCCGACCCGCGCCGAGTGATACGTTCTTGCCTGAAGTTCATTGCGAGAATGCCTCCTTTGGTGGGTCGCGCTCGACAACGGCAGGTTCCGCCGACCCTGCCGCCGAAGCGTGTCTGCTCGAAAATGGGATGATCACATCGGCGCCGCGCGCGAGCAGCGCATGGCCCTGCTTCTCTCCGATCGCCTCGACGCGATCGAGCGTGTTTTCAAGCCAGGCGTCACCGGCCTCGGGAACAGCCCGGAGCGCCGCGGCAACCCGCTCGCTTGGGATCAGCCGCTCGAGATAGGAGCGCACCGCCGCCAGATGCACGGCAGGCGCGTCATGCGCGTGAACGACAGCCGTGAGGCCATAGAGATAATGGGCCAGCAGCATGTCCTGCTTGGCCAGGGGCACGCCATCTCCATAGCGCTTCTCAAGCGTCCTCGATGCCGACTCCAGCCAGTAACCGATCTCCTCGGAAAGGCTCCGGCGAATCGCCGTGTCGTCGCTCATGTCCCCTCGGCCAGCTTAGAATCCGAATACCGGATTTGCTGCAGAAAGACAGGTTTTCGGGGCTTCGTATTCCAACAAATTGCTGTTTATCTGAAAATATACCGCAGATCTTTCATAGGTTAACGCGAAATTACTTTAGTAATACCTTTTATAAGCCGACCCATAGATAACCGCGCCGGGAATTAGCCCTGCCTGCCGGCCCGCGATCGAACCTGCCTCTCTCGCACCTGCATTGGCGTCACGTCGCGATATTTCTTCATCGTGGTGGTGAGGTGGCTCTGGCTCGAGAAGCCGCTCAGATAGGCGATGTCCGTGATCGACATGCGCCTGTCGGCCAGCAGCTTCTCGGCAAAGTCAAGGCGAAGGGCAAGAACATATTGATGCGGCGTAACGCCGAACGTCTTGGAGAAAGAACGGGCGAAATGGTAGGGCGACAGCCCGCACACAGCCGCCATCTCAGCGAGCGAAAGCTTGCGCGAAAAGTTCTCGCTCAAGAATTGCTCCACGAGGCGAGTGTGGCCGGTCGACAACCCGCCTTTCGCGTTCAGCAGCGGCCGCCTTTCAGCAGGAATTTCCGAATACCAGGCCGGCAGATCGTCGTCTCGCCGCAACTCGGACTCCTGATGCTCCGCCCTCCGCAGCCTGGGCCCAACCCTAGAGCGCGCTTTCGGTTCCCTGGCCACAATGATTCGTGATCGCACGTGCTGTCGGCGCCATTGAGTTTGCCCCCCGGCAACAGCACGTCAAAGGCCATGATTTGGCCCATTCGGTATTTCATGAAATTGCGGTTCCGCCGGGAAAAGTTCCCTTGCGAAAAGTTTTAGCTGCCGCCGAAGCGGCTCGCCCCTCGACGAGTAAGATTTGATCGTCGAGGGGTAACGAGGACAGCTTTCCGGGGCGGCGCATTTCCGTAACGGTTTCGCGCGACGGCAGGCGCGTCCTCGCCTGATGTCGAAGGTTGCGGCGCGATCCGCGTCGCGTTCCGCCTTTCGCTTTAACGCCCTCGCGCCAGGCTTCCCAAAATCCCGCGCACGATGGCGCGGCCGACGGAGGAGCCGACCGAGCGCACCACCGATTTGATGGCAGCTTCGGCCACGGTCTGGCGGTTGGAAGACCGCCGGCCCGATGTTCCCGAAACATCGTCGAAACCGGGAATGGTCCAGCGCGACCCGCCGCTGTTCTGCTGCTTTGCCTGCGCCTCGGCGTCCTGCGCCTCCTTGGTCTTCTTCTGCAGCATTTCGAAGGCTGATTCGCGATCGACGGCCTCGTCGTACTGGCCGGCGACCGGGCTCTCGGCGATGATCTTGCGGCGCTCGTCGGGCGTGATCGGTCCGAGTCGCGATGACGGTGGCCGGATCAGCGTGCGCTGGACCATGGCCGGCACGCCCTTGTCCTCCAGCATCGAGACCAGCGCTTCGCCGGTGGCGAGCTGGGTGATGGCGGTGGCGCAGTCGAAATCGGGATTGGGCCGGAAGGTCTCGGCCGCCGTCCGGACTGCCTGCTGCTCGCGCGGCGTATAGGCGCGCAGCGCGTGCTGGACGCGGTTGCCGAGCTGGGCCAGCACCTTTTCCGGAATATCCAGCGGGTTCTGGGTGACGAAATAGACGCCGACACCCTTGGAGCGGATGAGCCGCACCACCTGCTCGACGCGGTCGATCAGCACCTTCGGCGCGTCCTCAAACAAAAGATGCGCCTCGTCGAAGAAGAACACCAGCTTCGGCCGGTCGAGATCACCAACCTCGGGCAGTTCCTCGAACAGCTCCGACATCAGCCAGAGTAGGAAGGTGGCGTAGAGCCTGGGGTTCATCATCAATTTGTCGGCGGCCAGAACGCTGATCGCGCCGCGGCCGTCGCGCGTGGTGCGCATGATGTCGGCGATGCGCAGCGCCGGCTCGCCGAAGAAGTTCGCCGCGCCTTGGCTCTCCAGCACGAGCAGCGTGCGCTGGATGGCGCCGACCGAAGGCTTGGTGACATTGCCGTAGCGTGCGCTGAGTTCGTCGGCGCGCTCGGCGATGTTGGCGAGCAGCGCCTGCAGGTCCTTCAAATCAAGCAGCAGCAGGCCTTCCTCGTCGGCGATGCGGAAGGCGATGTTCATGACGCCCTCCTGAGCTTCCGTGAGGTTCATCAGCCGCGACAAAAGCAGCGGCCCCATCTCGGAAATGGTGGCGCGGATCGGATTGCCCTGCTCGCCGAACAGGTCCCAGAAGATGACTGGAAATTCCTGGAACTGGTAGGGATCGAGCTTTACCTGCTCGGCGCGCTTGACGAGGAAATCCTTGACCTCGCCCATCATCGCTATACCGGAAAGGTCGCCCTTGATGTCGGCGCAGAAGACAGGCACGCCGGCATTCGCAAAGCCCTCGGCCAGGATCTGCAGGCTGACGGTCTTGCCGGTGCCCGTGGCCCCGGTGACGAGGCCGTGGCGGTTGCCGTAGCGCAGCAGCAGCTCTTCGGCGCGCTGATAGGAATCGTCGGGCTTGCGGCTGGCGCCGATGAAGATGCTGGTCTCGTCAGCCATATCCGGTCTCCGCAATCTGTTTCGCTCACGGCCTCACCCGACGTATAGTAACGCCAGTCGCATGCGGCAATGCCCGGTATCGATTTGGGGTGCATCGAATTTGGCCTTTGGCGCTTGCGGATTTTGCGCATGTTTGGCAATCGATTGGCTGGCCGCGAGAACCGGCCGGATAACGCATTGTGATATCCGGTTCCTGACCTTAGATTGGTTGGACCGGCTGATGCGGCCGAGAAGCGAGGAGAGCCATGGGCGCCGGCGCCTTGACCAGGGATGTCGACCTTCCGAATCCGGACGCCAAGCGTTGGCAGGCGCTGGCGGAAAAGGCCCTTGCCGGCGGTTCGTTCGAGGAAAAGCTCGTTTCCCACACCGATGACGGCATCCGCATCGAACCGCTTAGCCAGCGCTCGACGACCGCCGAGCCGTTGCCGCGCACAAATCCGACCGCGCCCTGGATCGTCAGCCAGCGCGTCGACGACCCGGACGTCGCCCGGGCCAGCGCGCAAGCCCTGGAAGACATCGCCCAAGGCGCCACCGGCCTGTCGCTTGTCTTCGAGGGCGCGCCGAATGCCTTCGGCTACGGCCTGCCGCGCACCGCGGAAGCCTTGGAAAGAGTGCTCGACGGCGTGCCGCTCAACCGCGTGCAGGTGCGCATCGACGCGCATCCGTGGAGCCGCGCCGTGGCCGACTGGCTGCTGGCTTTCTTGAGCCGCCGCCGTTCCGATCCGGCCAAGCTCAACCTTTCCTTCGGCATCGACCCGGCGGCGATCTTCGCCGGAACCGGGCGGCTGCGCACCTCGATCGAGGCGCTGCAGGAATCGATGCCACAATCGCTGGCGCATTTCTTCTCGATGGGCGTGCCGGGCGTGCTGCTCGAGGCCGACGGTCGCGTCTTCCACAATGCCGGCGCCACCGAGGCGCAGGAGCTTGGCACGATGATGGCATCGGTCGTGTCCTATCTCAGAATGTTCGACAAGGCGCGCCAGCCGCTGGTCTATGCGGCGCCCTATATCGGCTTCGCGCTCAGCGTGGACCAGGACCAGTTCCTGTCGATGGCCAAGGTGCGGGCATTGCGCAAGCTCTGGGCGCGCGTCCAGGAAGCCTGCTCGATCCCGGCCTCGACCGCCAGCATCCATGCTGAGACCTCCTACCGCATGATGACGATGGCCGACCCGGAAACCAACATCTTGCGCACGGCGATCGCGGCCTTTGCGGCGGCAACCGGGGGCGCAGATTCGATCTCGATCCTGCCGCACACCATCACGCATGGGCTGCCGGCCGGCTTTGCCCGCCGCGTCGCCCGCAACGCGCAGCTGATCATGTCCGAGGAGAGCCATATCGGCTATGTCGCCGATCCGGCCAGCGGTTCGGGCGCGGTGGAGTCGCTGACGAACGATCTCTGCGCTGCGGCCTGGGAAGAATTCCAGCGCATTGAGGCCGAGGGCGGCGTGCTCGCCAGCCTGCAGCAGGGCTATATCCAGAATCGCGTCCAGACGGCCGCCGCCAAGCGCAATGGCGCTTACCGGTCGGGCGAACGCGGCATTGTCGGCACTACGCTTTACCGCGTCGGCACAGAGCGCCCGGTCGAGACACTGCCGCAAGAGCGGCGCCCGGCCCTGACCGAAGGCGTTGCGACCTGCGAGCCGCTGTTTCCGGTGCGCATCGACCAGTCGATCGGAGCCGGATCATGACCCCGGATTTCAGCCGGATCGGCTGGTCGGAGCCGCGTCGCGCGCCGGTCGAGCTCAAAGGCCAGCGGATGACGCCGGAAGGCATCGCCGTAAAGCATGTTTACGACCAAGGCGACCTCAAGGGTCTCGCCAATCTCGACACCTATCCGGGCCTGCCGCCCTTCATGCGCGGCCCCTACCCGACCATGTATGTCCAGCAGCCCTGGACGATCCGGCAATATGCCGGATTCTCGACGGCTGAGGAATCCAACGCCTTCTACCGGCGCAACCTCGCGGCCGGCCAGAAAGGCCTGTCGGTCGCCTTCGATCTCGCCACGCATCGCGGCTATGACAGCGACCATCCGCGCGTCGCCGGCGATGTCGGCATGGCGGGCGTGGCGATCGATTCCATTCTCGACATGCGCCAGCTTTTCGACGGCATTCCGCTCGACGAGATGACGGTGTCGATGACGATGAACGGCGCCGTGCTGCCGATCATGGCGCTGTACATCGTCGCGGCGGAGGAACAGGGCGTCGCGCAGAAGGATCTCGCCGGAACCATTCAGAATGACATTCTGAAGGAGTTCATGGTCCGCAACACCTACATCTATCCGCCGAAGCCTTCGATGCGGATCGTGTCGGACATTTTTGCTTACACCTCCAGGCATATGCCGAAGTTCAACTCGATCTCGATCTCCGGCTACCACATGCAGGAGGCCGGCGCGACGGCCGATCTCGAGCTTGCCTATACGATCGCCGACGGCATCGAATATGCGCGCGCCGGCGTCGCTGCCGGTCTTGACATCGACCGCTTCGCGCCGCGGCTTTCCTTCTTCTGGGCGATCGGCATGAACTTCTTCATGGAGGTCGCCAAGCTCAGGGCCGCAAGGCTGCTGTGGTCGAACCTGATGAAGAAGAATTTTGCGCCGAAGGACGAACGCTCGCTGTCGCTGCGCACCCATTGCCAGACCTCGGGCTGGTCGCTGACGGCGCAGGATCCCTACAACAACATGACCCGCACTATGATCGAGGCGATGGCGGCGACGCAGGGGCATACGCAATCGCTGCACACCAATTCCTTCGACGAAGCAATGGCGCTGCCGACCGACCATTCGGCGCGGATCGCCCGCAACACGCAGCTCATCCTGCAAAAGGAATCCGGAACCACGCGCATGATCGATCCGTGGGGCGGCTCGGCCTATGTCGAGCGGCTGACGCACGATCTGGCGGAGCGCGCGCTCGCCCATATCGAGGAGGTCGAAAACCTCGGCGGCATGGCGGCGGCGATCGAGAAGGGCATTCCGAAGCTGCGCATCGAGGAAGCCGCCGCCCGCACCCAGGCGCGCATCGATTCCGGCGAGCAGGTGCTGGTCGGCGTCAACGCGCACCGGCCTGAAGCGGATATCGAGGTCGATGTGCTGAAGATCGACAATGCCGAGGTGAAGGCCAGGCAATTGGCGAAGCTGCAGCGGCTGAAAGGCACGCGCGACGTCGCGACGCTGGAAGACGCGCTGGCGGCACTGACCCGCGCGGCCGAGGGTGAGGAGAACCTGCTCGAATTCGCGGTTCGCGCGGCACGCGCCAACGCTACCGTCGGCGAGATTTCGCTGGCGCTGGAAAAAGTATTCGGCCGCCACACGGCGGCGGTGCAGACGATCTCCGGCGTCTATCGCGACGCGCTCGGCGACAACCCGGCGCTCGACCCGCTGCAGGAGAAGATCGAAGCGTTCGAGAAGAAGTCCGGCGGCAAGCCGCGCATCCTGGTCGCCAAGATGGGTCAGGACGGCCATGACCGCGGCCAGAAGGTGATCGCCAGCGCCTTTGCCGATCTGGGCTTCGAGGTGACCGTCGGGCCGATGTTCCAGACGCCGGACGAGATCGCCAAGCTCGCGGTGCAGCACAACGTCGACATCATCGGCGCCTCCTCCTTGGCGGCCGGGCACCTGACGCTGATCCCCGAGCTCAAGGAAGCGCTGAAGAAGCTCGGCCATGGCGACATGCTGATCGTCGCCGGCGGCGTCATCCCGCCGCAGGATTATGACGCGGTGCTGGCGGCAGGCGCGGCGGAGATCTTCCCGCCGGGGACCGTCATCCCGGAAGCGGCCAACCGGCTGATGGATCGGTTGTTGACCGATCGGTGAGGGCTTGCTGATTTGGCCAAAAGGTTGTTCTATGGAAGCGGATACAACCATGGCGCGATGATGTTCAAGACAACCATCCACAGGCTTGAGGACGGATCGGGGCCTTGCTACTGCCACGCGAAATGCTTGACAGCTTGAACCTTCAGGTCGGCGATGAGCTCCAGATCGTCGAAACCGACGACGGCGTCATTCTAAGGCCAATCCGCCACGACAACTACAAACGGCAAATGAACGCTGCTCGCGATGTATGGACAAATACGAAGCTGGGTTACAGCGGCTGGCAAGTAGGCTTGGCTGCTAGTTCTCGACCTTGTCCGAGAGCTTGACGATTTCCCATTCCTTGCCGTTGACGGTGACGACCTCGCCAACCTTCTTGCCGAAAAGGGCCACGGCCATCGGGGAGACATGGGAAATGCTCCCCTTCGACGGATCGGCCTCGTCCTCGCCGACGATGCGCCAATGCACCTTCTTGCCGTCCTCGCTTTCCAGGGTGACTCCCATGCCAAAGCGCACCACGTCGCTGCCCGGCTCCGGCACGGAAAGCTCCGCGCTTTCGCGCCGCGCGGTCCAGTAGCGCAGGTCGCGCGACACGACAGCGAGGCGCTCGCGGTCGCCGCGCCTTTCAGCCTTGGCCATCTGGTCGCGCAGCTCGGCGAGATTGTCCTCGATCATCGCCAGGCCGCGCTCCGTCACCAGGTTGCGGTGCGCGCTGACCGGCCGTTCGCCGACGCCGGCAATGGCGTTTTCGCTGTCTTCTTCCCGTGTGAAAGCTCTGCTCATCCGGTGAACTTAGGCTTGGCGAGGCAACTGCACAAGCGGTTTGGCGGCGGGCCGGCCTTGGCACGATTCCTGCGACGACAGGGCAAAATGCCAGGACCTGTGCCGATGTTGAACAGACGAACGCTGCTTGCCCGGACGGCGGGCCTCGCCGTCGCCGGCGTCTTCGCCGGCAAGGCATCGGCGAAGTCGCTGCCGGGCATCGAGATGGCCGCGATGCGTGGCTCGATCGACGCCACCGAGATCGGCGTGCAGCCGGGGGCGGTCGACGACCAGAGCAAGGCTTTCGCCAGGATGCTGACCGAAGCCAGGGACCGCGACCAGCCGGTGTTCCTGCCGCCCGGCACCTATCTCGTCTCCAACCTCAAGTTGCCTGCCCGCGTGCGCCTGTCCGGCGTGCCCGGCGCGACGCGGATCGTCTATGGCGGCAACGGCCATCTGATGATGGCCGAACAGGCCGAGCATATCGAGCTCAGCGGGCTGGTCCTCGACGGGGCCAACCGCTGGCTGGCCGACTACACGCAAGGGCTGCTCGACCTGCGCCGCGTCGCCCATCTCGTCCTCGACAATTGCCAGGTGACCGGTAGCAGCAAGAACGGGCTGGCGCTCGAGCATGCCGTCGGCCGCATCGGCCGCTCCGATATTTCGGGTGCCGCGGATGCCGGCATCTATTCGGTCGAGGCCGGCGGGCTGGAGATTTCCGGCAACACCGTTTCCGATTGCGCCAATGGCGGCATCCTGGTGCATCGCTGGCAGGCTGCGGAAGACGGCACCATCGTCAGCGGCAACCGCGTCCAGAGGATCGGCGCGCGCAACGGCGGCACCGGCCAGAACGGCAACGGCATCAACGCCTTCCGCGCCGGCAATGTCATCATCTCCGGCAATATCGTCTCCGATTGCGCCTTCACCGCGATCCGCGCCAACAGTTCGAGCAATCTGCAGATCACCGGCAACACCTGCTCGCGCTCGGGAGAGACCGGGATCTATTCGGAATTCTCCTTCGAAGGCGCGATCCTCAGCAACAATCTGGTCGACGGCGCCGCCAACGGCATCTCGATCGTCAATTTCAACGAAGGCGGCCGCATGGCGGTCTGCTCGAACAACATTGTGCGCAACCTCTCTACCACCGGTCCCTACACCGCCGATCCGCCCGGCTTCGGTGTCGGCATCAGCGCCGAGGCCGACACGACGGTTTCCGGCAACGTCATCGAGAACGCGCCGCTCTACGGCATGCAGCTCGGCTGGGGCCCCTATCTGCGCAATGTCGTGGCGACCGGCAATATCATCCGTAAGGCAGGCACCGGCATCGTCGTTTCGGTCGTCGAAGGGGCCGGCACCGCCGTCATCTCGGACAACCTCATCGACGGCGCCAAAAACGGCGCCATTGTCGGCCAGCGCTGGGCCGATCCGGTGACCGGCGATCTCGCGAAGGCAAGCGACAGCGGCTATGCGCATCTGACCGTCGAGCGCAACAAGGTGAGCTAGGACAGTCAGGTGATGCCGGGGATCGGCTTCAACGATCGGTCGGCTTCTCGCGTTTTATTGGCGGCGACTTATCGTGAGCGACGTCCGGTACGACATCGACCGTCACTTGGTCCACGAACCAGGCATGGTCGGAGTGAGTACTCGAAGGCGGAAAATCCAGCGTCGGAAAAGCCTTGTTGATCTTGTTAATAGCCCAGACTAAGCCGGACATAACACCGATATAGGCCAACACACACGCAAGCATGGCTTTCAGACCCGCATTATCGGCAACCCAATGCGCTGTCCTCACAGCATAGGCTAAAAGCGCCAGGCCCGTAAAAAGAAGTCCGTATAGAAGACCAAGTGCAATTCGGTGATGCGCCATGCCGTTCCCAGTCTTGATATGCATTCGACTTTGCTCGCAAAGCTCTGAAACCCGTTAAAAGCAGAGCATTAAATTTGAACGACCACAATCGCATCGCCAAGGCATTTCGGTCGACTATGAACGGATGCCAACCAAACGCAGCGAAACGGGCTAGGCCACAGCCACGATAAAATGCGCCTGGATCTTGGCCGCCACCTCGCCATGGCCATGCCTTTCGGCAAGCGCGGCCGCGGCGTAGTCGGTCGCGGCTTCAAGCTTTGCCGGATCCCTGGCCTCGATCTCGTTGCGAAGCAGGGTGCCCTGGCAATAGGCGACGGCGGGAACGCGCGGCGAGGATGCGCGGCTCTGCTCGGCTCTGGTGTCGATCGTCACATCGGAAAATCCTGCGGCTTCGAGGTCGCGGCGGATCAGGTCCTTGTCGTGATAGCCGTGCGGCGTGCGCGCCAGGAAACGCGGCGGATCGTGCGGAAAGATCGTTGCCAGAGCATTCGTCACGTCGTCGGCGAATATGTTCTCCTCGATGCGATCCCAGACGCTGAACAGGAAATGTCCACCGGGCTTCAGAACCCGCTTTGCCTCGCGGTAGGCCGTGGCGCGGTCGGGAAAGAACATCGCGCCGAACTGGCAGCAGACGAGGTCGAAGGACGCATCGTCGAAAGGCAGGTTCAACGCATCCGCCTGGCGCCAGGTGATTCGTCTGTCCGGCCCCTGGCGCGACGCCGCGTAATCGAGCATCGGTTGGTTGAGGTCGGTTACGGCGTAGCTAGCGTCGGGAGCGAGTTTCGGCGCCAAAGCGCGGGTTACCGCACCGGTGCCCGCGGCCGTCTCCAAAACGGCCAAGGGTGAGAAGGACGCCGCTCGCCGTGCGGTCTCCGCGGCATAGGCCTCGAATATCAGCGGCACCATATGGCGATCGTAATTTTCCGGGATGGACCCGGCAAACACCTTGTCCGCTTCCAGCATGGCCAACACCAGCGCCCGCTTGATCGTGGAGGAAACTAGCACATAATTTTCTGCCTTGGGTTCACGCGCGCGGCAGATGCGCGTCAGTAAGCCGATGCCCTAGTTGAGCGCCGCTGTCGGCCGCAGCAAGCCGACCTTGGCGCCGACGCGGCTTTCCACCGGAGGATGGGCAAGCTCGGTGAGCTTTGCCGCAACCGCTTCATCACCGTTCAGCAGCTTCGCCAGCACGGCGGCGATCATCACCTCCGCCGCTCTGCCGGCCCCATCATCGCATTTCAAGGCGATGCCGAGCCCAAGCTCTGGCAATGCCGCGCAATAAACGCCTTCGGCGCCGGTCTTGACGAAGATGCGACCGGGTGCCGCCTGCATCAGTGCGACATCCGCCTTGCCGGTGCCGGCGACCAGGAACGGCTCGGCCATGCAAGCGGCGAGCAGCCGCTTCGCCGCCTTGGCGCGCTCGGGCGCAAAGCCCCTGCCCGTCGCCATGCGGGCAAAGCCCAGCGCAAAACTCTTCAAGGGCACGGCATAGGTCGGGATCGAGCAGCCGTCGATGCCGCAATGATCGACGTCATGCGCCGCGCCCGTCACGGCTTGCATGGCGTCGCGCACCATCTCCTGCAGCGCATGGCCGGCCTTGACATAGCCAGCGTGCGCAATGCCGGCATGCACGCAGGTGCAGAGGAAGCCGGAATGCTTGCCGGAGCAGTTGTTGTGCAAGGCGTTCGGTATGTTGCCGGCGCGGGCGAGCGCGATGGTGGCACCGTGGCCCGAGGGCCAATGCGCGCCGCATTCCAGCGCTTTTCTGTCAAGGCCCGCTTTGGCGAGCATCGCTATTGCCAGTTCGACATGGGCGGGCTCACCCGAATGCGAGGCGCAGGCCAGCGCCAGTTCGCGGTCGCCGAAGCCATAGGCGTCAGCAGCACCCGATTCGACCAGCGGCAATGCCTGGATCGCCTTCACCGCGGAGCGCGGGAAAACCGGGCGGTCCGTGTCGCCGATCTCCCAGACGGGCTTGCCGTCGGCATCGAAGACCGAAACCGCGCCGCGGTGCCTGCTTTCGACCACCTCGCCGCGTGTGACTTCGACCAGAACCGGATTTGCCATGTCGCCTCCCGCACGCGCGCCCAGCGGCGCGCCGCTTTAATGCGGGCCGCTTCTACCTGATCCGGTCGAGGATGGAAACGTAGTTGGCGACCGCCGCGCCGCCCATGTTGAAGATACCGCCGAGCTTCGCGCCCGGCACCTGGATGCCGCCGGCTTCGCCGGTCAACTGCATGGCGGTCAGCACATGCATCGACACACCGGTGGCGCCGATCGGATGGCCCTTGGCCTTCAGGCCGCCGGAGGGATTGACCGGCAGGCGGCCGTCCTTGGCCGTCGTGCCATCCAGCGCCAGTCTGGCGCCCTCGCCTGGCTTGGCGAGCCCCATAGCCTCATATTCAATCAATTCGGCGATGGTGAAGCAGTCATGCGTCTCGACGAAGGAGAGGTCGTCGAGCGTGACGCCGGCCTTCTTCAGCGCCTGCTCCCAAGCACGCTCGCAGCCCTCGAAGGAGAGGATGTCGCGCTTCGAGATCGGCAGGAAGTCCTGCACGTGCTCGTTGGCGCGGAAGGTCACGGCACGGCGCATCCTCAGCGCCGTAGCGGTGTCGGTGAGCACAAGCGCGGCCGCGCCGTCCGAGACCAGCGAGCAGTCGGTGCGCTTCAGCGGACCGGCGACAAACGGGTTCTTCTCGCTTTCCTGGCGGCAGAACTCATAGCCGAAATCCTTGCGCATCTGAGCGTAGGGATTGTCGACGCCGTTTTTATGGTTCTTGGCCGCTATCATGGCCAGCGCATCCGACTGGTCGCCATAGCGCTGGAAATAGCCCTGCGCGATCTTGCCGAAGACGCCGGCAAAGCCTGCCGGCGTATCGCCGTCTTCCGGCAGGTAGGAGGCCTTGAGGAGGTTCTTGCCGATCTCGGGACCAGGCGTGGTCGTCATCTGCTCGGCGCCGACCACCAGCACGATGCGGGCGGCATCGGCGTCGATGGCGCGGATACCTTGACGGACGGCGGCCGAGCCGGTGGCGCAGGCGTTCTCGACGCGGGTGGCCGGCTTGAAGCGCAGCCGGTCATGGGCCTGCAGCACGAGGCTCGCGGTAAAATCCTGCGGCGAGAAGCCGGCGTTGAAATGGCCAAGCACGATCTCGTCGACATCGTCCGGACCGATGCCGGCGTGGTCGAGCGCCTCGACGGCAACCTTGGTGATCAAGCCCTCCAGCGTCTCGCCCTCGAGCTTGCCGAAGCGCGAATGCGCCCAGCCGACGATGCATGCGGTCATGGCAACCTCCATCTGTGCCGCAGCCTAGCACGATCCTTCGCGGCACAATATTGTTCAATAGTGAACCGTTTCCAACCCCATCCGATGAGCCAGCACGACAAGATCAGTTGACGTCGCGTCGATTTTTATTGATTGACGCGTCAATAAAAAATAACCTTTGGCTCGAACCGGACGCAAAAATGCCGAAAATCGGAATGGAGCCAGTGCGCCGCAAGGCGCTGATCGACGCGACGATCTCAGCGATCGGCGAGCGCGGATCGCTGGATGTGACGATGTCGGAGATCGCCGGCCGCGCCGGCGTGTCGTCGGCGCTGGCGCATCACTATTTCGGCGCCAAGGACGAGTTGCTGTTCGCGACGATGCGGCACATCCTGGCCGAGCTCAACACCGACACAAGACGCGCGTTTGACCTTGCCATCACGCCGCGCCAGCGCGTCTCGGCCGTCGTCGCCGTCAGCTTTTCCGATGATCAGTTCCAGCCTCAGATCATCGCCGCCTGGCTCGCCTTCTATGTCGAGGCGCAGAAATCGACTGAGCTGCGGCGGCTGTTGCGCATCTATGCGCGGCGGCTCAATTCGAACCTGATGAGCGGGTTGACCGGCATCCTGCCGCGGACCGAGGCCGACCGCGTGGCGGAAGCGACCGCGGCGCTGATCGACGGGCTCTACATCCGCCGCGCGCTGAAAGACGGCGTGCCCGACGCGCAGACCGCGATCGCGCTCGTGGAAGACTATCTCGAAACCAAGCTCAACGGACGGAGCCTGCCTTGACCACCCGGCGACCCAATTTCCTGATCGTCATGGTCGATCAGCTCAACGGCACGTTCTTTCCGGACGGCCCGGCGGACTTCCTGCACGCGCCGCACCTGAAGGCGCTTGCCGCGCGTTCGGCGCGTTTCGCCAACAATTACACCGCCTCGCCGCTATGCGCCCCGGGCCGCGCCTCGTTCATGAGCGGGCAATTGCCGTCGCGCACGGGGGTCTATGACAACGCCGCCGAGTTCACGTCTTCCATTCCGACCTTCGCCCACCATCTGCGCGCCGCCGGCTACTACACCTGCCTGTCCGGCAAGATGCATTTCGTCGGGCCTGACCAGTTGCACGGTTTCGAGGAGCGGCTGACCACCGACATCTATCCAGCCGATTTCGGCTGGACACCAGACTACCGCAAGCCCGGCGAGCGCATCGACTGGTGGTATCACAATCTGGGTTCGGTCACCGGCGCCGGCGTCGCCGAGATCACCAACCAGATGGAGTACGACGACGAGGTCATGTTCCTTGCCACGCAAAAGCTCTACCAGCTATCGCGCGAGCAGGACGATGCGGGTCACCGTCCCTGGTGCCTTACCGTTTCGCTGTCGCATCCGCACGACCCCTATGTGGCGCGCAAGCAGTATTGGGATCTCTACGAGAACTGCCAGGCGCTCGATCCTGAAACCCCGTTCATCCCGCATAACGAGCAGGATACGCATTCGCAACGGCTCTACCGCGCCAGCGACTATCAGGCCTTCGAGATCACCCCCGAGCAGGTTCGCCGTTCCCGACGCGGCTATTTCGCCAACATCTCCTATGTCGACGACAAGCTCGGCGAGCTCCTGGACGTTCTCAAGCGCACCCGCATGCTCGACGACACCACCGTCCTGTTCTGTTCGGATCACGGCGACATGCTGGGCGAGCGCGGCCTGTGGTTCAAGATGAGCTTTTTCGAGGGATCTGCCCGCGTGCCGCTGATGATCGCCGGCAAAGGCGTGCCGGCCGGGCTGATCGCGGCGCCGGTTTCCAATCTCGACGTGACGCCGACGCTCTGCGACCTCGCCGGCATCGACATCGCGGCAATCGCTCCGTGGACGGACGGCCAGTCGCTGCTGCCGCTGCTCGACGGCAAGGCGCGCAGCGCCCCAGTGCTGATCGAATATGCTGCCGAAGGCTCCTATGCGCCGCTGGTCGCGATGCGCGAGGGCAAATACAAATTCGTCCATTGCGAGCTCGACGCGCCGCAACTGTTCGATCTCGATACCGATCCGCTCGAGCGTGACAACCTCGCCGACGATCCGGCGAACGCAGCCCTGGTGGCGGCGTTTATGGACAAGGTCAGGGCGCGCTGGGACATGGCCGCCTTCGACGCCGCCGTGCGCGAAAGCCAGGCGCGCCGCTGGGTCGTCTATCCGGCGCTGCGCAACGGCGCCTACTACCCGTGGGATTTCCAGCCGCTGCAGAAGGCGTCGGAACGCTACATGCGCAACCACATGAACCTCGACAATCTCGAAGAGAGCAAACGGTATCCGAGAGGCGAATGATGGCTGACGTTCTCGTTCCCACACTCGACCATCTGAAACAGGCCTATGCCGTCACCTCGACGGCCACGCAGGTGACGCCGCTCTTGGAGTCGGCGGCTTTAGCCAAGGAGACCGGCGCCGCGCGCGTCTTCGTCAAGCCGGAGTCGCTGCAATGGGCCGGCTCCTTCAAGGTACGCGGCGCCTATTGGCGCTTGAAGCGATTGTCGCCGGATGAGGCGAAGAAGGGAGTCGTCGCCTATTCCTCCGGCAATTTCGCGCAGGGGCTGGCGGCGGCCGGCCAGGCGCTGGGCATTCCGGTCACCATCGTCATGCCGATCGACGCGCCCGCCGCCAAGCGCGACGCGACGGCCGGTTATGGCGCGCGCGTGGTGCTGACCGATCATGGCGAGCGAGCGCGCGAGGAGGTCGCGGCCGCAAAGGCGCGCGAGATCGCCGAGACCGAGCACCTCACCTTGCTGCATCCCTTCGACGATCCGGAGATCGTCGCCGGCCAGGCCGGCGCCGGGCTGGAGGCGCTCGACCAGTTGGCCATGAAGAAGGCGCATGCCGATCTGGTGTTCTGCTCGGTCGGCGGCGGCGGACTGATCGGCGGCGTCTCGCTCGCCTTCCATTATCTGTCGCCCAAGAGCGAGATCATCGCCGTCGAGCCGGAGGGCTTCAACGGCATGGGCTCGTCTCTGGCGCATGGCGCGATCGAAACGATGCCGATCGGGCCGAAATCGATCTGCGACGGGCTGATGGCGCGCAAGCCCGGCGACGCGCCCTTCGCGGCGGTGACTGCTGCCGGCGTGCGCGGCGTCACCGTCGACGACGCCTCGGTGCGGCGGGCGATGAAGATCGCCTTCGAGCGGATGAAGCTGGTGCTGGAGCCGTCCGGCGCGGCGTCGCTCGCGGCACTTCTCGGCGGCAAGGTGGATGTGAAGGACAAGACGGTCCTTGTGGTTGCAACCGGCGGCAATGTCTCGCTCGCCGATTTCATGGCGCATATGAACGATGCTTGAAGCGGATTTCGTCATCATCGGCTCCGGCTCCGCCGGCTCGGCTATGGCCTACCGGCTGTCGGAAGACGGCAACCATTCGGTGATCATCATCGAGTTCGGCGGCACCGATATAGGGCCGCTGATCCAGATGCCGTCGGCGTTGTCGATCCCGCTCAATATGAGCCTTTACGACTGGGGGTTCGCCAGCGAGCCCGAACCGCATCTCGGCGGGCGTGTGCTTGCCACCCCGCGCGGCAAGGTGATCGGCGGCTCGTCCTCGATCAACGGCATGGTCTATGTGCGCGGGCATGCGCATGACTTCGACCACTGGGCCGAACAGGGTGCCGCCGGCTGGGCGTTCGCCGACGTGCTCCCCTATTTCAAGCGCATGGAGGATTCCGACGGCGGCGAGGACGGCTGGCGAGGAAAAGGCGGCCCGCTGCATGTGCAGCGCGGCACACGCAAGAACCCGCTCTTTGGTGCGTTCATGGAGGCAGGCCGCCAGGCCGGGTTCGAGCTGACCGACGACTATAACGGCTCGAAGCAGGAAGGTTTCGGGCCGATGGAGCAGACCATTCTGGGCGGTCGCCGCTGGTCGGCGGCGAACGCGTATCTGAAGCCGGCTCTCAAACGCAAAAACGTTAGCCTGCTCAAGGGTTTCGCCCGACGCGTGGTGATCGAGAATCAACGTGCGATCGGCGTCGAGATCGAAGCCAACAAAAAGATTCAGGTTGTTAAGGCGCGGCATGAGGTGATCGTCGCGGCATCATCGATCAATTCGCCGAAGATTCTCATGCTGTCCGGCATCGGCCCGGGCGCGCATCTCCAGGAAAACGGCATCCAGGTGGTTGCCGACCGGCCGGGCGTCGGCGCCAATTTGCAGGACCATCTGGAGCTTTATATCCAGCAGGAATCGACCAGGCCGATCACGCTGAACTCGGTGCTCAATCCTTTCTCCAAGGCATTGATCGGCGCACAGTGGCTGTTCTTCAAGAGCGGGCTCGGCGCCACCAATCATTTTGAGGCTGCCGCCTTCGTGCGTTCGCAGGCCGGCGTCGACTACCCCGATATCCAGTACCATTTCATCCCGGCGGCGGTGCGCTATGACGGCAAGTCGGCGGCGAAGTCGCACGGCTTCCAGGCGCATGTCGGGCCGATGCGCTCGAAGTCGCGCGGCTCGGTAACGCTGCGCTCGCCCGACCCGAAGGCGAAGCCGGTGATCCGCTTCAACTACATGTCGCATCCGGACGACTGGAGCGAGTTCCGCCACTGCATCCGGCTGACCCGCGAGATATTCGGCCAGAAAGCCTTCGATGGCTTTCGCGGCAAGGAGATTTCGCCTGGCAGCCATGTGCAGACCGACGACGAGCTCGACGCTTTCATCCGTGACCACGCCGAGAGCGCCTACCACCCCTGCGGTACCTGCAGGATGGGCCGCGCCGACGACCTGACCGCCGTCGTCGATCCGGAATGCCGGGTGATCGGCGTCGAGGGGCTGCGCGTCGCCGACTCCTCGATCTTCCCGCGGGTGACCAACGGCAATCTCAACGCGCCTTCGATCATGACTGGCGAGAAAGCGTCCGATCACATCCTTGGCCGAACGCCGCTGGCGCCATCCAACCAGGAACCGTGGATCAATCCGCGCTGGCAGGTGGCGGACCGATAGGGCATTGTCGGGCAGACCGCCCGATCGGCCAACAGTTCTGGAGAAAGCCATGCGCGCCCAACCGACGGCATCGCACTACGTCAACGGCCGCTACATCGAAGACGAAGGCGGTGCGCCGCTGCCGGTGATCTATCCGGCGACGGGCGAGACCATCGCGACACTGCATTCAGCGACGCCGAACGTTCTGGAGCTTGCCATCGAGGCCGCGCGCGCCGCGCAGCCGGCCTGGGCGCGACTGAAGCCGGTCGAGCGCGGACGCATCCTGCGCCGCGCCGCCGACATCCTGCGCGCGCGCAATGCCGATCTTGCCCGCATCGAGACGCTCGACACCGGCAAGGCGATCCAGGAGACGCTGGTGGCGGACGCGCCTTCGGCCGCCGACTGCCTGGAATACTTCGCCGGCGCGGCCGCAGCCTTCAATGGCGAGATGATCGATCTCGGCGGACCCTTCGCCTACACGCGCCGCGAGCCGCTCGGCGTCTGTGTCGGCATCGGCGCCTGGAACTATCCGATCCAGGTCGCCGGCTGGAAGTCGGCGCCGGCTTTGGCCATGGGCAATGCCATGGTGTTCAAGCCTTCGGAGAACACGCCACTATCGGCGCTGGCGCTTGCCGAAATCTATTCAGAGGCTGGCCTGCCCGATGGTCTATTCAATGTGGTCCAGGGCTATGGCGATGTCGGCGCCGGTCTCGTCGGCCATGACGTCGTGGCAAAAGTTTCGGTGACCGGCTCGGTGCCGACCGGCCGCAAGGTGCTGTCGCTTGCCGGCTCGAAGATGAAGCACGCGACGATGGAACTCGGCGGCAAGTCGCCGCTGATCGTCTTCGACGACGCCGATATCGAGAACGCCATCGGCGGCGCCATGCTCGGCAATTTTTACTCCACCGGCCAGATCTGCTCGAACGGCACGCGCGTCTTCGTGCAGAAGGGCATTCATGACCGCTTCGTCGACCGGCTGATCGAGCGCACCAAGAAAATCCGCATCGGCGACCCGCTCGATCCCGAAACGCAGATGGGGCCGCTGGTCAACAAGGCGCAGCAGGACAAGGTCGTTTCCTACATCGCGGCAGGCAAGCAGGATGGCGCGAGCCTCGCCTGTGGCGGCAATGTACCGCCGCTGCAAGGGTTCGAGGGCGGCTTCTTCATTGAGCCAACGGTCTTCACCAATGTCACCGACTGTATGCGCATCGCGCGGGAAGAGATTTTCGGGCCGGTGATGAGCGTGCTCAAATTCGACAGCGAGGACGAGGTGATCGAGCGCGCCAACGACACCGAATTCGGGCTCGCGGCCGGCGTGTTCACCCGCGACCTGCCGCGCGCGCATCGTGTCATCGCCGAGTTGCAGGCCGGCACCTGCTGGATCAACGCCTACAATCTAACGCCGGTGGAAATGCCCTTCGGCGGGGTCAAGCAGTCCGGAATTGGTCGTGAAAATTCGCTAGCGGCGCTGGCGCATTACTCGCAGCTGAAGGCGGTTTATGTCGAGACGGGAGATGTGGCGGCGCCCTACTGAGACTTCTCCGCCGTCCCGTCCAGATATTGCGTCAGCGCACAGACCAGATGGTAGAAGATGCTGGCCGGCACCTCGGTCGCCAGTGAGCGGCCGCGCTCGTCGATGCGGTCGATCCACAGGCCGAGCGGCGCCGGATCGATGTGCCAGCGGAACAGGCGGCCGACGCGCGCTTCGATTTCGGGCTTGAGGTCGGGCCCGCCCGAGCCGTCGAGCGCGATCGCCGCCTTGATCGCCTCGGCCTGCGGCCAGCTGCGCGAGACCGTGTCGAGCGGCAAGCCCTGCCGAGAGACGGCGCCATAGGCGAGGCCGGTGGCGCGGTTGAGGCCGTTGGCGACGGCCGAGGCATAAAGCTTACGGGCGAAGGCGGTGAGTTCGCCCTGGCCGCTGCGGGCGGCGAAATCGACCAGCAGCGAGGCCCATTCGAAATGATGGCCCGGCTCGGTCCAGCTCCGCTTCTCACTCGCAGCCGGCTTCCAGCCCTCGTCGAAATATTCTCCCAGCGTCCAGCTTTCGGCATCGAAGAAATGGCTGCGGAAAAGATCGATGATGCGTGCGGCGCGGCGCAGATAGGCGCGCTCGCCCGTCGCCTTGTGCCAGGCAAGGAAGGCCTCGAGCAGATGCATGTGCGGATTGGAACGTCGTTCTTCCGCACCGTCGGAGGTTTCCAGAAAGCCGGTCATGCGGGCGTCTTCCAGATGCGCATCGAGGAAGGAAAACGTCTCCTCGCCGAGCCGCAACGCGTCGGGATGTCCCGACATATGGGCGTGGGCAAGCGCCAGAAGCACGCAGGAATGATCGTAAGCATCCTCAACCGGATCGGCGACCGAGCCGTCGATGGTGAGCGTGCGCACCCAGCCGCCTTTGTCGGTGCGGCCCTGTCCCGCCATGAAATCGATGCCGTGCGCGATCAGCCGGTCCGCCGGGCCGTCCCAGCCGCGCTCCTTGGCGACCGCGAAAGCATAGACCTGACGCGCCTGGGTGCGCATGCGCTTCGGCTTCATCAGCGGCGAGGCATCGAAGCCCAGCGCCTCGTGGAAGCCGCCATGGCGCTCGTCGACGCCGACAGTCGACCATAGCGGCAGCGTCTCCTCGAACAGCCAGTGGCGCACGCGTCGCCGCCAGGCGCCGCTCTCGATAACGCGGTCATGCGCCGGCGTGAATCTAGTTTCCAGCCGGCCGGATTTCTCCAACTGCTCGACGATCTTCTTGACGTGCTGGCTGTGGCTGACAGGTGCGACGAAAGTGGCGTCGGCGGTGGACACGATGGCCACGTCCTTCATGCCGATGGCCGACAGCAGCCGACCCTCGCTGCGGATATAGGAGTTCTCGCAATCTATGGCGACGACGTCTCCGGCGATGACGTTGCCCTGCCCATCGGACGGGCCGACATCGAGCAGCGACTGCCAGGAGCCGAGATCGTTCCAGCGGAAGCCGGCCGGAACCATGACGATATCTTTCGCACGTTCCATGATGGCGTAATCGATCGAGGTCGACGGGATCGCGGAATAAAGGTCGAGCGGCATATAAAGGCCGGACAGGTCGCTGATCGCAGCCTTGTAGGCGGCCTCCGTCGCCTGCCAGATTTTCGGTTGATAGGCCGCGAAGGCGTCGCGCATGGCGGCGGCGCGGAACAGGAAGATGCCGGTGTTCCAGTAGAAGCTGCCGGCGTCGAGATAGGCCTGCGCGGTGGCGAGATCCGGCTTCTCGACGAAGCGCGAGACGTCGAAGACGCCGTCCTTGCCGGCCCCGACCTCGATATAGCCATAGCCGGTCTCGGGCTGTGTCGGTTTGAGGCCGAACACCACGAGCCGGCCTGCATTTGCCGCGCCTGCGCCGGCCTCGATGCTTTGCCAGAACTGGCGAGGCGTCGATATCTCGTGATCTGACGGCACCACCAGCACCAGCTCGTCGCCATATTCGGAGAGCGTGCGCAAGCTGGCAAGCGCCACGGCGGCGGCCGTGTTGCGGCCCGTCGGCTCGAACAGTGGTCCGCCACCGGCAAGATCGATGCCGGCAAGGTCGGCATGGACGCGCTCGGCATGACGCTCCGCGGCGATCAGAAAAATCGGCGTCTCGCCTTGCGGGCGCGCCGCCAGCCGGCGCAAGGTCTTGGCCAGCATCGAGCCATCGCCCGAGAAGTCGTGGAATTGCTTGGGATTGTCCTCGCGCGACAGCGGCCACAGCCGCGAACCGACGCCGCCGCTCATGACGAAACTGACGATGCGCTGGCTCATGAAAGACCCTGTCAAAAGTCCGGCTCCCATGGGTCGGACTTACGACAAAAGCCTTTAATCCCACCTTTATCCGACAGCCAAATCCTATGCCATTCGGGCAAGCTCCGCGAAAGAAAGGAAATGCGACAGAAGGACTGCCATTGCCGCTTGCAGGATCGGGAAGCGGCAGCTATAAGCCCGCGGTCTGGTCACGGAGTGTAGCGCAGTCTGGTAGCGCACCTCGTTCGGGACGAGGGGGTCGCAGGTTCAAATCCTGCCACTCCGACCAGAAAAAACAATGGGTTAGCGACACCGACTTTCGCTACCCCACAGATTTCCCCACAGAAATAAAAACCAGTCAGCCGCCCGGTCTGCCCACAGCACGCAAACGGCAGGAGCGGGACAACCCCTGCCGCTGGGGAAACTTAAGGCCAAAGCCGGCTCCGACATTTTTCCCGATTGAGGCCCTGCAGCCCTACCAGTTCGACGGCCAGAACTATGTTTCGGTTCGCAAGCTCCTGGATCTCGAAGGTCAGAGGGAGAAACAGCCAAGCCGATCAGCACGGTCGATCCGGCGTTCGCGACAAGGCGCGCCGAACCCGATCGGAAAAGTGCTGGTGGCGTGCGGCCCCTTCTTCAGCGTCGCAGCGTCGACGAGGCGCAGGCGCGACCTTCTCGCAAAACTTGTCGAACCTCAGTCTCTGTGACCCTATCGCCTTGAGGCGCAGGACGAAGAATACGGCGGCCGCGTGAAAGCTTGTTGCTGATGTCCTTTTCCTCGGCCCCAATTGCGGCCAGCTATCAGCCAGATCGACATAGCTCAGGCTCTGCAGGTTGCCCCCGTCATCCCAATATTCTGCGCCAAACATCTCATGCGACCCATTGCGCTATTCGCTTTCGTATCCGACCTAAGAAGTATATTTTTTCAAAAGAATCTCGTGTTATCTGTTGAGCTAACCTTGTTCCCTTCTATCTTATTGAGTATAATTTCATTGAATTAGGCATTTATCCACTTTCACTAGACATTACCGGGAAACCCACGACGTGACTATCGGCCAGACAACGGCGAACGTGCCGAGGGATGTCCTTTCGGAGTTGTACCTGCACTACAACGAGGAGGATTTCCGCGCTCTTAAGCATGGGCGCACCTGGCCTGCGCAAGGAACGGGATGCGGGACGACTGGTCACCGAAATGATCGCTGGAAAAGAATGCCAATATGAGGAAAAGATGTCGAGGACTTCGAAAGGGACACGTCTTGTCTGGCGCAATGAAAGCAGAAAGCACAACGGAGCCTTGCGCAGCCGGGCCGGCTGGTTCATCCGCGACGGCACAACCTTCATCAGCGCTTGCGGCGGCACCGGCGACCGCGAACGCGCTGAAAAGCGGCTCGCCAGTTACATCACCGAAAAGTACAAGCCGGTCCGCTCCCGCGGTCGTGATCCGACCGCCGTCGCGATAGCTGACGCCGTTGGTGTCTACCTGACAGACGTCGCGTGCCGCCACGCCAAGCCGAAAGAAACCGCTAACCGTATGGTCGCGGTGCTGAACTGGTTCGGCGACATGATGATTGGCGACATCGATGGCAAGACCTGCCGCGACTATGCCAAAGCGCACGGTGGCGGTGCCGCCGCGAGGCGGCAGCTGGAGGACTTGCGGGCAGCGCTGAACCACTATCATCGGGAAGGCTATGTAACCTCGACGCCGCCGATCGTGTTGCCAGCGAAGTCCGCGCCGAGGGACCGCTGGCTGACCCGTGATGAGGCCGCAGCATTGCTTCGCGCCGCTTGGCGCATGCGTCAGTCCTGGAAAGGGCAGCCCAGCAACCGTCGCACGGGACGCCACGTCGCGCGCTTTATCCTCGTCGCTCTGTATACCGGCACTCGTTCGGCCGCGATCTGCGCCGCGGCCATCCGGCCGACTGACGGAGCAGCCCATGTCGATCTCGAACGCGGCGTTTTTTATCGTCGTGCAGTAGGTCGCCTCGAGACGAAGAAACGCCAGCCGCCGATGCGCCTGCCCGATCGCCTGCTTGCCCATCTACGGCGATGGGCGGTCACGCGGCTGGAGATCAAGACCAGGGGTCGCGGAAAAAGTGCAAACATCGGCCGAATAATCGCTCACGACTACGTCGTGGAGTGGAACGGCAAGCCCGTCCAGTCGATCAAGAAAGCTTTCCGCTCAGTGGTCGAAGCTGCCGGGCTTGGCTGGTACGACGATGCCATAGCGCCCGACGGAAGCGTCAAGCGTTTGTTCCGCACGGACGTGACCCCGCATGTATTCCGCCACACGGCAGCTACCTGGCTGATGCAACAGGGTGCCGATCCCTGGGCAGCCGCCGGCTTCCTCGGGATGACCGTCGAGATGCTGATCCAGACCTATGGCCACCATCACCCCGACTTCCAGGCAGATGCCGCCGAAGCGATCGTCTCCAAGGCGCGCTCGCGAAGCCTCCCAAAAAACGTCGTGAGGATATGGCGCGATGGACAGAAGGCGAACGCCTCCGCCACTCCCCCACAGAAAACTCCACGGTTAAGTCGCAAACAAAGGTGAACAGAAGCCGCCAGCCATGACATGAAATGCCGGAGGCCGTGTTCGGGATGCCGATGTACATCATTGACGGCAGACACAAGAAACTGGTCCGCCGCAGCCCCATCCAACCCCGACCAGATGGCGCTGCGGCGGACACCAACTCAGGGGGAAAACTGTAACTGTAACCCATGTATCCGGTTCAAAGGGTAACCATCTATCGGCTGGACACTGGATTGCTTCCTTCGAGTAGCACGCCCCAAGCAAGTGATGCGTCAAAGGGTGATAGCGTCCAACTCGTTCTGCTAGGGCGGCAGTCACTGCCGCTTGTGCTGCTTTGGCCATTGGCACACACGCCGCTGGCCCCGTTGTCTTATGCACCTTCGGACAAAAATCCATGCGCGAGTTGCTGGAATGGGTCTAACGAAAGCTTGCGCTTTGTGAGTGTGTTGGACTCGCAATCGTATTCGCCATCCTTCTGGCAAGGCCAATCAGCCGCAAAACGGCACGTTTCGGATTTGATTCAAGCCAGCCAGCTTTGATTGAACAGAGACTGTTATGGCCATCAAGAGGTTTCCATGCCGTCGCATCAATGGTGACGTTTCGTGCGAAGCTCTCACCCGCCAGCGTGATGCCTCGACCTAGCTGCACATTGAAGATGACACTCGCCTGGCCACCTTGGCACATATTGACAGTTGGGCGGCGTCCGTCGGTAACGAAACCTTCCAGCGTGGTGAAATCCAGCAGCGGTCCGCTCGTTCCGGCCGGCACGAGCAGTTGCATCCCCGCAAGATCTGCCCACGTGACCACCCGCTTTTCGGCAAGCGAATGATCAGCAGCTACTAGAACGAAGATACGCTCCTGCCACAACAACTCGGCGCGGCAAGAGGTGACGTTGCCGAGCCCTGGCGCAAACACGATGTCGAAGTGCCGACGGCATACGGCCGTCAGGCATTGTTCGCGTACAATATCCTCAATGGCCAAACTGACATTTGGACAGGATTTGCGGAAGCGATCGATGAGGCGCTTCAGGAATTCTCCACCCCCCACTGCGCACAGCCCAATCCTGAGCGTCTCTACGTCCCTATGGTTGCGGGCGTCCCGAAAAGCTTGCTGCAAACCGTCGTAATGTGTCCGAGCGAGGTCGGTCCAGGCGCGCCCTGCCTCGGTCAATCGCACGCCGCGAACGTCGCGCTCGAACAACTGCATCCCCAAAAGCTGTTCGAGTTTAACGACGTTGCGACTTACGCTGGATTCACCGACTTTCAGCACGGTTGCAGCCCGCCGCAGACTACCGCAGTCAGCGGCCACAAAGGCGCAGGCCAGCAACTGAAGGGCGTTGCCGGTATTCGTCATGAGGGCCCTCTGCGGATATCGTCACGATCATGTCTGTTTAGGCGAAACGTGTTCGGGTCGTCCTCCATACGCATCGCGCCAATGAGGTTGCATTTGCCCGCATGACTCGGTCGGTCTGGAGGGGGCATCGCCTGAGCATCACCTTTGCTGCAAGGCGGCATCGTAGTCGGCGGTGGCCTGATATAAGCCGGGTTCGTAGACATACTCATTTGGAATGGCGGGGTCTGCCATCTGCGAAAGGTACATGTTGAGATTTTGACTATTATTGCTCGCAGCAAGGCTGCAGAAATTTCCGCTATTCCAGGTCACCACGCAGTGATTGAAACGCGCGCCCGCCGCGTCGAACATCTCTTTCAGCGTCACTTCGTTGTTGAACATCGTCTTTAGCACTGTGTCCTTCTTCTTCTCGATTTCGTCTTGCGGGAAGTAGCGTGTCTTGAAGCCGAAATCCTTCTGCCGCTCGCGGCGCTTGTAGTCGTTCTCGTCAGCCGCACGGAACTTTTCGACGAAAAGGAAGATACCTCCTTCCTTGAGATGCTGGGTCACAAACTCGATCTGCTTCACTCTGTTTGGCGAGTACATTTGGAAGGTAGTATCCTCCAGAATGAAATCGAATCCGGACGCGAACTTTGCCAGCCGCACGTCTGAGCTGAGAACGTCCTTGGTCAGCCAATGAAAGGGCCCGACGAAGAACTCGGCAGCCGGCGGCTCGCCATATGCCATGAAGCACTTGTAGTTTTCCGCGTTGGGGCTGCACGAGAGGCTGCGGATCCTTCCACCGGACAACTCGGACAGGGTCCTGGCCATGGTGCCCTCCGCTGTCCCAAGGCTGTATAGCGACAGCGGCGCTTCGCGGTAGCGCGCGTATTTCAGTATGGCGTATGCCATTCGGCATTCCTCCTCCAACCGATAAGGAATGCTGCCGTGATAGTGCTGGTCGAAAAAGCCTTGTCGGGCCGCGTGCAGGCCGACAAGACCGCGAAGAAGCTCGTCGCTAGGCAGCAGCCGAGAATCGACCGCCGGCTTGCGGATAGGCATTCCGTTTTGGCCGGCGGCAGTCGCTGCAAAGAAGTCTTTGAGCTCGTTGATCCGCGGTCCGCGGTCGCATTCAGCCAGAAACCCATCGAGTCCGCGCATTGCAGTATGCCTCCACAACCGTTTTTCGGTGAGACGCCTAAGCTCGACGCAGAAGTAAAGATTAGCTCGACTTAATATTCCATGCAGTCGAGCATAGGCGGGATGGACGCATAGACAGGCATGTTGCAGACGGCTTTCATCCGAGCGCCGTTTTTTCTCTAAAGCCACATCTTCTACCAACCCAGAATTATTTGTGATTTGTCCGGCAACCTATGGTTCGGCACAAAGCATCAGGCGATCTTCTCGCAATGTGGAGGCCGTTTCGATTGGCGGAAACCTTTTGCCTGGACCCGAACAAGATGCGCCCTTCACGGCACCAGACGCTGGCCCATCAGTATGAGAGCTGGGGAAACATACGAGCCGATTTAGTCAGCAGGACGGGGCTAAAACGACAGGAGACAAGGATTTCTCATCCCCGGCATATGTTCCTAATGAACCTAAAAGGTGCTGCGCACCGTGGAGAAGACTTCATCGATGGACGTCGGATTTCTTTCTCGGCAAGGCGGCCAGGTTCGATAGTCTACATCCCCGCCGAGAGCGAGTGGACCGGCTGGGATGAGGGCGACGCAATTGCATCCTATTTGCTGGTATCAATCGAACGGGAATTTGCCGAACAGACTTTTGGAGGATCAACATTCTGCCGCGCGGCGGAACTGCCACCATGGATCGGTTTTCGTGACAGCACCATAGAAGCGGCACTGCAGAGAATAGCCGCCGAGCTCAGATATCCCGATCCGATCAGCGCGACGATGGTGGAGGGCCAGGTCGCGCAATTGTTCGTGCAGATGGTCAGGTTGAATCGAGCCGCCCATCAGCCGGCAAAGGGCGGTCTTTCGGCTTTCGATCTCAAGCGCGTGCTGGCAATGATTGAATCGTTGTCGGACGAAAGGCTCACGCTGGCCGAGCTGGCAAGAGAGCTTGGTATTAGCCGATATCATTTCAGCAGGGCTTTCAAGCAGTCGACGGGGATGACCCCGCATGCGTTCATCGCGCGGCGTCGATTGGAGCAGTCCGCGGAGATGCTTCGATCGACCAACTTGTCGGCGACCAGGATCGCGATGGAATGCGGCTTTGCCAGTTCAAGTCATTTGACAATCGCTTTCAAGCGAGCGTTCGGCGCCAATCCGATCGAGTTTCGACGCAAGTGCAAGACATAGAACCCGACGGTTTGGCTGATTTTAGCAAGGAATTGAAAAGTCCGACATCGCTGTAAAGCAAACTTGGCAGCAGCATGTATGAGAAGCGGCCGAATGGTTGGACGCGCCGCCCATGTCAGAGGCATGCCAAGTTTGTTGTGACCAAAGGCCGTCAGTCCGGTCCCGGGCGTTCCTCGGATTCCTGATCAGTACGCTGTCGGCGGCTGTCGGACGAAACGGCTATTACGTTGCATCCGCTTGGATCCTTGTCGAGGCGGGGTACGGAAGCACCAGTGTGGCGACGGTGCTTGCGATCGTCAGTTTGGCCGAACTCGTGGCGAGCCCTCTCGTCGGCGTGGCGGCGGACCGATTTGACCGGCGGCGTCTAGTTATCGCGGCAGACCTCACACGCTTTGTGATATTGCTCGCCACAGCTTGCGCCCTCCCTTACAAAGACACGTTTCTAATAATCTGCCTCTCGGCGGTCCTCTTCGCCTTTTGTGACCGTGTCGCTCTTACAGGTTCGCAGTCGGTGATCCCCGTCATGGTGCGGGGCGGCGATCTCATGGCCTCAAATTCCAATGTTTTTTTCGTCATGCAATTCGGCTGCCTCGGGGCGGCTCTGCTTTGCGGACCCTTGCTCAGCGAACGCTCCCCTGCCCTGGCGTTCACCGTCCTTGCTGTTTTCTTCCTTGTTTCAGCAATCAGCCTGTCCATGATACGGCTCGAGCCGGCGTCGGGCAGCTTCATAAGGGCCAGGAGCCCCGCCCTGGACATTGACGCGGGGCTACTGCGCCTCTTTGCGGTGTATGCGCTCTCATACGCGGGCGCGGTCCTGGTCAGCGTGATGGGGTCAGCCTTCATTTTAGAAGAACAAAGGGGCACCGCTGCCGATTTCGGCCACCTCGAAGCGACATGGTCGCTTGGCTCGCTGATCGGAGCAGTTCTTGCCGCTAAGCTGACACGAATAGTCTGTGCTCATGGACTGGATTTCGCCCTTTTGAGCTCATCTGCGCTCTCGCTGATGGCATTGCTAGTTATGCCCCTGCCGTGGTCGCTGATCGTCTTCGCCGCACTTGGGGTTCTGTACAATCTTGGGCGTGTCAGCGTTGAGGTCACATTGCAGTCGCGAGTATGCGATAGTGCAATAGGCAGAGCCAAAGGCGTCATGCATAGTTTCGCTGTGACGTTGGGGTTGTTCATTTTCAGCATCACTGCGGTTGTGGGAGATCATGTATCTCCTTCGACAGTCTTCTTTGGCTTCGGAGTGGCGCTCCTCATCAGTGCTTCTTTTTTGAGCAGAAGTGTCACGCAGCAAAAGGACGAACCGTGAGGTGGACGAGCTAGCAACAGACGCCGACGCCAAACGGGCAATCTTCGGGTCGCTGGCAGCGCTCTACCCGTGGACGAGACCTTTTCAGTCCCGACCGGTCCGCGACTATGCGTTCCGCCTCTTCGAAACGCCGGCTGCGGGTCCCATGCCAGAAATCCGGCTCCGGTCCTTCGCCAAACTGCTCGACCTCATCAGGAAGGCGGCGCGAAGAAACGGCTTGTCGGGGGACACCGCCGCGGAAATCTGCAGGGATTTCGAAAAGCGCCGCGTGTTGCAGACAGGTCCACATTTGTTTCTCCTGATGGAGCCCGAAGCCTACTACACGCATCTCTTCAGCCTCCTCGGCCTGTCGGCCCATGGCTGCTCGACCTATGTTTCCTACGCCGTTTCGACGGTGAGCCTGGTTGAAAAACCGCGCAAGGGGCCAGGCTGGCTCACCTTCGATGGGAAACCTATCAACGTGTTCGGCCTCAGCCGAAGCCGGATGATCGGATACAGCCTTCTGGCCGGGCCGGGATCCTACCGTTTCGAGATGGTTCCTGCGAAACCGAACGCTGAAGGAGACGCACTCGCGCTGCTTCGCAGCCTTCTGCCGAAATCGCAATTCGAGCGGCCAGCACATGCCATCAAGGCAGCCAATCTCAGCCTTTGGCCGAAGCTGTTCGGAAGCCGGATTGCCTTCCTCCAGATGGACGACGAGGATATCGCCGACTTGGTGGCAGACCATCTTTCAGACGAGGATTCCTGGCTACGAAAGGGGCTGATTGAAGACCCGAAGCTCGCTTCGAATATCCTGGCCGAGATCGACAGGCTGGCGGCCAGCCCCTGGAGCGGGTGGCTCGCACGCGGTACCGATTTCTTTTGGCTTTATGAAAACGGCAAGCGCCTGCCGCTGCGGCTGCGGGGCGGGGAGCTCGTACACCTGGCGACGGGAATGAAGGTGGCCCGATTCGCGGCCCCAGACATTCTTGAGCGACTTGCAAACCGCAGCCTGATCCCCAACCTTTTCCTCGTTTTCCTCGTCTTGTCGATCCTGCCCGGCGTGCGCGCGCTCGGAGGAAGTCATCAGCCTATTTACTATCCTCTGATGCGCTACATTTTGTGTCGCGCGCTCACGGCCTCGAACGCCGATCCGGATCTTCGACATGCGCTGGCAACGGACGATTTGCCGGCAGCGTGGGGGCACAGGGTAATTGAGTGCGAAGATGATCCGTTGGTTTGTTTGCGCGACACAACCTGCAAAGAGACCAGCCATATAATCGAGCGGATCGGTGATGTCTCGCTCATGAACGTGTGCGGAAGCATGAGGAGCTTTGTTTCCGACCCTTCTTGGCTCGAACTTCACAGACGACTTCAAGATCAAACGATCGCGCCCACTGATGCGGAATGGCGGTTTGCTGCGTCCTGATGAAGGCTCCTTTCCTGCAGAGGTTTTAGCGGCGCGCCCTTTCAATCCAAGGCCTGCCAATTGTTGAAGACCGGAGATAGTAAAGAGTGGGCCCACGCCGCTCGAACACCCATCGTGACGCGAAGATGTCTGGCAGGGCCTTGCAATGCCGGTGATAATGACGCTATATTGCGTCATAATTGTTGGCATCGTACGGAGATACCCCAATGGGCCTGGCACAGTATGCGGATGACGGGTTGTTCGCGCCCAAGAAGATCGCGGACGCTTTCCGAACCACGAGCGAGGAGATCGCGCGAACCGCGGGTCTAGGGAAAGACGCGGTTCAGCGCCGAGAGCGGGTGCGTTCAGACAAGACGCAGCGCCGCCTGCGCGAGATGGTAGAGATCGTGAACAAGGTCGAGCCACGATTTGGCTCCGCGCTCATGGCCTATGCTTGGTATCGCTCCGAGCCGCTGCCGGGATTTTCGGGGCAGACGGCCATGCAGCTCGTTCGTGAGGGACGGGCCGATGAGGTCCTCAACTTTATCGACGCGGTTGATGCGGGGGTTTACGCCTGAGCATCGCCGCGATCTCCTATTCGGGCCGGCTCTACCGCGCCCTCAACCCAGTGTATGCCCGCGAGCCCATGTCGGGACGCGGGGCCGAACTTTATGGAGGGCGTTTCAACGCCAAAGGGGTGCCGGCACTCTATGCGTCGACTTCGGTCCTGACGGCTTTGCGCGAAGCCAACCAGGTTGGCGATCTGCAGCCGACAACACTGGTTGGCTATCGTGCCGAGATCGAGGCCGTCTTCGATGCGGGCGACGCCACTGCTCTTGCCGCAATGGGCCTAGATGCGTCGACCCTCGCCGACCCGACATGGCGCGATCAGATGAGAGACCATGGCGAGGCGCATACACAGCGATTTGCCCGCGAGCTCGTCGCGCAAGGCTATAATGGCCTGCTCGTGCCGAGCTTTGCCAAGGGCGCCGCGATCGGCGACTTGAATCTCGTTTTATGGCGATGGGGTGACACTGCCCCGTCCAGGCTCGAGTTGATCGACGACGAGCACCGGCTCGGTTGATCTGGGTGACAGGTTCCTCGAAACTACCATGAGGACCGCAGTGAGCGGCAGGCCGAGGAAACGGTCGTTCCATGAAGCGGCAGGGCGGCGATTTCTCACCCGATCGGTGTTTTTCAAGGCGTATCCAGAATATCGAAGATTATGCCTCTCGAAGGGATGGCCGTGTGCATCAGTATTTTTTTGATGCTCACATGGCGAGTAATAGAGAGACATGGAAATTGTAGCTCACAGTCGTCCGGCTGTGGTGGCGTATGAGGACCTGCTGCGTCTTCATCTCAACGAAAGGCCTCCAATCTGGTCGGCACCATCGAGGCGCGACAGCGCAACGGACGAACCTATCTCTACGAGCGCTTCCGGATCGGGACCGAGGTGATGAGCCGGTATCTCGGCGAAGACAAACCGGAGCTACGTGCGCGCCTGGAACGCGCGGCCAGTTGCTGGACCTGCGCGCTTGCCGCGGCAGCTAAGGACGCCACCACCGATCAGGGTCGTCCCGCACGCCAGTATCTTTTCGACCTGCTGCTCAAGCCCGGCGAGGAGAACCTGTTCCGGCTCGACGCCAATCCAGCGACGCGCACCTATCATCTGCCGCTGATGCCGCTGCTTGCCGGCGACAATCCGATCACCAACAAGCAGTGAGCAAGTTCCTGCGTCTGACCGACACGCAGCTCTTCCTGTTGCGGCAATGGGCGGCGGGCATTTTCATCAACGAGATGGATGCAGGCTTCGCTGCCGCCATCGATTCGCGCGTCACCGAAGGTGCATCCAGTTCGCAGGCGCTAACTTGCTCCTACCGTGCTGGGCCTCACGAGGGGGGCGAGCCTTATCTCGCTGTAACGGAAGCTCCGAAAAATCCAGCTTCGAATTCGGCCCGCAGCTCGTCTTCGCGTCCGAGATACCGCGGCGAAAGATGCATCTGTTGGGCGGCGATCACGCCGGCCTGCCTGGCGATCGCGCCTGCCTGCGCGGCGGTCAGATGCTTTTTCGACGCTGCGAGGTCTCGGTCTTCCTCCAGGAACCCGGCTTCAATGAAAAGCTGATCGGCGCCGCGCGCCAAATTGGCGAGACGTGCGACGTTCTGCGGACCGAAGGCTAAATCGGTTGCATAGGCGATGCGTTGGCCAGGCGCACAGACCAGTGCCTGAGCCCGCAGCAGTTCCCCAAGCGTCACCTTCTTGCCCGCACTCGGCGTGAACTCGGTAGCCGCATCGGAGCCGCGTCGCACCGCCCGCTTGGCGTTTGTGAGCCACGGTCCGACGGGAAGACCAAGTTCGTCCAGACGCGACCTGTGCACGTTCACCCGCAGTTTTTCCTGGAAGGCAAAGGCCAAGCAAGGAATACCGTGATCGAGCGTAACTGCTTCGATCACGAACTCCGGATCGTCCAGGGGGAACTGAGTGCCCGGGTTCTGCCAGTCCTCCCGCGCGAAAGCCCTGCGCGCCCGGAAGGCGGCTGCGGTGGCAAAGCCTTCTTCTGTCCAGTCAGAGGCGAAGATCGTAAAGTCCTGCGAACGCTCATTGAGGAGGTTCCACGTGTAAGCCCTCAGCTTGGCCTCAACGGCATCGGCCAGTCCGGGCGGACCGATGATATGGACCTGCTTGTCACGATAGAGCGACACCCCGAGCACACGATCGAACCCGCTGAAGTGATCCATGTGCATGTGCGACACGAACACGTGCGAAACCCGAAGGATCTCACGTGGCGAAAGCGCCGACAGATCGCCGAGGTCAAACAGGACTGCCCTGTCGCCGAAGCGGAAGTCGAGAAGCAGTCCCGGGTCAGAAAACGGCTCGTTCACCAGGCGCGGCTGGACGAGAAGCGTCATGGAAGAGATGGCGACAGTTGCATCCTCCAGAAATTCAGGACGCGTACCGTTCGTTCCGTCGGCCGGTCCGAATAGGCGTAGCGACGCTTGGGAGGACTAATCAGAGCAAACTCTCACTTTTTGGGGTCTACCCTCTGTCAAGATGGCGCGACGGATGCGGGCGATGCCACTGTTCTTGCCGCAATGGACTTAGCCCCTCGCCGACCCGATATGGCGCGATCAGATGAGAGACAATTGCCCGCGAGCTCGTCGCGCAAGGCTATAATGGCCTGCTCGTGCCGAACTTCGCCAAGGGCGCCGTAATCGGCTACTTGAATCGCGTTCTATGGCGATGGGATGACACTGCCCCATCCTCACTCGAACTGATCGACGACGAGCACCGGATCGGTTGAGCAGGTGGGCGCTGCCCGCGGTTCCTCGGGCCTAACACCATCGACGTCGCGCGCCAGAACTGTTCGATCTCGGCAAGCTGCCAGCGCTTGTCGGCCAGTTCGTCCGAAAAGGCGCGAATGTCGCGCCCTCGCGCGAACGATAGGCCGCCGGACGCCGCTCGCCGAAGCGCTTGAACGAATGACGAGGCAGTTGACGCGACTTCGAACGGGTTCATGCTCGGCGGGCGCGGCCTGCTTCCCGACCCGACGGAGTCACATCATGCAGTGGTCCTACCAGATCCTCCGTGTCGGCGGCACCGAGATCCGCATCCACCTGACCTTCCTGCTGCTGCTCGCCTGGATCGGCATCGCCTATTACCAGGAGGGTGGAACGTCGGCTGCGATCGAGGGCGTCGGCTTCATCGTCGCCGTGTTCGCCTGCGTGGTATTGCATGAGCTCGGCCATGCCGCCGCTAGTCGCTACGGCATCCGAACTCCAAAGATCACGCTCTTGCCGATCGGCGGCGTCGCGGAGCTGGAGCGCCTGCCCGAGAAGCCGTCGGAAGAGATCGTAGTCGCGCTCGCTGGCCCGCTGGTCAATGTCGTCATTGCCTCTTTCCTCGTCCTCGCGCTCGGGCCACTGTCGGTGTCGACGCGCTGACATCGATGGATAACCCGCATGCCGCGTTGGTGGCTCGCCTTGTCGGTGTCAACATCTGGCTGGTCCTGTTCAACCTCATTCCGGCCTTTCCGATGGATGGCGGGCGCGTGCTGCGCGCCTTGCTCGCCACGCGCTACAACCGTGTGCGCGCGACAGAGATTGCAGGGACCGTTGGTCAGTTCGCCGCCTTCGCCTTCGCGCGTCGGTCTCGTTGTCGGCAACGTGCTGCTTATATTCGTTGCGATCTTCGTCTACCTCGCCGCCACGGCGGAAACCCAGGCGATGGGGCTCGAGGCGGCGGCGCGTGCCGTTAACGTCCGCGATGTCATGATCAGCCGGTTCGAAAGCCTGCCGTCGACCGCGACCCTCGACGAGGCGGCACAGGCGCTGTTGCGCACGACGCAACACGAGTTCCCGATCGTCGACGATGGCGGCAGGCTGCGCGGCGTGCTGACGCGTACGGGCCTTGTCGCTGGCCTGCAGCAGCGCGGCGCTCAGGCTCCTGTGATGGAGGCAATGGTGGCAAATATCCCGGTGGTACGCGATCATGAGAAGCTCTGCATTTTGATGAAGTTATACCAGACGGTGTAGATGGCGACCATGTGAACATGGTTTTCGAACTTCTTTGAAAACGCATTGGTAGGCGCGTGAAGCGGCGGTTCGCCATGCGCATGGTGAGATTGGCGCGCTCGATATGGGACGTGCTGACATGTTTCGGATCGGGATTGCCTTCGATCCGCGTCTTGGTCGCACCAGTGCAGACGGCCGGGCTATAGCGGCGCTCTGGCGACTTGTTGCTTTCCGGCTCGCCGTACTGCTTGACAAGCATGGCATAATCGATGTCGGCACCAAAGGGTTCCTCGACCGCATTGAGATAAGCGCGGTGGCCATCCGTGGTGAGCTGCACGCGATTGGCAAGACGGTCCTTCACGTCATCCATGAACGCCAGCGGATATTCGCCCTCGCGACCGACGAGCCGCGCGCCCGACAAGCCATAGGTATGTCCAATAGAAATCGCCCGCCATTGACGCTGAGCCCATCATTGGGATGCCGAGCCGATCGCGGCAATAGATCACCCGGAACCGCGAAGAGCTCGATGCGGGGAAGCGACGGCGTCATGGGTGCTGCCCTGCAACAGGTTCGATCGAACCGGCTCCCCACCCAACATCTTGCGTTTAGCCGGCGCCTGTTCGCCGGCCGTCTCGTTACTTTTCATCGCATTGAGGGACACTCAACTCTTCCCCGACCGCGGCGATCAGAGCAGATAGGCGGGCTCGCACCCGCGGAGACAGTTGAATGAGACGTTCGATAAGGCGCCGACCTTCCGGGCTGGCAATGAAGCCAATCCGATCGACCGGCAGCTGTGAAGGTTCATGATCCCTCCCCCCATTTTGCGGCAGACCTTCGAAGAAACGGCTAACCGGCACGCCCAGTGACTTGCCGATCTCGTAGATCATGGACGCACTTACGCGGTTTGTTGCATTCTCGTATTTTTGGAGCTGTTGACAGCTGATACCTATCGATCGGGCAAGCTGAGCCTGCGATACGTCCGACTGCACGCGAACAGTCGCGATCTGTCTGCCGACATGAAGATCGACCGGGTGAGGGTCGCGCCCGATCTTTGGCGCTGGTCTCGAGCGTTTCGGCTTCGACAATGCTTTCGATGCTCCACGAAGCCATTCTCGGGTAAAGGATCGTCGCAGGCGGAACTGGTTGGTGTCGATCTTCAGCGGAATTTGCATGCAGGCGGCACAATGATGGTGCCGGAATATCCGGAAATCGAGATTGCGGTGCCAAAGGTCCGAGAGCGGATCGTGAAACCGTCGAGAATATCTCGCGCTATATTTCCGGTGGCGGCGACTGGAACCAATCTGCCTGTTCCGGATGCGACAGCCTGATTTCCTCCACCAATCACGACGGGCAGAAGGTCTATCGTTTGGAGACATCCGCTTGCATCGTAACGACATGCTGCGACAATGCTTTGCCAAACTCCCGGCGGATCCCACTCGTTCTCGTCGGGATGGACGTGGAAGAGAAAATTGCCGAGACCATAAAAGATCGGCGAGCCGTTGTAGATTTCCACTGCCTGGAGCACGGGGGCGCCGTGGCTGACGAAGAGGTCAGCGCCGGCGTCGACGCACATCCGGGCAAAGGCCTGCACCCAGCGCGGCACATCCTGCCAACCAGGTTCCCAATGATGGTGGTGCAGATAGGCAATGACGAAGTCGCCTTGCGAGGCCGCCTGCCCGATGGCGCGCAAATGTATCTCCGCGCTTCGCGGGTCTATCTCGATCAGGCGACCGAAGTCGGCTGCCTGAGAGAATACGGTGCCGTAGAAATTGATGTCCTGGCCCGCCACTTCAGGGGGATCGTCCGGCTGCGCATAGTTGGTCAGTTCGAAGTGCGAACTTTGCAAGTGGTCGCCAAGCCTAGCCAGTCTCCGGAAATGCCCGTCCGGCACCGCAATCTTGCGCACTGTGGTCAGCCGGTTGACGCCAGGACGAGCAGGCCGGGAAGCGGTACGGTTTGCTGCATACATGTTGGCCGGGCCAGGGCCGGCATCGACCGCAAGCAGAGAAACCTGTCGATTACCCAGATGGCGCCGGCCGAGCTTCGCAGCATGTGTTTCGTCGATGCCGATCCCGGCGTGTAAGAACCCCCGCGCCTCAACTTCCTCCAGCGTGGACTGGATGCCGCAAGGGCCGAGGTCAAATGCGTGGTTGTTCGCCAAGGCAAGCGCGTTGAAGCCGACGTCTTGCAACGCGTCCAGCACCTCTGGCGCGGAGTAACCGAAGTATTGCCCTTGGTTGGCCAACCACCGTGTCGGCCGAGGATCGTCGATTCGAAATTGGTAAAGACGACGTCACCTTGTTGGAGGAAGCGTTCGATCTCGGGGAACCGCTCGGCTTGGACATGACGGATGTCATGCGTGATCAACGATTGGCCGGTTACGACCGCGCAAAAAGGGTCGATCATTGAACTCGCTCTGTGGGTTATAAAGGTATGGGGCTGACACGCTTTCAGCGCCAGATCGAAGTCGAAGCCGGTTCTTCGGCTATTTCGACAACGCTGGGGCGATATCGGCCTTGAACCACTTCAGGCTCAGCGCCTTGATTGTTCCGTCCCTGGTTGCCGCCTCGATCGCCGCATTGAACTTGTTGACCAGCTCGGTATCGTCCTTGCGCATACCGGCGCCCACGCCGGTCCCCAAAGGCCGCCCTTCAGTTCCGGACCGAAGAACACTGCACTCGAACCATCATGGGTTTCGAGGAAGTCGCGCCATGTGAAATAGTCAGCCAGACCGCCGTCGACACGCCCAGCAGCAACATCGAGCTTCAAATTGTCGAGGCTGTCATAGCTGCGAACCGTCACGACATCCCCGAGAAGCTGCTTCACCACAGCCTCAGAGTTCGATGAACGAAGGACACCAATGGCTTTGCCGCTTAGCGTCGATCTGACACGCTCAATAGTCGTCTTCTGCTTGTCACCCATGGTCGAGAGATTGACCTGTTCCTTGGTGTCGCCGGCATCGAGCCCAAGCTCCTTGCGCACGACGAATTGGTTGAAGCCGCTGGCGTAGGGGATCGAGAAGGCGATCTGCTGCTTGCGCTTGTCGGTGATGGCCATGCCGGACATGATCACGTCGTACTTGCCGACCAGCAGTGCGGGAATGATCCCGTCCCAATCCTGTGCGACGAAGCTGCATTTGACCTTCATGCGATTGCACAGTTCGAGACCGACATCGACATCGAACCCGTAAAGTTTGCCGTTCTCATCGGTCCCGTCCCAGGGCGGCGATGCGCCTTCGGTGGCGATCGATATCGTTCTTTCAGTCCCGGCCCGGGCGGGCAACGCTGGAATTACGCAAGCGATAGAAACAGCAATAGCTAAGCGAATGCGCATGAGGCACCTCATTTGTTTGGGTCGGTGGGAAGGCAGCAGCAAAGCTGCGGCGTCACGGCACTGGCGTGGTGATCCGGTGTCTCGGCAAGGCCGGTCGGAACCGCGCCTTGCGTCGTAGCTTTGAATGGTCGCCGGAGGAAAGTCGACGTTCCAGGAACTGGGTCGCTTTCACAGCGAGTGTCGTGAGCGCCAGATAGATCGCTCCAGCAACAATAAAGACCTCGTAGGGTGCGAACGTGGACGACACGAGTTGTCGGGCCATGCCGGTTATCTCGAGCAGCGTTACGGTGCTCGCCAGGGACGAGCCCTTGATCATCCCCACCACCTCGTTTCCGTAAGCCGGGAGCGATATCCTGAAAGCGACCGGGAAAGTGACAAGGCGAGCGATTTGGATGCGTTTCAGGCCAAGCGCTACGGCGGCCTCCACGACGCCCTTCGGCACGGACTGGAGGCCCCGGCATAGAATTTCGGTCGTGTGCGCTGCACTGTTTAGGGAGAAAGCGAGCAAGGCGCACCAGAACGGATCTCGCAGGACCACCCAAAAGACGCTCGCTCGAACGGCTTCGATCTGGCCCAGGCCGTAATAGAGCAGGAAGAGCTGTACGAGCATGGGCGTTCCGCGAATGACATAGGTGTAGGCCAGCACTGCGAGAGACAGGCCGGGCCGACCAAACGCGCGGGCAAAGGCCAGGGGAACTGACAACATGAAGCCCGCTGCCAGCGACAGGACCGTCAGGGTCAGGGTGAGGCCGACACCCGACGGCAGCACCATCATGGCCTCGAACATCAAGCTGAGGTTCATCGCGGAGCGCCCCTATCGACCAAGAGCGGGGTAGCGCCGCTCCGCCAAGCGGATCGACAGCAAGGTGAACGTCGTCAGAGAGAGATAAAGCGCGGATGCCGCTAGATAGAATGCCAACGGCGCGCGCAGCGATCCAGCGCCCACATAGGCAACACGCATGATGTCGGTCAGGCCGACGATCGAGACCAGGGCGGTGTCCTTGAAGAGCGATATCCAAAGATTGCCATAGGCGGGCAATGCCAACCGCAGCATCTGCGGTCCAATGACAAATGCCCACCGCTGCCAAGCATTTAATCCCAGCGACTTCGCCGCCTCAGTCTGTCCCGCAGGGACGGCCGCAATCGCCCCACGGAAGACTTCAGTGGCATAGCCGCTGAAGACAACCGTGAGCGCAATTACCCCAGCGGTAAAGGCATTCACTTCCACATATCGGCCGGCGATCTTGCTGGCAAGGGTGGTCCCCCGAAGTAGATGACCAGGATGATGAGGAGTTCTGGAACACCGCGAACGACCGTCGTGTAGGCCGTCACCGCAGGCTTGAAACGGGAAGCCGGAGAGCTCTTCGACATGGCCAACAGCAGCCCAATCACCGTGCCAAGAGACCCGCTAACAAGGCCGAGACTCACGGTAACCGAGAAAGCGGTAGCAAACTGAGCAGTAAAACCGCCCATTGGACTCTTCCATCGACTTTGGATTTCGCAATGATGGCGCGTACTCCGCGCGGCATTTCTCCGGGCTGATTGCCGGATACTACGAAATCAACTAGGGGATAACTGCATTTGTTTTGCAGAATTTCCCAAATCTATCGACACCGATTTTAGGTTCAATCTATAATTTTCAGAATTTTAGCGATAACGACGCATTATAGATGCGCCCTTTTTGCAACGCACAACTCGGACCAATGGATGCGCTAGCGATCTTGTCCAAAGGTGTTCCCATCCGTTGGCAATCAGTGTCCCACGAAATTGGACGGTTAGGCCTGAGGATCTAGAAGCCGTACACCCTCGCCCTTTTGACCAGCGGACAAAAATTCGACGCCAGCTTTTGTCAGAGCCGCCTCAATGGCTTGCAAAGTACTGATCCGGGAATCCACCTTGCCATTTTCCAGCCGGGCCAGCGCATTCAGCGACACAATTGCTTTGTCCGCAAGCTCCTGCTGCGACCAACCAAGCAAAGCCCGCGCGGCTCGAATCTGACGTGGACTGACCATGAGTCCACAATCGGCAGGCAGATACTCTCTGCCACATATAGGGTTATTTTATGCCTTGTAAGGTGTAATAAATGGCTTGTACCATCGACATTGCGGCCGGGCTCACACGGCAGTTCTCCTGTTCGAGGCGAAGGCGCGCATTTGAACACCACCTATGAAGGGCGCGAAATGGAGTTGCTGCAGAGCGGCCTGAAGCTCCGACAATTGCAGGTCTTTCGCGCGGTGCTGCGGGCCGGATCAACGAGGCAAGCAGCTATCGCGCTCGGGATTAGCCAACCTGCGGTGAGCCAGCACATCAAACAGCTTGAGGCGCTCCTCGGCATCGCGCTGTTTGAGAGATCGACCAACCGCATCCTTCCTTCGCGAGAGGCGTGGGAACTCCTGCGCAATGTCGACCTTGCGCTGACGTCCCTTGATCGTCTGGAAGCGTCGATCTTCGCGATGAAGAACGACGAGAGGCAACAAGTCGCAATCGCAGCACCTGCGGTCTTCGGTTTCGTGACCTTGCCGAAGGTCGTCGCGACAATCCATTCGAAGACTGGTGCCAGTGTCCGATCAATTTCAGGAAACTATCACCAGGTGGGCGAGCACATCCTGTCCGGTCGAGCGGACCTTGGCATCTCTCGGCTGCCTTTGGATCTTTGCCTGTTTGAGTGGGCGCCGCTCGGCTCGGCGCGCAACGTATGCATCTTTCATCCAAAGCACCGCTTCTCAAAGCAGGCTTGTGTCGAAGCGAACGACCTGGCAGGCGAAACGATCGTTGATATCGACCCCGAATTCGCGTCGCATCAAATGAACTTCAACGCCTTGCGCTTCGCTGGTGTCGAGCCGGACATACTGGTCGAGTATGACTCCAACGGTTACGAGGTCGGATTCGTTTCGGCCGGCCTCGGCGTCTCGATCACCAATGAGATAATCGCGCGTGAATATTCAGCGTTCGAGTTGGAAGCAAGACCGGTCGACCCATCGGCGCTCTATCACTACGTCGCCATCTGGCAGAGAGGCAGGCCGTTTTCCAGCACCCTTGAGGTCTCTCTCGACGCGATCCGATCGGCTTTCGCAGATTGTCTCCCGGCAAACGATATAGCTCCCGATATGGTTCGGCCTGCACTAGCGATCCGACGCTAAGCGTTTCGCTCATGCCTTGCTTTTGCAAAGCCGCGGTCCGTCGCCATGAAGCGCTCGAGCATCGGCACGATCAGGCGCACGGGATCGGCAGACGGCTGCCCCACTTCGCGTCCAAGGAGCTCAGCATATCTGGTAAGGTCGCGATGCAGTGGTGCTGGCAGTTCCACGGTGACTTTGACTGGTTTGTCGTCGACGATTGGTCCGAGTTTCAGCTTGGCCATTTTCAACCTCTATAGGATTCGAGCATAAGATCGCGGGTGACGATCACGCGAACCGGAAATCCCGGCCGAATGGTGAGCGTCGGCGCAATTTCGAGCTGACGTTGAACGACCTGCTGGCCGACCTGGCTGACGCTGTCGGAAGCGCCGCTGCGCAAGGCCCGCCCGATGTCACTCTCCTGACCGGACGAGCCAGCCTGCGCCCCAACGCTGAGTATGGTCGAGAGAGCGGCCGCCTTGAAGAGCTCGCTCCAGTGGTAGTCGACGCCGTCCTCCAGGCCGGCATAGCCCTGCCCGTCCGCGCCAGGTTGCCTCTCTAGAACAATCGAGCGGCCGTTCGGGAAGATGAGCCTGCTCCAAACGAGCAGCACGCGACGCTGCCCGAAACCAACCCCGCTGTCGTATTGACCGATGACGCGCGTCCCTTGCGGGATCAAAAGCGCCCGGCCTGTTGGGCTGTCATAGACATTCTCCGTCACCTGCGCGCTGATCTGACCGGGCAGGTCGGAGCGAATGCCAGTTATCAGAGCCGCTGGGATGACGGCGCCAGCCTGAAGAACATATGGCGATGCCGGAGGCATGACGCGATCGGGCGTCACCGTCTGTCGGTCGGCCGCCGCGTTCAGGAATGCCAGTTGGCGATCCTGCGCCGTCTGGCCTCCTGCCATGCCGGCTCCGGAGAGGTCCGGCACTGCGCTATTGCCGGGCCCCTCGGTCGCGGCTGCGGCCACCGCTCCCGTCTGGAAAAAGACACGCGACGTCCGGGCGGCCTCTTCTTCAGCCAGCCGGCGTTGCTCTGCCTCGTCGACCGTGGGGGGCGCGATTCTTGGCGGCACCACGGGCTGCCCTTTGTTCTGGGCGTCGAGTATCGGCCGCCCGAGATCGCCGGGCAGCGGCGGCCCAAGGACGGGGCCGGTATAATCGCGTGGCAGCCCAGCCAGGCCGTCGGCGGGCTGTCGATTGGAGGTCGAGTAGAGCTCCTTGCCGTCGGTGCCGATATCGCGGCTCTGAAGCGCATATATCAGTGCGCCTCCGACGCCCAGCGATGCAACGCAACCAATGCCTGCGAGCACTTTGCGTGACAGCCGGGTCACACGCGCCGGCTCGGCGCGCAGCCGCATCGGCTGAGCGGCGGTTTGGTTCTCGTTCATGCCCCCTGCCCTCCCTGTTGTCTCGGTACGTTCGTGACTTTCGGCGCCGCACCGAAGCCTGGCATCGGCGGCAGTCGACGGGTTGGTGCCCCATCACTACGCAAGATCCGGACGATCTGTTGGCGCTTGCCGCTGCCAAGACGCAGTTCAGCTGCGCCGAAGAGACGGTCGACGATCAGGACGTTTCCGAAGACACGGCTGTTGGCGATCTGGGCTTCGCCATCCGGACCAATGACGAAGATCGGTGGCATCTCGCCCTGCACGATCCCGCGCGGAAACTCGACGTAGACGCGCCTGCCATCGTCGTAGACGGCGACCGGCCGCCACGGTGGCGTGTCGCCGGTGAGGGCATATCGATAGTTGCGCGCGGTGAGGTCAGGGATGATTGGCGTCGCAAGGCTGGTCGGCTGGTGTCCGGCCGGCTTAACCGGATACGCCCATGCCACGGCCGGCATGTAAGGCTTTTGATCCGCCCGAAGCTCGATCATGTAGCTGCGACGGTCGGTGGTGATGACGAGGTTGGTGGTGATGTCGGCGCGCGAGGGCTTCACCAGTACATGGACGCGCCGCGTATCACCGGCACCGCTTTCGGTGTCGCCGATGATCCAGCGTGCAGTGTCGCCCGCTGCGATGGGCCCCGTGCCAGTAAGGCTCTCACCCGGCTCGAGCGCGATATCTGTTATCTGCCCGGGCGCGGCATAGACCTGGTAGAGGGCTCCTTCGCTCCAGGGATATATCTGGATGGCGTTGTAATAGCCCTCGCGCCGCGGCTGGACGCGGGCGGCGGCGTTGGCATTCTCGACACGCGCCGTCGGGGTATTGCCGGCGGCACCGCCATGCGTCGGCGACCAGCTCGGCGGCACATGCAGCGGTTTCGGCTTCTCACCAGTGGCGAGAGCCGGGACCGATGGCAAAGGTGGCACGAAGGCGTCATAGGCGATCTGGGGTGGCTTTTGAGATGTGGCACAGCCTCCGAGTATGGCCCCCGAAACCAAAACCGCCGCGCACGCGCGTCCATGAAAAGCAGGAGTGGTCAAAACACGGAATGCCAGCTTCATTGGGTCATCTCCCGCGACCAGTTGATGGCGTTGACGTAGATGCCGAGCGGATTGGCCCGAAGCCGGTCAGCGTCGTTTGGCGGCTGGATCACGATCGTCAGGATGGCGGTCCAGTGCTCGGTGACGGAAAGTCGGCCGTCTTCGTAATGACGCTCGGTCCAGGCGACGCGGAAGGAAGCCGCAGAAGCGCGGATGACCGAGGACACTTCGATCGCGACCTGCTGCTTGCCGATCTTGGCGAAGGGTTCGTTGGCGCGGGCATAGTCGTTTAGCGCCGCAGCACCTTGGTCGGTGGTCCATTCATAGGCGCGCAGCCAGTTCTGGCGCACGATGATCGGATCGGCCGGGATCGATCGGACCTGTTCGACGAAGCGGGCAAGATGCCATGCTATTTGAGGATCGGTCGGCTTGTAGTCGGCGGCCGCAGGCGCGACCGTCTGCGCCTGTCCGAGCGTATCGACTTGCACGACCCATGGCACGACCGTGCCTCGGCTCGATTGCCACACGAATGAGCCGGCAAGGCCAGCCGACAGGATCAGCGATCCGAAGGCCATAATGCGCCAGTTCCTTGCCTGCACGCGGGCCGAACCGATGCGCTCGTCCCAAACCTGCGCTGCTTTCTGGTAAGGCGTTTCCGGTTGTGGTGTCTTGCCGTAGTGAACGGCGGGGCGTTTGAAGATGTTCATAGATCACTTGCCTTCAGAAAGAGAAATGGAGGTTCCGCTGCCGTTGGCCTCGCCTGAGCGCACGGCATGGGCAGTGGTTTGGACGCCGTGAGACAGGCGCTGGGATCGCTGCATGCGTTTGGCCCAGTCAGGTGGGCTTTGGGCCTCGGCCCTGGCCTGAGTGGCGCGGCCGAAAGAAGGATGGTTAGCCGAAGCGGCGGGCCCGCCCAGCGTTCCCAGAGTCGACGATCCGCCGGTGGACTCGACGGCAAAATTGACGCCGGATGTGAAAGTTGACTTCATCGATTGACTGGCCTGAGCGGCGGCGCGCCTAAGCGGCGAGGCAGCGGCCGACATGCCGGCGCTTGCAACGCCGCTCAGGCCTGAGGCGACACCGGCGGCGCCAGTCTGGCCGATAGAGCCTAAGGTATAGGCAGTCGATGCGCCCCCGGCCAAGTACGAGCCGCCTCGGGCCGCAGATGTCGCTCCAGAGAAAGCCGCCGCTCCGCCCCTCGTCGCGAGGCCGGCAGCCGCGCCAGCGATGAGCCCCATGCCGCCAGCGGCGAGGCCGGTGCCGACGGCAGCACCTGCGCCAGCTGCGGTCCGCCGGAGACGAGGCCGTTGGCTATGCCGGGGCCAAAGATGCCGAGACCGAGCAGCGATAAGGCCGCCAGCACGATCGCCATGGCTTGATCGATTGTTGGGTTTTCGCCACCGAAGCCTTGGGTGAACTCGCTGAAGAGCGTCGAGCCGATGCCAATGACGACGGCAAGAACAAGCACCTTGATACCGGAGGAGATGACGTTGCCGAGCACGCGTTCGGCCATGAATGCCGTCTTGCCGAACAGGCCGAAAGGGATCAGGACGAAGCCTGCGAGCGTCGACAGCTTGAATTCGATCAGCGTGACGAAGAGCTGCACTGCCAGGATAAAAAAGGCCAGCAGGACGAGCGCCCAGGCGAAGAGCAGGCAAGCGATCTGGATGAAGTTTTCGAAAAAGGACACATAGCCCATCAACCCCGAGATCGCCTCGAGCAATGGTCGTCCGGCGTCGAGCCCGGTCTGCGCCACCTTGCCAGGCCGCAGCAGGTCCTGCACTGAGAAGCCGGTGCCGCTTGCCTTGAGGCCGAGGCCGGAGAAGCTTTCGAAGACGATCCGGGCAAGGCTGTTCCAGTTGGAGATCAGATAGGCGAAGACGCCGACGAAAAGAGTCTTCTTGACGAGCCGCGCGAGGATGTCGTCATCGACGCCCCAACTCCAGAAAAGTGCGGCGAGCGTCACGTCAATGACAATGAGCGTGGTGGCGATGAATGCGACTTCGCCGCCAAGCAGGCCGAAGCCGCTGTCGATGTAACGGGTAAATGTGCCGAGGAACTGATCAATGACGCCGGTGCCACCCATGCCTATCGCGCCCCCTGCCCGGTCGCATCCGGCGAGTGCGGCAAGGCCAACCCGGGCGCGGCGTTACCCGATGGCGGATTGAAGCCAAGGAAGCGATCGCGCTGTTCGGTCCACAATCGCGAGCAATCGCGATCGAGCAAGGCAGCCTCGCCGAGGCTCTGGCAGCGGCGAAGACCCTCGCGAAGCGCACTCGGCGCTGGGAACGCTGGCGGGCGGACGGATCCAGGCGATGTTTCCTTCTTGCGGGTCATTTCGAGCGCGGTCGCCGTCACGGCGAACGCGACGAAGATGACGCCGGCGATGCGAACGAGGGTCTTGCCATCCATGGTCCCGGACCTCAGCGGTTAAACATCGCCGCATTGCCGGCCTGGTAGCCCGATCCCGGGACGAGGAAGCGCCGCCGCTGCTCACGACCCTGTTCGGCGGCCGCGGCGCGTTCGGCCTCTGTCAGTGCCGCTGCCCGGCCGTTCGCGGCGACGACGGCCGTGAGGTCTGCGAGTTGCTGAGCCTGAAGCGCCAGAAGCTGGTTGCCGGCTTGCGTCGCCTGGAGCGCGCCGATCGCCGATTGGCTGGCGCCGACCAGCGCAGACATCTGGGCGCGATTGGTGTCGATGTTTCCAACGACCCCGGCCTGAACCCGCATGGCGTCCTGGAGGCCGCCAACCGTGTTTTGCCAGCGCGAGCGCGCTTCAGCGACGAGTTGCTGATCGGACTTGGACAGGGACACGCTGCCGTATTGCTGCTGGAAGACCTTGTCGACCTGCTGGACGTCGAAGGCGATGTTCTGCGCCTGGTTGAGCAGTTGCTGAGTGCGCTGCACCGATTGCTGCAATCGCTGGAGCGAGGAGAAGGGCAGGGTCGCCAGATTGCGGGCCTGATTGATCAGCATCTGGGCTTCGTTCTGCAGCGAGGTGATCTGGTTGGTGACCTGCTGGAGCGATCTGGCAGCCGTCAGCACATTCTGGGCATAGTTCGATGGATCAAACACGATGAAAGCGTGCGCCGGCCTGACAACGATGGGCGATACTGAAAGGGGCATGGCGAGCATGGCCGCGGCCAGCGTAAGGGCGCGTGCGCGGGCGTGACGGGTAATCATGTTTGGGGCTCCTTTTTGGGTTGCGGGGCAGAGATTTGCGGGGCGGAGATGAGGTCGGCGGCCCAGGCGACGTTTCTGGCGCGCAGCCATGCCGCGAGGAAACCGTCCCGGCCGTTCTCGATGGCAACACTGGCGATGAGAGCCTGGTCGGTCTTGGACGAAGCGGCGCAGAGCGCGAGACCGACCTCGGAAAGGCCGAGCTCGAAGAGACGGTTGCCGCGGCGCGACTGGCAATAGTAGTCGCGCTTTGGCGTCGCGCGCGCCAGGATCTCGATCTGGCGGTCGTTGAGGCCGAAGCGGCGGTAGATCGCCGTGATCTGCGGTTCGACCGCGCGTTCGTTGGGCAGCAGCAGCCGGGTTGGGCAGCTTTCGATAATCGCCGGCGCGATGCCGGAGCTGTCGATGTCGGACAATGACTGGGTGGCAAAGACGACGCTGGCGTTCTTCTTGCGCAGCGTCTTCAGCCACTCGCGCAACTGGCCGGCAAAACCTTCGTCATCAAGCGCGAGCCAGCCCTCGTCAATGATCAGAAGAGTCGGCCGTCCATCGAGCCGGTCGCCTATGCGGTGAAACAGGTAGGACAGAACAGCAGGTGCTGCTCCGGTGCCGATAAGACCCTCGATTTCGAAGGCTTGCACGGATGCCGCGCCGAGATGCTCGGCTTCGGAATCGAGCAGCCGGCCGTATGGGCCTCCAACGCAATAAGGCCGCAGGGCCTGCTTCAAGTCGTTCGCCTGCAAGAGCACGCTGAGGCCAGTGATGGTGCGCTCGTCGACCGGCGCTGAGGCGAGCGATGTCAGAGCGGTCCAGATGTGCTCCTTGACATCGGGGGTGATGGGGATGCCTTCGCGCGCAAGGATCGCCACGATCCAGTCGGCCGCCCAGGCGCGCTCGTAGGTGTCGTGGACGCGCTGGAGAGGCTGGAGCGACACGGAAGCCTGGCTCCCCTCGGTGAGCCCGCCCAGATCGTGCCAGTCACCGCCCATGGCGAGTGCTGCGGCGCGGATCGAGCCGCCGAAGTCGAAAGCGATGACTTGGCTGTGCAGATAGCGTCGGAACTGCAGCGCCATCAGCGCGAGCAGCACGGACTTGCCAGCGCCGGTGGGTCCGACCACCAGGGTGTGGCCGACGTCGCCGACATGCAAGGACAACCGGAACGGGGTCGAGCCCTCGGTCTTGCCATATAGCAAGGGAGGACTGCCAAGGTGCTCGTCCCGTTCCGGCCCCGCCCACACGGCAGAGAGGGGGATCATGTGGGCGAGATTGAGTGTCGAGATGGGCGGTTGGCGGACATTGGCGTAGGCATGCCCGGGCAATGACCCAAGCCAGGCATCGACGGCATTGACCGTTTCCAGCATGGCGCTGAAGTCGCGACCCTGAATGACTTTCTCGACAAGGCGCAGTTTTTCTTGCGCCAAATGCGGATCGGCGTCCCAGACCGTGATGGTCGCGGTGACGTAGGCCACGCCCGCAACGTCAGCGCCGAGTTCCTGCAAGGCGATGTCGGTGTCCGCGGCCTTGTTGGCGGCGTCCGTGTCCACGAGCACGGACGCCTCGTTCGTCATGACTTCCTTCAGGATCGCGGCGATGCTCTTCCTTTTGGCAAACCATTGCCGTCGGATCTTCCTCAGCAGTCTGGTAGCGTCGAACTTGTCGAGCAGGATCGCGCGTGTCGTCCAGCGATAGGGAAAAGCGAGCCGGTTCAGATCGTCGAGCAGGCCTGGCGTCGTTGCGGTCGGAAAGCCGACAATGGTGAGAACGCGCAGATGCTGGTCGCCAAGGCGCGGCTCGAGCCCGGCAGTCAAAGGCTGCTCCGCCAGCAGCGCATCGAGATAGATCGGGGTCTCCGGGGCGCGCACCCCATGGCGTTTCGTCGAGACAGTCGAATGCAGGTAGGTCAGCGTCTCGGCATCGTCGAGCCACTGGCATTCCGGCATGAAGCCGTCGAGAAGCGAGAGAACACGATCGGTGCGGTCGACAAACGCGCGCAGGATCTCATGAGGATCCACGCCGGACTGTTCGCGCCCCTCGTAGAGCCAAGTCTCCGCCCGCGCCGCATCTTCAGCCGGCGGCAGGTAGAGGAAGGTGAGGAAGTAGCTCGATATGAAGTGGATGCCCTCCTCCTCGAAGTCGGCTTTGCGCTCTGCGTCGACCAGGCCGGAGGCGGGATCGGGAAATTGGCTGTCGGGATAGGTCGCCGCCTCATGGCGCTGCGCCTCGACGAAAATGCTCCAACCGGAGGCCAGACGACGAAAGGCGTTGTTAATGCGCGAGGCGACCGCCACCAGTTCTGCCGCCACGGCGGAATCCAGGTCCGGACCGCGAAACCTTGCGGTGCGCTGAAAGCTCCCGTCCTTGTTCAACACCACACCAGGCGCCGCGAGCGCGGCCCAAGGCAGGTAGTCGGCCAGGCGGCTGGCGTCCCGGCGAAACTCAGCAAGGTTCATCATGGCCGCGCCCTCAAACCGACAGGTGGGCGGGAAGGCGCAGATGTCTCCGGACGACTTCAACGAAGAGCGGATCGCGCTTTGCGGCCCACACCGCCGTGAAGTGTCCGAGCGCCCAGAGAAGGAGACCGACCAGCCACAGCCGCAGGCCGAGGCCGACCGCGCCTGCGAGGGTGCCGTTCATGATCGCTATCGAACGCGGCGCGCCGGCGAGCAGGATGTGCTCGGTCAGAGCTCTGTGAACGGAGACCACATATCCCGGCACCGCGTCGATCTGTTCGAAAGCGGTCGCCATCAGATCAGCGCTCCACCGCCAAATGAGAAGAACGACAGAAAAAAGCTGGACGCCGCGAAGGCGATCGAGAGGCCAAAGACGATCTGGATCAGTCGCCGAAAACCTCCGGAAGTATCGCCGAAGGCGAGCGTCAGTCCGGTCACGATGATGATGATCACGGCAATGATCTTGGAGACCGGACCTTCGATCGACTGAAGGATCTTCTCCAGCGGCTGCTCCCACGGCATTGACGATCCGGCGGCATTGGCGGCCGAGGCGGCAAAGAGACTGATGAAGAGCGTCGTGCCTGAAGCGGCGATACGCCGGTAGCCTCGGGAGAGAGCGCGGATCATGAATTGTCTCCTTCATTGTTCTGACTGGCTTGGGAAGTGCGATAGTCGCCGTCGGGACCAAGTCCTTCGACCCGGGTGAGCTCGGTGAGCCGGCGCGCAGAACCGCGTCCGGATAGAACGGCGACCATGTCTATGGTTTCGGCTATCAGGGCGCGCGGAACGGTGACGACGGCTTCCTGGATGAGTTGCTCGAGACGCCGCAGGGCGCCGATGCCGGAGCCGGCGTGGATGGTGCCGATGCCGCCGGGATGCCCGGTGCCCCAAGCCTTCAGAAGGTCAAGCGCCTCCGAGCCTCGCACTTCGCCGATGGGGATGCGGTCGGGACGAAGGCGGAGCGAGGAGCGGACCAGATCGGCGAGCGATGCGACGCCATCCTTGGTGCGCATGGCGACCATGTTGGGCGCGGAGCATTGCAGTTCGCGCGTGTCCTCGATGATGACGACGCGATCCGACCCCTTCGCCACTTCGGCGAGCAGGGCATTGGTCAGCGTCGTCTTGCCGGTGGACGTGCCGCCCGCCACAAGGATGTTCGCGCGGCCCACTACTGCGGCGCGCAACGTGGCCTTCTGGCCGGCGGTCATTATGCCCGCCGCGACATAGTCCTCGAGCGTGAACACAGCGACTGCCGGCTTGCGGATCGCGAAGGCGGGCGCTGAAACGACGGGCGGAAGCAGCCCCTCGAAGCGTTCGCCGGTTTCCGGCAACTCAGCCGAGACGCGCGGAGAACGGCCATGCACCTCGGCGCCAACATGGTGAGCGACCAGACGCACAATGCGCTCGCCATCGGCGGCCGGCAGCATCTGGCCCGTGTCAGCCAGACCCTCCGAAAGCCGATCCACCCAGATTCGGCCGTCCGGGTTCAACATCACTTCGACGATTGCCGGATCGTCGAGGAACCGGCTGATGGCTTGACCGAGCGCGGTGCGCAGCATGCGCGAACTGCGCGCGTGTCGTTCGGTGTGGTTGTGCAAAGCTGCCATTTTGTCCCCGTTTCGGTCGGGAACAATGCAGGCGGTCCCCGGTCGGGGATGATTAAGAGAACGGTATTCTTAGCTGCTGCAACAGGTTTATCGAGGCGTCGTAGCGTGGCGTGTAAATACAGGAGATGGACGGCGCTCGCGCGTATAGCCTTTCCATGAGGTTGGGAACGCAATGGCAGATTTCATACGCGATCGCGTATATTGGATATATCATACGCGTTTACGTATAAGCTGCCACCATACGTGATAGCGTATATTGGCAAGAAATACGCGAATGCGTATACAGCGCCAGGCCACCCTGTCCCGCCTTTAAGCCGGCCAGCCGCCGCTGTCTCGGCTGTCGCGTTCTGGCACTACGGCTCCTTCATCAGGTCATACCCGACCAGCGCTGGCAGAAACGGACTTCTAGCGGCAACCTCACAGGCTAGATATTGCGGAGAGCTCTGAACTTCGCCGCTCCACTGTTTCAGGCAAGCCGCTATTCCGTCTTGGGCGGCGCTGGTTTCTTGATCTGCTGCGCGTCAGTTGTCTTCGCCACGTCGGATTTTTCAACGCTGGCCGTTTTGGTCGTGTCGACCTGTGCTGCTGATGCCATTGATTGGTGATACGCGCACTCTGCGGCTGCGCCCGACATCGACAGGCCCAATGCTGCGACTGTCGCAAGGAAGGTTTTCATCCGATCCTCCTTATTCGTGGATGACGCAGAGTAACCCCTCATGCACCGACCGCAAAATCACTTTCGGTAAGCTCGCCGCCGCAAGGATGACGATTTGAACCTGCGACCCCCTCGTCCCGAACGAGCGGGTTGGCCAGAGAAATTCCGGATTTCCGCCATTTCTTGTGACGCCATACGGCCTTTGTTCACGTTTATTTCCAGCGATTCTGTGGGGTAACTGTGGGGTATTCGGAAATGTTCTCTTTCTGTGCCGCAAGCATCCTGACTGTGTTTTTGTGCAGGTTTGGCGAGCGAGACTTGGAGACGATCGCCCGGATGGCTTCGGTCTGAAATTCGGGGTGATGGTGTCCATAGGTCTCAATCAGCATCTCGACGGTCATCCCGAGGAAGCCGGCGGCTGCCCAGGGATCGGAACCCTGTTGCATCAGCCAGGTCGCAGCTGTGTGGCGGAAGACGTGCGGCGTGATGTCAGTGCGGAATACGCGCCGAATGCTACCGTCAGGTGCTGCCACGTCGTCATGCCAGCCGAGCCCGGCCGCCTCGACCACTGAGCGGAAGGCCTTCTTGATCGATTGCACCGGTTTGCCGTTCCACTCTACGACGTAGTCGTGCGCGATCATGCGGCCGATGCTTGCGCTCTTCCCGCGGCCCTTGGTCTTGATCTCCAACGGTGTTGCCGCCCAGCGACGCACATGTGCAAGCAGCCGGTCAGGCAACCTGACCGGCGATTGGCGTTTGTTCGTCTGGCGGCGGCGGGTGGCGCGACGGTAGAAAATGCCGCGTTCGAGGTCGACATGCCCGGCGCCCTCTGTTGGCCCGATGGCTGCTCCGCAGATCGCGGCCGACCGGGTGCCGGTGTATAGAGCAACGAGGATAAAGCGCGCGACGTGGCGTCCCGTGCGACGGTCGCTTGGCTTGCCCTTCCATGACTGGCGCATGCGCCACGCGGCGCGAAGCAATGCTGCGGCCTCATCGCGGGTCAGCCAGCGGTCGCGCGGTAGAGGCTTCGCTGGCGCCACGATCGTAGGGGTCGAGGTTACATAGCCTTCTCGATGATAGTGGTTCAGTGCTGCGCGCAGATCCTCCAATTGACGTCTGGCAGCGGCGCCATTGCCGTGCACCTTCGCGTAGTCGCGACAGACCTTGCCATTGATGTCGCCGATTTTCGTGTTGCCGAACCACTTCAGCACAACGATAAGCCGTTCGGCGGTTTGCTTTGGTTTGGCGTGTAAGGGCGCTACCTCGGTAAGATAAACGCCAACGGCGTCGGCTACCGGGACGGTGGCCGGATCGCGTCCGCGCTCGCGGGCCGGCCGGTATTTTTCGATGATGTGTTGGGCGAGCCGTTTCTCAGCGCGTTCGCGGTCGCCAGTGCCACCGCAAGCGCTGATGAAGGTTGTACCATCGCGGATGTACCAGCCAGCTCCGTTGCGCAAGGCTCCGTTCTGCTTTCTGCTTTCAGCGCGCCAGACCAGGCGCGCCCCTTTCGACGTCCGCGACATAGCTCTCTCATCTTAGCGATCGCTGCCAAAGTCACGTATTCCTTGCCTGCGATCAGCTCTGTCTGCAGGCGGCCAGCATCTCGTTCCTTTCGCAACCCTGCCGCGCCAATAGAACCGTCCGGGAACGCGATTTCGGCAGCAACGTTGAGGCGGAGCGGCACATTGTCGTCCAACTGCTCTGGAATGCTCATTGCATGCCTCTCGTTTGACGCCGCAGAACAATCTCAGCGTCATCGGCTAGTGCTTGAGCCTGATGATCGGGCATTGGCCAGACAATTGCCCGATGTGACCCAGATCTTTCGCCAGTAAGCGCAGGATCCATCGGTATCAAACAGCTAGGGCATAGCTGGCACTGTCCCGAGTTCATTCTCACCACCAGGTGGTTATGCGTTTGAAAAGTACGCATCCAAGAACCGTATGTGAACGGCACTAGACCCCTTATGCGGTGGTTAGGACGCTCTTGCGTAAGAAACGGCGGCATATAGGTCAGGGAGAACTTGGCAACTTCGCGACGCCCTGAACGCCCAACAAGACGGTTCACGAAGGCATCGCCAATGAGCCGCTCGTGCGGTGCCGGCTAAGGCCGCGATATTGCGGCGACCTCACCGCGATAGAGTCAGAGTGTGGATTGGCTTTTCCACGACGGGTCGAAAGCTGGGGAGAGTCCTCCAGCGCCTGTCGCGGAGAAATCACGATGTCCAATCACCATCACCGACGCGCAGTAGCTGCCGGCCGGGCGAACCTCTATGACGAGATAACCGACAAGATCATCTCGCAGTTGGAGGCGGGTCGGTTTCCTTGGGTTCAGCCCTGGGGGAGTGCGGCGGCCAAGGCGCCGCTATCGCTGCCCCGGAACGCCAGCACCGGCAGAGCATATAGCGGCATCAATGTGCTTATCCTGTGGGGCGCTGTCGTCGAGCAGGGCTATACGGCCCAAAACTGGCTGACTTTCCGCCAAGCCCTCGCGCTTGGCGGAAACGTTCGCAAGGGCGAGCACGGCACAACCGTCGTGTATGCTGATCGCTTTGTTCCTCACGATGAGAAGAAACGCGCCAGAGATACTGGCGAAGATGCCCGGCCGGTCTCGTTCCTCAAGAAGTTCACCGTGTTCAATGCCGAGCAATGTGAAGAGTTGCCGGAAAACATGGCAGTTTCCCCGCTACCGGACCCGGCCCTGATCGAGCCACGTGTGGAGGCCCTGATCAAGGCCGCAGGCATTGAATTCCGCATCGGCGGCGATCGAGCCTATTACCTGCCAACCCAGGACCGCATTCAAGTACCGCCGCCTCAAGCCTTCTTCGAGCCTATCAACTGGCATCGTACGGCGCTGCATGAACTTGGCCATGCTACGGGCCATCCCTCACGTCTTGCGCGCGACTTCTCCGGCTCCTTCGGAACCAGAAAGTATGCGTTCGAGGAACTGGTGGCGGAGATCAGCGCCGCTTTCTCGTGCGCTGCTTTGGGCATCGTTCCGACCGTGCGGCATGCCGACTACATCGGATCATGGCTGGAGGTGCTGCGGCAGGACAATCGCGCTGTCGTGCGCGCCGCCAGCCTGGCCGGCAAGGCGACCGACTGGCTGCTTTGCCATCTGCCAGAAGAAGTCGCGCTGCCCATCGAGGTGGATGTCGATCAGAACAGGAGGGCAGCCTGATGTCGCGGCACGATGCCTCCGAACTGGCATCCTGTCTCGGCCGACAGGCCGAGGCAGTGTGCCGACGCTATCTTCCCAATGGTCGTCGCGTGGGTCGCTATTGGGTGGTTGGCGATGCTCGCAATGCCTCGGGGCGCTCCATGTTTGTGCGCCTCGGGGGTCCGGATTTCGGCAAAGGCGCGGCAGGCAAGTGGACCGACGCCGCCACTGGCGAGCACGGTGACCTGCTCGACGTGATCCGTGAATCACTTGGCTTGGTCGACTTCAGGGACGTTGCCGATGAGGCGCGCAGCTTTTTGTCCATGCCTCATCAGCTACCGCCTCACCCAGCCGGATGCAAAACGCCAGCATCTCGCGCTGGAGCAGGCTTTGCCGATGCGGCGAGACGGCTGGTTGCCATATCGCGGCCCATCTCCGGAACACTTGTCGAGATGTATTTGCGTGCACGCGGTATAACGGCCTTCCACGAAACCGGCAGCCTTCGCTTTCATCCGCGCTGCTACTATCGGCGCGATGAGGACGGGCAGACCGAAACCTGGCCTGCAATGATCGCGGTCGTTACTGACCTCGACGGCAAACTCACCGGCGCGCATCGTACCTGGCTCGATCCGAGCGGTTTCAGTGAGATCTGTCTCGGCCGAGCTCCAATCGACACGCCGAGGCGAGCCATGGGCGAACTTTTGGGGCACGGAGTACGCTTCGGCGTCGCCTGCGACGTGATGGTCGCCGGCGAAGGCATCGAGACCATGCTGTCGCAGCGCTCGGTGCTGCCCGCAATGCCGGTAATCGCAGCCCTGTCCGCGGGACATCTGTCTGCCATTCTTTTTCCTGAGACGCTGCGGCGTCTTTACATCGCCCGCGACAACGATCGGGCGGGGAAAAGGGCAACTGCGGCCCTCATGCAACGCGCCAGCTCGGCCGGCATCGAGGCGATCGTGCTGACGCCGCAACTCGGCGACTTCAACGAGGATCTTCGTCTGCTCGGTCCCGATGCCCTCAGGGCAAACTTGCGGGTTCAGATCGCACCGCGCGACGTCGCCCGCTTCATGATGCTCGCGGTCTGACGAGAGGACAGAGCGGCAAGCGGCATGCCGCTGTCCTTGCCCTCATGGTGCTTTCCTTCGTCTGGAAAGGACCGGCCCACGGCCTTCCAGAGGGCGATCGGGCGACAGCCGGTCCGGACCGGCAATGGCTTCGCCCGGCTATTTTCCGGCGGCCCTTTTCCACCCCATGCGGGTCGGCCGCATGGGACCCCGTCTTCGGGCCTTTCCATCGCCAAACAAAATAGCCGGGCTTCGCCATCCTCCACTGGCGTTCCGGCCCTGCGCTGATGCTGCGGGTGCAAGTCCGGACCGTCCGCCGCCTTCGTCGCCATGAAGGCCGCGATGGCCGCGGCCGACCCGCCGAAGGAAGCCGCCATGAGCAACCAGCACGACACCGACTTCGAACCGCAACACGCGTCGTCCCCAACTGATCACGTCCTCCAGGAACTCCAGCTCTACGGCTACCGTCCGTTCGAAGACGAACCAGATCCGCGACCGCTTCCTGAGGGTCACGTAATCACAGCCAGCATCTGCGACATTTTCGACGCCCTGGTAGTGGCGCTGTCCGACACGCGCCTCGAGCCCGACCTCGAGGAACTACTTTGGGGCACGGTAAACCTCTTCCATCGCGCAACGAACCGGATCGAACGCGAACTCGATGACAACGAACTCGCTCAGCGGCGCCTGCAGCGCGAACAGGACGGCTCCGAGGTCAAATCCGTGGAGTTGGAGCTCCTTACCGCCCAGGGGCAGACGTTCATCGAACGCCGCAACGCCTTCGAACTGATGCGCGATCAGGCCGCCGAACACTTTGAACGTCACACCCACTCGATCTGGCGTCCGCGTACCGGCTCCATGATCAACCGCCGCAACCTGACTGCCGCTATGATCGACAGCCGCGATTTCCTTGCCGCCAAGAAGCACGCTGACAATCAGGTCTTCCTGCCACCCGGCCCGAAGGTGGCCTTCACCGGCGGCCTCGACTTCAACTGCCACGCTCTGATCTGGGCAAAGCTCGACCAGGCCCGCGCCAAGCATCCCGACATGGTGCTGTTGCATGGTGGCTCGCCGAAGGGCGCTGAGTTGATCGCCGCAAAATGGGCCGATAACCGCAAGGTGCCTCAGATCGCCTTCAAACCCGACTGGACGAAGCACGCCAAGGCCGCACCATTCAAACGCAATGACGCAATGCTCGACGCAATGCCGATTGGCGTCATCGTCTACCCAGGCACCGGCATCCAGGACAATCTCGCAGACAAGGCCCGCAGGCTCGGTATCCCCGTTTATCGATTTGAGTCGAGCGGCGCGTGAGCGCCGCCTTCTTCCGGAGCCGGACCGACCGAGCAACCTCGGCAATGATGTGGAGGGCGAGACTGCAGCCTGATCTAGTCCGGCCGAGCACTCGTATCGGCGGGCATGCCCGTAGACGCTTCGAATACCTGCACCCGCAGGTGAAGCGGTTTGCAATAATCCTGTAGCGAGACGATCGGCTGAGAACCCGCTTGCCGGCTAGCGGAGGTTGCAATGGGTAGCCGTTCGGCCCATCTGATCACGGCCGCCACCCGAGCGCACCTAAGCGGTCTCATCGATGGATGTATCTGGCCGAAGGACGGCTTAGCCTCGATCGCCTTTGACGCAATGGCGTGGGACCGACTTTCTTCCCCTGACGGCTGCGCCGTCATTCCTCGCCAAGCAACAAAGTCGGTCCCACGCCATCCTCCGCTGACGCTTCGGCACCCAAGGGTGCGCCGGCGATCGCCTTCGGCCTGTCGATCACTATCGAGAACGCAATGGTGCGGGCTCGAGACAGACAGGATCAAGGAGAACCACAATGGCTACCATCGGCACCTTTAAGAAGTCCGGCAACAACGAGTTCACTGGCGAAATCGTCACGCTCAGCGTCCAGGCCCGCGGCGTCCGCATCGTCCCCGAAAACCGAGCCAACGGTGAGAATGCCCCCAGCCACCGGGTCTTCGTCGGCCCAGTGGAAATCGGCGCCGCCTGGGCCAAGCAGTCCAACGAAGGCCGCAAGTATCTGGGCCTCAAGCTCGACGATCCGAGCTTCACCGCCCCGATCTTCGCAAACCTCTTCGACGACGAAGACGGCGAGGGCTACAGCCTGATCTGGTCCCGCCCGAGCCGCCGTAACAAAGAATAGGAGGCAAACAAGAGGCTCCGCCCGGCCAACCGGGCGGAGCCTCAAGTCACCAGCTGCAGAGCCAGCGCGGGCAGCCGGAGCGATGCCAGCACAACATCGCGCAATGCTCATTGATCTCCTCCACCGCTAAGATGACATCTGCAAGGATCGTGTTTTAGGTTTCGCATGTTGGGGAAGTGCAAATCATGATCGGGCCGTTCGACGACACCGCTCCCACGGGGGACGAACTCACAGACTATGACCGCAGCCACATTAAGCTCTACATGCGCTTGTTCGACGCCGATGCCGACGGTGCTGATTGGCGTGAGGTGGTCAAAGTTCTGTTCGGGATCGACCCGGCAAAGGAGCCGCAGCGCGCTCGACATGTCCACGATACCCACTTGGCGCGGGCGCGCTGGATGACGCGCACTGGTTACCGCCACCTTCTGCGCCAAGATGACGCCTAGCGAATATTTCCAGGGTGATGCTTTTTCAGCACCACGCCATGCACCTTAGAGGCCTTCCGCCGGTCGCCAGAGTCGGGAATCGATTCGTGCGCAACTTGCAGTTTTAGCGAGGAGCTGCACGATGAAGCCCGACACGTCGCATTGGCGAGACAACAGCAGCTACGACTTCTTCGACGACCTGCCAGTCGAAGGCCTGGCTTGGGAGTGTCTGCGCCGCTCAGACTCCTATCAACGGCACTATCTGGCCCTTGTGCGTGAGGGATTTGAAAGAGATCCCTTCCCAACCGAAGCGCAGAAACGCTGGGGGTTGCGATTTCGCGGCCCGACCCGACTTGTCGGCATTGATGCAAGACGTTTTGTGGTCACCGCTGGCCAACCCCGCGGTGATGACCCTCATGGCATCGCCAGATTTCCTGTCAGGCGAATCTTCCACATCGTCCGTTGATGGCAAACAGCACAAGAGCCCAGAGGGATTTCATGCCATCCGCGATAGTGGGATTGCGACACAACTGCTCTTGCTTCCCGGGAGCGCGGCGAGCCGATCCCTCGCGACCCTGATCCCGCTCGATTCCCAGGCGCTTGGACGGGTCGAGGCCCTCGTCCGTTTCTGGCGCTCCTGTCATGGGCGGCCCGTGCCGCCGGATACACGAATGACCGATCAGCAGCGGCGCCGCCTGCGCCTGATGATGCAGGCCGCCGATGGCCGCAAAAGCGGCGCCAGCTACCGTGAAATCGCGAACGTCTTCTATGGGACAGGCCGTGTTGCCTCCGATCTGTGGAAAACCTCGCCCCTTCGCGACACCGTGATCGGTCTCGTCAAGGGCGGCGGTGCCATGATTTCCGGTGGCTATCTGCAACTCTTGCGCCATCGCAAGCGGGCCTAGCGCCCTGGGGTGGGAATATTCGCCCCCCTAATCTTCCCCATCCCTCACGAAGCCTCCTTTCCGCCACCGTGATCGCCGTCCGCCGCTGAGCGCCAGCGGTTCACCGAAGCCCCACGGAGGCCCGACAAATGCGACCTGATCTAGCCGTTTTGCCGCCCCGCTTTCTGCGCACCAAGGAAGCTGCCGAGTTCCTCAGCCTGTCGTCGCGCACGCTCGAAAAACACCGCACTTATGGCACGGGTCCCGCCTACCGCAAGCTTGGCGGCCGCGTCGTCTATGCCGTTGACGATCTCCAGGCCTGGGCTCAGCGCGGCGCAGTGAATTCGACTTCTGACCCTCGTGGTTCCGTGCTTCCCGCCAAGCGCCATCCGCCGGCTGCTTTCACACCGACCGGGCGCTACGTGCGCTGAGTTACGAGAGCCATGCAAAGGCGCCGCTCATGCTCAGCAGGCGCAACCACCACCAACCTGCACCGCACATGCTTTCCGCAAGATCAGGAGACAGCCCAATGGGCACTGTCGTTGACTTCCCTTCAGGCCGATCGGCGCCAGGCGCTGTTGCCGGCGCAGGCTTAACTCATGTCCAACTGACCTGGGTCGAGAAAAAGATCGAGTACCGGATCCGCTTCGGTTCGATCGCTCGGGAGAAGGTGATCGATCGGCGCCGACGCATCGTTTCGTTTCGTCCCGGTGACATCTTCGCCTTCGTCCGATGGGCAGCAAACGACTTCGGCACGATCATCTCGCGCGTCGATATCGTGCGCGCGGTCGCCGAGGGCGAAGCCCATCAGACGCTGCCGTTCGTGCGGCCCGGCGGTGCCATTTTGCTCACGGCTCAAGACTGGCCCAGGGTCGAGCGCGTGCTGCAGACGATCGACGGTATCGAGCAACTCGGCATCGATCCGGCAAAAGTCTCGCCCGATCACTGGCGGCACGTCCACAACCGAATGACGGTTGGGCAGGCGCCTCGCAATTACACGCTGGATCTTCACCGAGCCTACCTCCTGCGTCAGCGGATCCAGCCATGATGCGGTCACCGATTGTCCTGGTGACGGCATTGGCGACCGTGGGAGCGCTGTGCCCAGTCCTCGAGCCAGTGCCGCCGAAGTTTGTCTGGAACGCGTCGGCCAGCGCACCGATTGGCCTCTATCGGATCGATGCCAGGGGGCCGTTCGGAGCCGGTGACCTGGTCGCCGTCGAGCCGCCTGAAACGCTTGCAACGTTCCTGGCTGACCGCGGCTACCTGCCGATGCACGTGCTGCTTTTGAAGCATATCCTTGCAGTCCCCGGTCAAACCGTTTGCCGGAACAAGCTCACGATTTCGATCGATGGCGGTGCCGTAGGCGTTGCGCTTGAGCAAGATCGCGTCGCCCGCGGCCTGCCTACCTGGCAGGGCTGTCGACGCATTCCGGTCGACGCCGTTTTCCTCATGAACCGCCAGGTTCGCGACAGCCTCGACGGCCGCTACTTCGGCCTCATCTCCACCGATCACATCATTGGCCGCGCGGTCCCGTTGTGGACCGACGAGCAGGGCGACGGCCGCTTCCAATGGCGCGCTTCAGCGCGGTGAGCGCGTCACGGGCGGCGCCCTTTCGTGCCGCCCATTGTCACCACGCACATCAAAGACAGGAGAAAGCACATGCCACAAATCGGAGAATTCATCAGCCATCAGACCGGTTATTCTGGACGAATTCAGACGCTCATTCTCAACCTTGAGGTCGCGATCGTCGCGGCCGAGGCGAGCGATGCGGACAATGGGCCCGACTATCGGGTGCATGCCGACAGCGAAGACGGCAGCACGATCGGGGCCGGTTGGAAACACTCCAGCGAGAAGGCCGGCGAGTTCGTATCACTGCAGATAGACGACCCGACTTTCGCGCAGCCGATCCGCGCTTATCTGTTTCAAAACGGCGACGACAAGAAGTCCTGGTCTTTGCATTGGTCGCGCCAGCGTGACCGCGCCGAGAAGGACTAAGCGATGTCAGCGCGCCGTCGGCCGGCGAGCCAAGCCATATCGCACGCGTTGCCTCGCGCGATCTGGCCCTCGGCACTCATTCTACTTGGCGGGCTTTGCATCACTTGCTTGGTTCCCGCTGCCGCATTGGCGCAGAGCCCGCCTGCCATCATGCCGCCGGCGCGCAATCGTTATGACGCTCACATCGCGGAAGCCGCGAAGCGCTTTCGCCTTCCGCCGACCTGGATCCGCGCCGTCCTTGGCGCCGAAAGCGCAGGCGACCAGCGCGCCACATCGCGCAAGGGAGCCATGGGGCTGATGCAGATCGTGCCAAACACCTGGTCCGACCTGCGGGTTCGGTACCGACTCGGCGTCGATCCTTACGACCCGCACGACAATATTATCGCGGGCGCGGCCTATATCCGCGAGTTGGTTGATTGCTACGGATCGCCCGGCTGGATTGCCGCCTACAACGCTGGCCCTGGGCGCTACGAGGCGTCGCTGCAAGGCAGGCGGCTGCCCCGGGAAACGCTTGCCTATGTCGCGATCGTAACGTCCGCCATCCGCAACGCTGGTGCAACGAAAGCGAACAACCAGGCATTCTCCGAACGTTATAGCTGGAAGAGCGCTCCGCTGTTCGCCGCGCAGCCGAGCGGCATCCCGGGCGAGCGTCCGACACAACCGTATCGATCCCACGATGACGCTTCAAACGCTGCGTCCAGGCAAGGATTGGCCGACGCCGCAGCTCAATCGACCGGTCTGTTCGTTCCCAAAGCGAGCAAGAAGTCTGTGCCATGAGCTGCCCTGATGCACTTGGCCCCATATCGTGCTCCCGCGTGCCACGGCGTACGGTCGGGGCAGGTCAACGCACTCCGACCGAGCGATGGCCGCCCGTAATCGGGGCGAGCGCCTGGGCAAGCAGCAAAACTGTGCGTCGACTGCGGGTCAACTGGCGATCGCCGGCGACTCGGCGGCAGAATCTGCTCCTGTGAAGCAACGCAGGAGGCGAACGATGGAATTCTTTTGCGGACTGGACGTAGCGATGGACGAGACGGCGGTGTGCGTCGTCGACGATCATGGCGCGGTGCAGTCCCGACGCGCTGTTTGCGACGTTGAAGCCGTTTCTGCCGCGCCTGCGCCGCGTCGGCCACGAGGCCGGCGCGTTGTCGCCCTGGCTGCATCCGGAGCTCAAGAAACTCGGCCTGCCGGCCGTCTGCCTGGAGACGCAGCACGTGCGCGCCGCGATGTCGGCGCAACGCAACAAAACCGACAAGGCCGATGCGCTGGGCATCGCCCACATCATGCGCACCGGTTGGTTCCGGCAGGCCCATATCAAGTCGGAAAGCTGCTACCGGACGAAGCTTCTGCTGACGCACCGGCGCAATCTGAAAGCCAAGTTCCTCGACCTCGAGAACGCCATACGCCATTCGCTGAAGGCATTCGGCATCCGACTGGGCAAGGTCGGGCGAGGGGCTTTCGAGCAGGCAGTGCGCACCGCAGTGGAGGAGGATCCGCTTTCGTCCGAACTGATGGACGCCATGCTGTCGGCGCGCGCAGCGCTGTGGAGACAGTATTGCCGGCTGCACGATCTCGTCGTCAAAATGGTGGCCCACAGCGAACTGTGCCGACGCTTCATGGCAATCCCTGGCGTCGGCCCGGTGACGGCACTTTCGTTCATGACGGCGATTGACGATCCGTCGCGCTTCCGCCGCTCACGCGACGTTGCGGCCTACTTCGGCCTGACCTCGCGGCGCTGGCAGTCGGGCACCTCGATTGACGTTCAGGGTCGCATATCGAAAGCCGGCGACGCGGATGTGCGGCGCTCGCTTTACGAGGCGGCATCGGGGCTGATGACGCGGTTCAAGGGCAGGGACAAGGTGAAGAGCTGGGGCCAGGCGATCGCCAAACGCTCCTGCCACCGCAAGGCCTGCGTCGCCGTAGCGCGCAAGCTTGCGGTGATCATGCACGCCATGTGGAGCGACGGAACGTTCTATGTCGGCGATTCCGCAGCGAGCCGAAGCGATGCCGCCCGTCGCGCTCATATCAAGGATCGCAGGCTGCTGGGAGCGCATCGATGAACGGTGCAACGGAAGTTGAAGCGCATGGCGTCGGCACGCTGACGGGCGCCATCTAACA